>JBKGHK010000694.1:0-5281 GCA_046520375.1 Pyxidicoccus sp. 3LFB2
GGGACCCGAAGGCCTTCGCCGCCCGCTATCCGAACCCCGCCCTGTGTGAGGCCGCCGCGCGCCGGATTCAGGGCGAGTCGCGCGAGGAGGCCTGGGCCGCGCTCAAGGCCTGCATCGAGCACACGCCCTTCACGCAGATCAACGCGCTGCTGGGCCGCGCCTGGGCGGAGGACCTGCGCGTCCGGCCCGAGGGTGCGTCGCTCATCGCCCGCGTGGTGGCCCAACGCGGTGGCAGCGTGACGGGGGAGCTGCAGTATCTGCAGGACCGGAAGATCCCCATCTTCTCGCTGTCGTCCGCCATGGACGGCCGGACACGTACAAGGGGCGCTACGTCCTGCTGCGCGCCCGCGTGGCCGACCAGCGCACGGAGGGCGAGCGCCCCACGGTGTGGCTCGTGGAGCAGGCCCTGGGTTCGGTGGAGACGGACACGCCGGTGGGCTACAGCGAGCGCACGGATGTGCTGTCCTCCTTCTCCGGAGACCTGGACGGGCAGACGCAGCTCACCGGGCCGGGACGCATCGGCGGCGAGGTGGCGTCGCGTAGGCGCACCGACCGCTATGGCACGCGGAAGCACTACGACAACATCTCCGATGAGACGGGACGTGAGGCGCTCGGGCGGCTGCCTCGCGCGGACCCGTTCCTGGAGACCCGCCGCGACTACGTCATCCTCGCCCGCTTCGACGGCATGCGGCTCACCTCGGGTGGGCCGGATGGGGACGATGAGGCGCCTCGCATCCCGGTGCTGACGATTGTCAGCTACCACCCGCCGCATCCGCTCGTCGTTTACTGAGCGGGCACGTTGCAGCCCTGCCGGCTCCGCTCGGTGTGTGCGGAGCCGAGGCGCGGGATGGTCCGGTGAGGCATTGAGGCGCGGCGACATGCCCCGCCCGCCCCGGGCACCTGGAATGAGTGTTCATTCCACGAGGCGGCTCATGCTTCCCGCCCGGGTGCCTGGAAGGAACGTTCGTTCCGCGAGGCACATCTGTGCCCGGCTCGTCCGGCCCAGGGGAAGCCTGGCTCCTGGAAGGAACGTTCGTTCCGCGAGGCTACGGCTGAGGAGGCGGGTCCGGGCAGGCCGGGAGGACGCGCGGCTTGCCCCATCCGTCCCCCGCGAGCCGGGCAGCGTGGAAGGAACGTTCATTCCACGGGCCGCCGCTGGGCTGGGGAGGGTGACCGTTCGGCTCACCCGGCCACCGCCTGCCCAACGCGTATGCGTGGAAGGAACGCTCCTTCCGTCCTCGGCGCCGGGGAGGCCGGAACAAAAAAAACGAGGCGCCGGGGAGCACGCCCCGACGCCTCGTCCGGGTCGGCCCCGCGCCGACCCAACTGCACTTGTTACGCTCCCGCGCTACTCCTGCTGCGCGTCGGTGAGCGTGAAGGCCTGCGTGAGGTTCTTGCCCGAACCCAGCTCCACCGTGACCGGAGCGCCCGGCGAGGTGGTGAAGCTCACGCCCTCGGGCCCCGCCACGCTGAGCGAGAAGGTGCCCGGGATGAGGAACTTGAAGCTCGCCTCGAAGGTGCCGTCGCCGTTGTCGTCCACCAGCGCCAGCTCCTCGCGGCTGCCCGCGGCGTTGATCATCACCGCGCGGAAGTCGCCCAGCGTCACCTGGCGGTCGTCCACCACCGGCAGCGTCACGTCCGACGCCTTCGCCAGCGTCACGTTGAGGCTGCCCGACGCCGTCACCTCGGCGGCCTTGATGACCGGGCTCATCACCCAGCGGCCCGAACCACCGGCCTCCTTGCCGAAGCTCTGCGCGACGTCGAAGTCCACCAGGAGGATCTTCTGCTCGCCCTCGATGGTGAGCTTCTCCGTGAACTTCACCTTCAGGCCCGACGAGCCATAGCTCGGCATGTGAAGGCGGCCCCCCACCACGGCGCCTTCGGGCAGCTCGGCGTAGTCATTGGACGAAGCGAAGAGGGTGGTGCTGCCGTCCGCGTTCTTCGCCTCCACGTAGCCACCGGTGATGACGAAGCGAATCTCGGAGTAGTCACCGTTGGGGACCACCGCCTCCGACACCAGCTCCGCCGTCTTGTTGGCCAGCTCCAGCAGGCTCACCGTGACGGGCTCGTCGAGCAGCACGACGCGACCACCCTTGTCGTCGTTGTCCGCCTTGTCGATGCCGCCGGTGTCGTCGTCGTCCCCGCCACTGCCCTGCAGGTAGATCTCGGAGATGGTGACGACGGCCGTCTTCAGGTCGTCGCCCGGCGCATCCGTCATCAGCAGGGAGACCTTGCCCTCGCCCTTGCCGCAACCCATGAAGGGCAGCAGGGCGACAGCCAGGAGGGCCACGAAGCTCGAGCGAAGGTGCGAAATCGAAGGCATGGTCGGTTCAGCTCCAGCAGCGGCTCCAATGACTTCGGAGCCTTTCGGCTGGAAATGACCCGCCACGCCAACGAACGGCCACGCGCTTTCGCGCCGGCCCCCCGAGAGAGGCCGGCTTCAGTGTGACTGGAGAAATCCGGAGGCCGGACTACTTCGTCGCGTCGGGAGGCATGGGGCGCTCACGCGAAGGCGTGCCCGGGTAGATCTCCACCTTGTCCGCGACCCACTGGCCTTCCTGCTCGTCATAGGTGGTGCGGATCTGCGAGCCCTCGTGGAGCTGGCCGCGACCGACGGGCTGGCCCTCGCTCATGAAGCTGGTGCCCTGCTCGACGCGGAACGGGCGCTCCACGCCCTCATCGTCACGAGCGGTGAAGCCATTGCCACTCAGGGAGGTGATGGTGCCGTAGAACTCCTGGTCCGCGAGGTCCTCTCCGCCCAGGGTGCCCCTGCCCTCGAGCGGAGCCTCCTGCTCGGGCCGGCGCTCCGTGCCCATGCCTCCGCGCTCCACCTCCACTGCGTCCTTGCATGCCGTGGCCATACCCAGGCCCGCGGCCATCAGCACCCACGTCCACTGGCGCATGCGTTCACTCCTCGGTTCCCCTAAAGATGGGGCGAGGGCAGGCGTGCACAACCGGGTCGCGGGCCTGCATCCGGTGACCTGCCCGACTCCATGGCAGGCAGGGCACCGTCGCAGCCGGGCACGGCGGGGACGGGAGCAGGCGTGGGGCGAGACACGGTGGAGCGTGCCGTCCCGTTGGAGGCCCATGCATCCGGCAGCGCCAGCACCACGTTGGTGCCAGGGACGCGCCAGGTGGCGTACCCGAAGGCGCCCGGCACCGCGTAGAAGGAGTCCAGCGCCGGCTCACCCGCGAAGAGCGGGTCCTGCCGCAGCCGGCCGTCCAGGAAGACCAGGTCGATGCGCTCGCGGCGGAGGTAGTCCGAGAGGGACTCGCTCCGGCGCTTCGTCCACGTGGGGACGCGGCGGAACGGCGGGCCCAGGTACACGGACAGGCCCCCCTGCGCGTCGAGCACGCGGATGGCGTCCCCCGGGGCGCTCGCGCCTGCAGCCCCAGCGCGCGGATGGCGAGCACCTGCTGCAACTGCTCCCGCGTCACCGAGTCCGGGCCGCCCTGACGCCGCACGAGGTCCGGCACCGACAGCACCAGCACGCCGGCCAGCAGCGCCGCCAGCACCAGGCCTCCGGGCTCCGGGGTGAGGCCCGAATCAGTGGCCGGAGGGTGGGGGCTCGCGGCCGGTGCGTCCGGCTCCACCGCCGCCACCAGCGCGGCCAGCACCGCGAGCACCATGAGCCCCTGGAGCACGAGGTAGTGCTGCCGCGGCTGGATGAGCACCACCGAGGCGAGCACTGGCAGCAGCACCACGCAGGCCGCGACCACCGTCTCCACCACGCGCCGACTGCGCAGGGCCCGTGCGAGCCGCCGCGCATTCCAGGCGAGGAGGCCCAGCGGAAGCCCCACCGCCACCACGAGCAGGAACAGGTGCCCCGCCTGTTCCCGCGTCCACGGCTTCGGGCCGGGCAGGGGCGAGTGGTTTCCGTACCCCGCCGCGAACATGCGCACGGACTCGCGAGGGTAGCGCTGGAGGTTCATCCCCAGGTGCGTGAGGAACGCGCCGGGGTTGGCGCGCGCGGCGGCGCCCAGCGTGTCCACGTCGCCGAAGACCTGGCTGATGACCTTGGGGCACTCGCCCCACGGGTTCAGCGCCAGGCCCGTGCGCCGGACGTGGTTGTCCGCGAAGTGCTGGCAGAAGGCATAGAAGCGCCGGTTGCTGGTGTTGCCGAACGGGTTGCCCATCACCGCCACCAGCGCCAGCGCCGCGAGCCCGTAGGCCGCGCCCGTGCGCAGGGCGCGAAGCCACGGGGCCCGCGTCTTCCAGCCTCCGCGCCACACCCCG
Organism: Pyxidicoccus sp. 3LFB2; assembly: GCA_046520375.1. Lineage (GTDB taxonomy): Bacteria > Myxococcota > Myxococcia > Myxococcales > Myxococcaceae > Myxococcus. The sequence goes on from JBKGHK010000694.1 coordinate 4,238, forward strand.
TGCGCCAGCAGTCCGCCCAGCAGCAGCGACATCAGCAGGAAGGACAGGAAGTACTCGGGGCGCGCGAAGGAGGCGATGAGCAGGCCCAGGCCCACGCGGATGCAGGCCCCCGCCGGAGTGCGCGCCGATGTCGCGGCGCCGAGTGCCACCAGGATGATGAAGACCGAGAGCAGCGTCGGGCGCGGCAGCACGTGCGGCGCCATGGACAGGAGGTAGACAGCGGCCCCCGCCAGCGCGAGCCATGGCTTCGCGCCCACCCGTCGGAGGAACACGTAGCCCGCCACGGTGGTGAGGAGCAGCAGGAGCCGGGTGTTGCCGTAGTAGAGGTCCACCGGATCCGGCCACACGCGCGAGAGCGCGAAGTACCAGACCGAGTAGAGGGGGCCCCACTCCGGATCCGGCAGGCCGCGCTCCGGCAGCAGGAAGGCGCGGTGGAGGTAGTCCGCTTCGTCCCAGAGTCCCAGGTCGAGTACGCCCTCGACGCCGCGGCCCAGCTTCACACAGGCCAGGACCAGGGCCGCGAGGCACACCGCCTCCGCGACGAGCGAGGGGAGCCGCTGCTGCGGAAGGGGCGGGGAGTTGGGAGCGTCCACGGGCTCGCGGGGGAGAGGCGTGTGACTCGGAGGGTTACCAGAGTGGCGCTTCGGGAATCCACGCGGCGGCCTACATCTGACGACCAGCGGACAGGTGCCGGCCCTGTGGCCTCATGGGCCCGCCTTCCAAGTGTCGAAAGCCAGCAGGGGCGAGGTGTAGAGCACGTCCTGCGGGAGCACGGCGGTGGGCGCGAGGCTCGCCTCCACCGCCGCCTGCGAGTCCAGCCAGCGGCACGCCTGGGGGAAGCCGATGAGGTCCTTGAAGCACTCCGGATTCAGCGCCACCCGCAGCACGTACTCCCGGGCCTCGGACAGGTGCTCCGCCGACGGGTGCGCGTCCACCACCGCGACACCGCGCTCGCGCAGTGAGGCCTTGAGCTGCACCAGCTCGGAGGGGATGAACGGGGCCGCGCCCGGGGGCAGCAGCGCGAGTGCGGACGGGTAGCGCTCG
>JBKGHK010000695.1:0-5280 GCA_046520375.1 Pyxidicoccus sp. 3LFB2
CGCGACGCCAGCGCGCTGGAGCGCGACACGCTCGCGCGCCTGCGCGCCGACTTCGAGACGGCGGACCTGGACGCCCGCCGCGCGCTGCTGCCTCGCCTGGAGGCCGCCTTCACCGAAGCCACCGGCAAGCCCGCGCGGCGCGGCGAGGGCCAGGTGTACGCGGACCGGCTCATCCTCTACGAGGAGGCCAGCTCTCCGTTCCGCCTGCGCTTCGGCGCGCGCTTCACCCGCGAATTGGAGGCGGCGCTCACCGGCGCGCTGGAGCTGTCGGCCGCGTACGGAGACACCGTGCAGCGCGGCTTCCGCGAGCAGGTGCGCGACGCGCTGGGCCCGGACGAGACGCCGCTGGACCTGCTGGACTACGCGGTGCGGCTGCGGCCGGACACCGTGTCGGGCAGCCGCTTCTCACCCGTGCCGCCCGTGCTGCTGGAGGAGGACGGCGCGCGCGCCCGCACGCTGCCCGTGGACTTCCTGGGCACGTCCACGCCGGGAGGCCGGTACGCGCTGCCGGACGTGTGCCTCGCGGCGAAGCCGGACGGCGGAGGCTTCGAGGTGATGCTGGCGCGCGTGCACCACCACCTGCTGCTGTGGAGCTGGCTCGGCGCCTTCCAGCCGGAGCGCGAGCGGTACGCGTCGGTGGCCTCCCGGTGGCTGGACGCGGACCCCGCCGCGCGGGGGCTGGTGGGGCTGTCCATCCGCCGCCGCAACAAGGGCTTCTACGTCTTCCCGGGGCGGCGGCTGGTGTACTCGGTGTCGGACGTGCTGGACGTGGAGGAGGGCGCGCTGACACCGGGCGACGTGAAGGTGCGGCCCACGCCCCAGGGGCCGGTGCTGGTGGACGGGAAGGGCGAGCGGCTGAGCCTCTACATGCCGCTGGACGACTTCTCGTCCTATCCGCCCTTCGCGGCGCTGGCGCATCCCCAGGTGCTGCACGCGCCGCTGCGCACGAAGGGGCAGCATCTGCCCCGGCTGAGCGTGGGCGGCGCGGTGTACCAGCGTGAGCGGTGGGAGCTGTCCTCGGAGCGGCTGTCGCGCCCGGCCGGCTTCGAGCTGTTCCTCGCCGTGCAGCGCGAGCGGCAGGCAGGAGGGTGGCCGCGCTTCGTGTTCATGCGCAGCTCGAAGGAGCGCAAGCCGTACCTCATCGACACGGCGAGCCCCTTCGCGCTGGACCTGCTCTCGCACCTCGCCCGCGAGGCGGAGCGGCTCTCGGTGGAGGAGATGTACCCGGCGCCGGAGCAGCTCTGGCTGAAGGACTCGCGAGGCCGCTACACGTGCGAGCTTCGCATGCAGTTCACCCGGTGGACCGCCGGGTCCCTTTGACATCCGGGGTGTCTCACCGGCCAGAATGCCGCCATGTCCGGACCTGGCGCGGCTTGACGCCCCTGCCGGGTTGACGGGCCCCCTTTTGCTGGAGAGCGCCATGGCCGGAGAGAACCCAGTCGTCCCCGAACCGAAGAAGCTGAAGAAGCCGGTGGAAGAGATGCGCGCCGAGCTGCTGGCGGACAAGGACGTCAAGGAGCAGGCCGCGCTGCTGAAGGTCGACGTCGCGACGTACGTGGAGAAGATTCTCGACTACGCCCTCCACCCCGAGAAGCCGGCCCAGCTCGTCATCACCCCGGACGAGGAGCTGAAGGCGAGGGACCCCAACATCCCCACCGTCGAGGAGCTGCAGACGCACCTGCAGAAGATTGTCGACGGGGAGATCATGATCAGCCGGGCGCAGCAGCGGGACGGCTTCAACCCGGACGACGCGGACGCGCGCTACAAGGCCGCGCTCGCCTCCGACGCCGTCCAGAAGGGCGCCCCCGAGGCTCGCAGGGGGCTGTCCCCCACCGCCGTGCAGGTGGACCCCAACAAGAAGACGCCCACCGACAAGAACTGAGTCGCTCGTCGCCCTCCAAGCCCCTGGATTCGCTCGGGTTTTCTTCAGGGCGGCCAGTATTTGCGGAGCGCACGGAACAAAAAAGCCGTGCCGCCGACAATTCCTACATAAGGCTCATTTGATGGCCGCACTGCGGCCACCTCGAAAAGGACTCGACCATGGGTAAGCTCACCAAGGTTTTCAGCAAGGTGCTGGACGTCGTCAAGCCGTTCGTGTCGGCGGTCAACCCGCTGCTTGGCGCGGCCATGGGCTTTGCCAGCGGCCTGATGCAGGGCAAGAACCCGCTGCAGTCCCTGCTCGGCGCGGCCGGTGACCTCATCCCCGGTGGCATGGGTGGCGCCTTCGGAAATGTCCTCAGCAAGTTTGGCGGCTCGTCGCTGATGGAGGGCATGGGCGGCAACAGCCTGCTGAGCGGCGCGCTGAACCTGGCCACGGGCAAGAGCAAGGTCACCGACATCGCCAAGGACCTGCTCAAGGCCACCCAGAAGAAGGAAGAGATGACGGAGCAGAGCCGTCAGAACACCATGGAGCTCATGGCCCAGCGCATGGGGCAGCTGATCTCGTAATCCATGACTCCCATCCCCTACGTTCCGGAGCTGCACTTCGAGCAGATCAAGGACTGGCTGCAGTTCTGGGACGAGTTGATGACGCCGGAGTCCCTGCCGCAGACCGGGTTCATCATCCCCGGCAAGGCGGCGGGCTTCATGTACCGCACGGACAGCACGGTGGCGCTCATCGAGAACCTCGTCGCGGCGCCGGGCATGTCACGCGAGGAGCGCACCGACTACATCGACGCCATCGTCCTCGCCATCGCCGAGGAGGCGACGAGGCTCGGCTTCAAGATCCTGGTGGGCTACACGCAGCTGGACGCGGTGGTGAAGCGCGCCGAGCGGCTGGGCTTCATCTACATCGGCGGCAACTTCCACACCATCGCACTCCCGCTCAAAGCCAGCACCAGCCACACCGTCGACGCGGCGAAGGGCGAAAGCCGGAGTGAGTGAAGTCTGACGCCGACATCGTGATTCTCGGAGCTGGCGTCGTCGGCCTTTCGGCCGCGCGCCGGCTCGTCGCGCGTGGAGCGAAGGTCACCGTGCTGGACGCCGTGGACCCCGGAGGCCGGGGCTCGCGTGCCGCCGCCGGAGTCGCCATTCCCTCCGTGCGCCTTTTCGATGACCCGGACCTGCTCGCGTTCGCCCGCGCGGGCCGCGCCACCCTCGCGGAAGACCTGGCCTCGCTGCCGAACGGGCCCGAGCTTCGCCGGGGGCAGGGCATCCTGCGCGTCGTCCCGGACGCGAAGATGCGCGACGCGCTGGCGGACAAGGCCGCGAAGGACGCGGAGGGGCCGGGCCTCTGGGTGGACGCGAAGCGGCTCGTGGAGCTGGAGCCCGCGCTGGAAGGCACGCCCCTCTTCGGCGCCTTCGAGAGCGGCCAGGGCCACATGGTGGACACGGACGGCTACGTCAACGCGCTCCGCGACGCCGCGGCCCGTGCGGGGGCCCACATCCGGCTGGGGGTTGCCGCCCGCTCCATCCACGAGACGGCCACCGGCGTCGAGGTCCGCACAGATGGGGAGACACTCCGGGCCGACGCCCTCATCGTCGGCGCGGGCCCGTGGTCTGCGGCCCTGGAGGGGCTGCCTCCGCTGCCGCTGAAGCCCGTGCGCGGGCAGATGCTGGTGGTGCACCAGCCAGGCCTGGAGCTGACGCGGGTGGTGTCCGGCCCCTCGTATCTGGCGCCGTGGCGCGCGGGCGAAATCGTCGTCGGGGCCACGGAGGAGGACGCGGGCTTCGCGGAGCACGTGACGCCGGCGGGCCTGCTGCACCTGAGCGCCACGGTGGCGAAGCTGGCGCCGCGCCTCAGGGACGCGCGCTTCGTGCGCGCCTGGGCGGGGCTGCGCGCGGTGACGCCGGATGGGCGCCCGTACATCGGCCGCCATCCGGGCATGCGGCAGGTGTACGTGGCGACGGGGCTGGGAGGGCAGGGCATCCTCACCGGCGCGCTCACCGGCGCCTCCATCGCGGAGCTGGTGGAGCACGGCCGCTGTGACGCGGTGGCCGCCTTTGACCCCGCGAGGGTCATCACCAGGTCGCAGCCATGAAGGACGTACCGACCGCGACCCCGTGAAGTACCACGGGGTCGAAAGGCTGCGTGCTGGAGCGCGGCTTCAGCGCGAACCGCTGACCCGCCGGGGCGCTCCCGCTGCATCCACGCGAGCGCCCCGCCTTCCGTCAGTACAGGTTCACCGGGTCGAACGGGCGGTTGAGCTTCGTGCGCGCGCGGGGCAGCGCGGCGTGCACCGCCTTCGCATCTCCCCGCGTCAGCCCGTCGAGCAGGGCCGCCGTCTCCTTCGGCCACGTGGTGCTGGCCTGGGCGCAGCGCAGGGCCTCCGTCCAGTCGGTGCGGCCACCGGCCACCGCGAGCCCCGCGAGGCTCTCCGCCGTCTTCAGCGGGTCTCCCACGGCGCGGGCATGCTCCTCCGCGCGGGAGAACCACTCCACGGCGGTGGCGGGCTGCTGCTCGTCCAGGAACAGGCGCCCCAGCTCCGCGGCGATGACCTGCCGGTGGAACGAGTCGCCCAGCGCGTCCGCGTTGGCGTACGCCTCGGTGAAGTGGCCCACGGCGGCGTCGCGCTCGCCCGCGCCCAGCTCCAGTCCGGCCAGCCGGTAGCAATGGTGCTTGGCGAAGTTGGCGCCCCACTTCGCGCTGATCTTCTCGAAGCGCCGCCACGTGGCGATGGCGTCCGGGAACTGCCGCGCCGTCTCCTGCAGGTAGCTGGCGTTGGAGATGAGGTTGATTTTCAGGTGCGTGGCGCTCGCGTCGTGCAGGTCTCCCACGCAGCGCATGGCGAGCTTCTCCTCCACCACCGCCTTGTCCAGCTTGCGCTCCTGGAACCAGGTGAGCGCGCACACGTTGCGCAGCCAGCCCTCCTGGAGCGCGCGGTCCGGTGACGTGCTGCGCTCCAGCGCGGCCAGGCCCGCCTCCACCTCGGTGCGCGCGTTGGGAAGCTGCCCGAAGCGCTTCGTCAGCGTGAGGGCCCGGAACATGTGCAGCCGCGCCACCAGGTCCGGAGGAATGCGGCATGCCAACCCCCGGCCGAAGGCCTCCATGGCCGCGTCGTGGGCGCCGGTGAAGACATGCACCACGCCCATGCAGCGGGCGAACAGGGCGCGAAGCTCCTCCACGTCACCCAGGCTGCTCCGGTCGATTTCGATGGCGGGCGTGGTGAAGCCCGTGTCCAGCGAGTCCCACGCCTGGGCCACGCGCCCGGGCAGCGCCGCGTCCGGGTCCGCCTCCAGCAGCGCCAGCCCCTGCTCCGCGGCCAGCATGGCCCCTTCGTAGTTGGTGGTGAAGAAGCAGCTGCGGATGGCGAGGATGGCCGCGGCCACGCGCACCTCGCG
>JBKGHK010000696.1:0-5276 GCA_046520375.1 Pyxidicoccus sp. 3LFB2
CCGCCTGACGCGCACCCCGGCGGTGGCGGAAGGGGAGAGCGCGGGCTTCGAGCCCACGCGGGCCGCGGGCTACCTGCGAAGTCACTTCTCCGTGCAGTCGCTGTCGGCCTTCGGCCTGGATGACGCGCCCCTGGCCACCGGGGCGGCGGGCGCGGCGCTGCGCTACCTGAAGGACACGCAGAAGACGGCCGCGGCCCACGTGGACCGGCTGAGCCGCCAGGAGCGCGCGGGAAATCTCCTGATGGACGAATCCTCCCGGGCCAACCTGGAGGTGCTGCGCTCCCTGCGGGATGGCGGGCGCAAGGGCTCGCTCCTGGGCGTCTTGGACAGGACGGTGACCAGCCTGGGCGCGCGCAAGCTGGCGCGGTGGCTGGCGTCGCCGCTGGGCTCGCTGCCGGAAATCCACGCGCGGCTGGACTCCGTGGAGGAGCTGTCCGGGCGCAGCGTGTGGCGGGAGGAGCTGGCCACCCTGCTGAAGGAAGTTGGAGACCTGGAGCGGCTGTGCGGCCGGCTGTCGCTGGGGGCGGGCAATGCGCGGGACTTGCGCGCGCTGGGCCTGTCGCTGGCGGCGCTGCCCCGGCTGGGGGCGGCGCTGGCGCGGTGCCAGTCCGCGCTGCTCCAGTCGCTCTCCGGGCCGCTGGGGGCCCTGCCAGAGCTGGCGGAGCTGCTGGGGCGGGCGGTGGCGGACGAGCCGCCGGTGACGCTGAAGGAGGGCGGGATGATCCGCCCGGGCTTCAACGCCGAGCTCGACAGGCTGGTGGCGCTGTCCACGTCCGGCAAGGACGTGCTGCTGCAAATCGAGCAGCGCGAGAAGGAGCGCACGGGCATCTCCTCGCTGAAGGTCCGCTACAACAAGGTCTTCGGGTACTACCTGGAGGTGACGAAGTCGAACCTGCACCTCGTCCCGTCGGACTACATCCGCAAGCAGACCACGGTGGGGGCGGAGCGCTTCGTCACGCCGGAGCTCAAGGAGCACGAGGAGCAGGTGCTCACCGCGGAGGAGCGGCGGTGCGTGCTGGAGGCGCAGCTCTTCGAGGAGCTGCGGGCGAAGGTGGTGGCCGAGGCGCCGCGCATCCGCTCGGCGGCGGAGGCGGTGGCCACGGGGGACGCGCTGTTGTCCTTCGCGCGCTGCGCGGCGGAGTACGGCTACACGCGGCCCGAGGTGGACGCCTCGGAGGTGCTGCAGATTACGTCCGGCCGCCACCCGGTGGTGGAGCGCATGCTGGGGGCCAACGAGTCCTTCGTCCCCAACGACGTGCGGATGGACCCGGAGGACGCGCAGCTGCTCGTCATCACCGGCCCCAACATGGCGGGCAAGAGCACGGTGATGCGGCAGGTGGCGCTGACGGCGCTGATGGCGCAGGCGGGCTCATTCGTCCCGGCCAAGGCGGCGCGCATCGGCCTGTGTGACCGCATCTTCACGCGCGTGGGCGCGGCGGACAACCTGGCGCGCGGGCAGCCACCTTCATGGTGGAGATGACGGAGACGAGCCACATCCTCCACCACGCCACGCGCCGGAGCCTCATCATCCTGGATGAGATTGGCCGTGGCACGTCCACCTTCGACGGGCTCTCCATCGCCTGGGCGGTGGCGGAGCACCTGCACGACACCGTGGGGGCGCGGGCGCTGTTCGCCACGCACTACCACGAGCTGGTGGACCTGGCGCGCGAGCGGCCCCGGGTGAAGAACCTGTGCATCGCCGTGAAGGAGCAGGGCGGCAAGGTCATCTTCCTGCGCAAGCTGGTGCCGGGTGGGGCGAGCCGCTCGTACGGCATCGAAGTGGCGAAGCTCGCGGGCCTTCCGCCCGAAGTGGTGTCGCGGGCGCGCGAGCTCTTGCAGAACCTGGAGTCGGGCGAGCTGGACGACGCGGGCCGGCCCCGGGTGGCGGTGCGGCAGACGGGGCGGAAGGCTTCGTCGGCGGGGCAGCTCGGGCTCTTCGTCGCCGAGCCGGCGCCCGCGCTCCAGGCCTCCTCTCCGGCGCTGACGCCGGCACAGCAGAAGGCGCTGGACACGCTGAAGGCCGTCACCGTGGACCGGATGACGCCGCTGGATGCGCTGAACCTGCTGGCCCGGCTGCAGCGGGATTTGGAGCCCGAGCGCTAGCAAGCGCTGGGGCAGCCCATGGCGAGGCCTACAGCTGGGTGTCGCTCGTCACGGCGGGAGCCGGCTGCGGGGCGGGGGCCTCTTCCATCTGCTGCTGATTGTTGAGCAGCCAGCCCGCGCCCTGCGCGAGCACGTATACCGCCCGCTTGTCACAGCCCTGGACGCCCACCTGCGATCCAATCGCCGCGTTGGAGTCGAGGGGCACGTTGAGGGACTGCACCTGCATCTTCTCCTTCGGACAGTTCATCTCGAAGGACGCGCGGTCCAGGGCGTAGCGATTGAAGCTATCGCCCACGGTCAGACATCCCGAGAGGCATACCGAAGACACCACGGCCACAAGCGTCATCCCGCGCATTGCTGTTCCTCGTTGAGGAGTAGGGTTGCCGGATTTTTAACATGGATGGCGGATGGGCCGGAAAGCGAGGGCCCCGCGGGTGCGTGTCGTTCAGCCCACAGTCGGCCGCGTGCCACTCCCGGGTGGCGCTGTTCGTGCCAAAGAGTGGAGCCCATGAGGCTGGCATTCATCTGTGTAGGCGTCCTGGCCACGGGCTGTGCGGCCCGTGGTGTGCCCGAGCAACAGCCCTCCGCCGTCCCCGCGGCCCTGGCGGATGGGCGAGCCCCCATCGTCTTCGAGGGGATGTGTGACGCGTCGGGCGCGGTGGCGCTCGGTGGAGACATGTTCGTGGTGGGGGACGACGAGGACAACATCCTTCGCGTCTATGACGCCCGGAAGGGCGGCCCTCCGGTGAGGAGCGTGGACCTGTCTCCGGACCTGGAGCTTCCGGCGAAGAAGAAGCCTCCCGAGGCGGACATCGAAGCGGCGACGGGCCTGGGCTCGCTGTCCTTCTGGCTGACGTCGCACGGGCGCAACAGCTCCGGGAAGAAGCAGCCGAGCCGCCTGCGCTTCTTCGCCACGGAGGAGACGGAAGGGGGCCCGAAGCTGGTGGGGCACCCCTATGCGCACCTGCTGGATGACCTGCTCGCGGACCCGCGGCTGACGTCCTTCGGGCTCACGGAGGCCGAGGCGCTGCCTCCGAAGTCCGCGGGCGGGCTGAACATCGAGGGCATGACGGCGATGGCGGATGGGCGCTCGCTGCTCATCGGCTTCCGCAGCCCCGTGCCCCAGGGCCGGGCGCTGGTGGTGCCCGTGCTGAACCCGACGGACATCATCCGCGAAGGCGCCCGGGCACGCCTGGGCGAGCCGAGGCAGTTGGATTTGGGAGGCCTGGGCATCCGCTCCCTCTCGTGGTGGCGCGGGCGCTACCTCATCATCAGCGGGGGCACGGCCAGCGAGGCCACCTCGCGCCTGTTCACCTGGCGCGGTGGGGACGACGCCCCCGTGCCCGTCGAGGACGTGGACCTCACCGGGCTGAACCCCGAGGCGTTCTTCACGCCCGAGCAGTCGGAGGACATCCTCCTGCTGAGCGATGACGGCACGGCCCCGCTCGACGGCGTCGAGTGCAAGCGGCTGAAGGACCCGTCGCGCAAGCGCTTCCGCGGCGTGTGGGTGCGGCTGCCGCCCGAGCAGCGCTGAGTCGAGTCCCGAGGGTCTACCGGACCTGCCCCTTGCCTGAGCGGCGCCACCTCCATGGCGCCCGCCGGGCAGGGGTGTGCCTCGCGTCCTGTCCGCCCTGATAGTTAAGTCGCGACTTGACTATTGGCTCGGGCGCCGTAAAGTCAAGTCCATGCTTAACCATCAAACGCCAGTCGACCGGGTGTTCCACGCCCTGGGAGACCCGACCCGAAGGGGCCTGCTGGAGCGACTGAGCCGGGGCCCGGCCTCCGTCAGTGAGCTGGCCCGGCCGCTCGGGGTGTCGCTGGCGGCGGTCGTCCAGCACCTCCAGGTGCTGGAGGAGAGCGGCGTCGTCCGGACCGAGAAGGTCGGCCGGGTGCGCACATGCCGCCTGGAGCCCACCGGGCTGCGCGCGGCGGAGAAGTGGCTGGAGGAGCGGCGCACCCTCTGGGAGCGCCGGTTCGACCGCCTGGGCGCGCTGCTCGACGAGCAGGACGCAACCGAAACCCCCACCGAGAAGAAGGAAGAAGCGCCATGACCCCGCAGCCCGTCATCCACAGCACCTTCACCCTCGAGCGCGTCTACAAGAACGCGTCCCCCCAGCGTGTCTTCGCCGCGTTCTCCACTCCGGCCACCAAGCGCCGGTGGATGGTGGAAGGCGAGGGCTGGGAGGTCCTCTCCTTCGACATGGACTTCCGCGTCGGAGGCCTGGAGCAGAGCCGCTTCCGCTTCAAGGGCGGGCCGGAGATTCGCAACGACACCGTCTACCAGGACATCGTCCCCAACCAGCGCATCGTCATCGCGTACACGATGGGGATGGGCGACAACCGGTTCTCCGCCTCGCTCGCCACCATGGAGTTCGTGCCGGCCGAAGGGGGCACGCGGCTCGTCTTCACCGAGCAGGGCGCCTACTTCGACAACGCCGACGCGCCGAAGAACCGTGAGGAGGGCACGCGGCAGCTGCTGGAGGCGCTCGCCGAGGAGCTGCGCAAGTCCCAGTAGTCCGGCCCCCACGCCGCTTCACCTTCGACGTCCTCGCCGCCGTGCGTGAGCCCGTGCCGGCCTGAGCTGGACGCAGTCGCCGCAGCCCCGGCCCACAGGTGCGGTAGGCTGCGGGCCGCATGCAGCTCGCCATCCCCCATGCCCCCCGGAAGGTCCGACTGACGCAGGTGCCCGGTGCCGTCGGGCGCCTCGTGCGAGGCGTGGTGCTGGGCCTCGCCGCCATCGCCCTCGTCGGGGCCGGAGCAGCCTGGGCCGGGCGCTTCTTCGTGGAGGAGCAGGGCTTCGCCGTGCGCGCCGAGGAAGTCGAGGGGCTGCTGGTGGCCACGCGGCTGCCCCCTCCGGACGCACGCGACGGGGCGGAGGGGACACTCGAAGTCCTCTACACCTTCCAGGACCGCGAGCACTCCGTGGCGGGCGTGCGGACCTTCGCCGAGTACGCGGAAGGGCTGGGCCGCGGCGCGAAGGTGAAGCTGCTGGTGGACCCCAACCGGCCGGACCTGCCCCGGGAGGCGGGCTTCGCGCGGGCGCGGGCCTCGCGTGTCGGGCTGCTACCCTGGGGCCTGGGCCTGGGGACGCTGCTGGCGCTGGGCTACTTCGCGTGGGAGCGAAGCGGCTGTGGCGCGCGGAGGTGGAGCCGCTGCGGCTGGGGGCGCTGGTG
>JBKGHK010000697.1:0-5273 GCA_046520375.1 Pyxidicoccus sp. 3LFB2
TGCGCAGCGCGGCCTGCATCTCCTGGCCGGCCTTGCGCCGTGCATCCAGCGCCGCCAGTCGGGCCGCCACGGCCTTCTCGCGCGCGGCGTCCACCTCCAGCCCGGGCACCACGGCGTCCTGGAGCAGGGCGGCCTGTTGCTCCAGCGTCGGGTCCGCTTCGGGCCCGGCCTGGACCCGCTCCAGCGCGGCGCGCGTTTGGTTCAACCGGGTGGCGAGCGCGGACGCCTCGGCGGCGGCGCGGGCGAGCTGCTCGGCGAGCCGGGCCTCATGGGCGGACAGCTCACTCTCGGCGCGAGTCAGCTCCGCCTCGCGGGCAGGAGCCGGAGGCGGACGGGCAGCAGGGGACGGCGAGGTCATTCTCGGGGACTCCAAGGCCGCCCACTGTAGCGTCCCCGAGCCCCCCTCACGAGTCCCACGCACCCGCCCGCGCGTCCTGTCCACTGCCGGGCATCGGGTGCGTGGGGCGCCCACCTCCATGAGAAGCAGGCAGGCAGGCGCCCGGGCCCCGGATTCCCGGGGCTTACAGCGTGCGGCTCAGTCCGCGCCCTTGATGCAGGCCACCGGCTTGAGGCGGTGGGCCACCTTGGCCAGCCCCGCCATCTCCACCGTCTCCAGCACGTCGTCCAGGTTCTTGTAGCAGGGCCCGGACTCGTCGAGCGGCGTGGTGCGCGTGTTGAGGAGGATGCCCGCCTCGGCCATGCGCTTGTCGGTGACGTCCTGCTTCAGCACGCGCCGGGCCTCGCCGCGCGACAGCCGGCGGCCGGAGCCGTGGTTGACGGAGTAGATGGACTTTTCCGCCCCGGCTTCCGCGAAGAGGATGGCGCTGCCCGTCTCCATGGAGCCGGGGATGAGGATGGGGTGGCCCGTCTTCTCCCACGGCGTGCCCTTGAGGGCGGGGTGCTTGCCGGGGAACGCGCGTGTGGCGCCCTTGCGTGCGACGAACTTCCCCGCCTCCTTCTGGATGAGGTTGTGGGAGATTTCGTAATACACGCTGGCGGTGCCGCCGAAGACGTCCTCGAGCGCGGCGCACACGGCCTCGCCGATGATGAGCCGGTTGGCCACGGCGAAGTTGGCGGCCATGTTGTGGAGGTTCCAGTACTCGCGGCCCAGGGCGCTCTCCGCGTCCAGCCAGATGAAGTCCTCGCTGCGGCTCTTGAGGCCGAGCTGCGCGGCGCCTTCCACGAAGAAGTGCTTGGCGATGTTCCACCCGAAGCCGCGGCTGCCGGTGTGGAGCATCACCCAGACGCGCCCGTCCTGGTCCACCTGCATCTCGGTGAAGTGGTTGCCGCCGCCCAGGCTGCCCAACTGGTCCCTCTTCCCATAGGCACGGTCGGGGATGTCCACCCGGTCGTCCTCGACGGGAATGAAGTCGCGCTCGGTGATGGACGAGCCCCGGCCCAGGGCCTTGGCGCCATGGCGGACGACCTCGGAGAAGGTGCGGTCGGTCACCTTGCGCTGCTTCTGGACGCGGCTGGCGCCCACGCCGACGGCGATGCGCTTCGTCACCTCGTCAATCCAGCGGCGGCGCTTGGCCGGGTCGGCGACGTCCTCGGCCATGAGGGTCGTCTGCAGCTGCACCATGCCGCAGCCGATGTCGTAGCCGGCGGCGGTGGGCAAGAGGATGCCGTCCGTCTCGACGACGGTGCCAATGGGCACGCCGTAGCCGACGTGACAGTCGGGCGTGACGGCGACGCGGGTGACGCCCGGGAATGACGCGGCGTTGACCACCTGGTCGAACACGGCGTCCTCCAGGCCGGGCAGCTCGGGGCCTTCGCCCCAGAGCAGCTTGTCGGACAGGAACAGGTCTGCGTCGACCTTCATGCTCTTGGTCTTCGGCAGGACGTAATGGCCCTCGGCGGCCTTTTCCAAACGCTGCTTCCAGCTCATGACTTGAATCCCCCGGATAGGGGTGAACAGGCGGGAGGGACGGAAGCGTCCTCGGAAGCTGACCGGAATCGCCTGGAAAACGGCCCGCACCCAGGATGCTGGGAGGGCAGGCGGGAAGGCGAGCGATTTCGCAGGGCAGAACCCCGTCGGAGCCGCCTCCGCGCTTCGGCCGTGGGCCCCGCGTCACGGTGCCACTTCGGGCCTCAGGTGTTGCCGCGACGACGTCCATGTCCCACCTTGGGATGAGACGGGCAGCGCGCCCGCACCGAGCGAAAGTCCGCTCGCGTGCGATGGACGCGAATCCGATCGCCGTGGGACTTGCGGTGTTCCTCCCCCATTCCCATCCATTGCTCAGCATCCAGGTAGGGGGTTGGGCGATGGGTTTTCTTGGTGGGGTTTTCCTGGCGGTGGCGCTGCAGACGGCGCCGGTGGAACAGAATCAGTCGCTGGCGGAGCAGAAGCCGGAGCAGGTGGCAGCCCCGGTCTTCAATCCGTCCATCTGCGCGAAGAAGCGCGTGGACCCGTGCGGATGCCACCATGTGTACGGCATCCGGCACTGCCACCCGAACCGGAAGGGTGAGCACTGCGAGGCTCCGGTGAAGGCGCAGCTGCCCGCCGAGAGCACCCCGGCCCCGGCGCCGGTGAAGACGCAGGCTCCCGAGCAGAAGAAGCAGATCGACCCGAAGAAGTCCGTCTCGATGTAGGCCCAAGGGCGCGCCCTGGAAGGCCAGGCGCGCCCTGGCACACCCCGACTCCACGCGAGCTAGCCGCGCAGGAACGCGTCGACCTCGCGCGCGAGCAGGTCCGGTGCCGTCACATGGGCCACATGGCCCTGGCCGGAGAGCACCCGCAGGCGCGCGTCCGGGAGCGTCGTGGCCAGCGCCCGGCAGGGCTGGGCCAGGAGCACCTCCGTGCTCTGGTCTCCCAGCAGCACCAGCGTTGGCGTGCGCACCTCGCGGTAGCGCTCCAGGCCGAGGGGCAGGGCCTCCAGCGCCTCGAGCTCCCGGGTGAAGCCCGCCACCATGGCGACCTGTCTCGCCCAGACCTCGGACTGGCGGAAGGCCTCCAGCGCGTCCGGAGGTGTGTGCAGCAGCTTCCGGTTGAACAGCACGAGCGCCGCGTCCGGCCCCTCGCGCCGGGCCGCCTGACGGATTTCCTCCAGCACGGGCCCGGAGACGGGCTGGGTGATGGGGAAGGGCGGCTCGTAGAGGAGGAGCTTCGCGGGCGCGGCCCGGCGTGCCACCTCCAGCGCGAGCACTCCGCCGTACGAGTGGCCGAAGAGCGACGCCCCCGGGCCGGCGAGCTTCAAGAGGGCGAGCACGTCCTCCACCTCGCGCTCCAGCGAGTGCTGGGGTGAGTCACCGCTCTGCCCGCGTCCGCGCCGCTCCAGCACGTAGTTCGTGAAGTGCGGGGACAGGCGCTCGGCCACGTCCCTCCAGTCGCTCCACAGGCTGAGCGCGCCGTGGACCCAGACCAGCGCGGGGCCGGTGCCCTTGCGGAAGCAGGACAGCGAGGTGCCGTCCGCGGACGTGAAGCGGTGCTGCTCGAACGCGGACGGTGACGAAGCCCTCGCCGGGGCCGCGCCAGGGGCCGGACGGGCCGGGGATGCCGCGCATGCGGCGAGGGGAAGCGCCGCGCCCGCCTGCAGGACGAGGCGACGCGAGACGGGTGACGCCGGGGTGTCGTGAGCCATGGGGTGTTTCCTCCGCGCGAATTCATGCGTGGGAAAAGCCGTGCGCGAAACAGCGCTCCCTGGCATCTCACCCGGGACTCGGGAGTCCGGAATCGGAGGCAGCGCGGATGGAGAGCCTGTCAGCCATTGGAGTGTTCGTGCGCGTGGCGGAGGCGGGCAGCTTCGCGCTGGCGGCGCGGACGCTGGGCATCACCCCGTCGGCGGCGAGCAAGAGCGTGGCCCGGCTGGAGGAGCGGCTGGGCACCCGGTTGTTCCAGCGCACCACGCGGCGGATGCACCTGACGGAGCCCGGCACGCGCTTCCATGAGCGGTGCGTGCGAATCCTGGAGGAGCTGCGCGAGGCGGAGACGGACCTGTCTCGCGAGCTGCGGGCGCCCCGAGGGAAGCTGAGGGTCAGCGTGCCGGAATTCGTGGCGCTGCGGCTGTTGATTCCCGCGCTGCCGCGGTTCCGGAAGGCCTACCCGAGGTTGGAGCTGCAGCTCGACCTGGACGACCACGTGCGCGACATCGTCGGGGACGGGCTGGACGCGGCGGTGCGCTGTGGAGAGCTGGCGGACTCACGGCTGATGCGGCGGCGCATCAAGCCGAAGCGGTTCATCCTCTGCGCGGCGCCGTCGTACCTGCAGGCGCGAGGTGTACCGGGCTCCATCGAGGACCTGGCATCGCACGACTGCATCCGCTACCGGTTCACGTCCACGGGGCGCATCGAGGAGTGGTCGCTCCGCCAGGAGCCTGGCGCCCCGGTGCCCCGCATTCCGGAGACCTTCAACTTCAACAACGGCGAGGCCGTGGTGCAGGCGGCGAAGGCGGGGCTCGGAGTGGCCCAGGTCCTCGACCTGATGGCGCTGCCCGAGCTGAAGGCGGGGACACTGCACGCACTGCTGCCCGGGCACATGCTGGAGGAGCGCGGGGCGCTGTGGCTGGTGTGGCCGCCCGCGCGGCCCACGCCGCTGAAGGTGAAGGTGTTCGGCGACTTCCTGGCACAGCTCCTCGACGAGGTGTCGTGAGGCTCAGCGTGTGACGGAGGCCGGAGGGGGCACGTGCGGAATGAACGTTCATTCCACCCACCACCCGGCCCCGGACCCGCGCGGAAGGAACCGTCATTCCAGCCACCCCATCCCCTGGGCCGAGGCCGGAAGGAACCTTCGTTCCAACCGCCACCCGGGCCCGGACCCGAGCGGAAGGAACCTTCGTTCCAGCTGCCACCTCCCCTGGGAGGGAGCTACGCAATCTGTTCCGCGTGCTGATTCAGTGCGTGACGGACGCCGGGCCCATGGGACGCGGCTCGGACACGTACGTCGCCCCGGGCTGTTGCTCGATGGGCATGGGGAGCGTCTCCGCGCGGCTCACCTCCAGCGGGCTGTCCGAGCGGATGATGACCCAGCGCGCGTTCGGCGACACCCGGAGCGCCACGGCATTGGGCCCCAGGCGGCGCAGCTCGGGACGGTACGGCATCGCCGGTGCGGCGGCGCGAGCGTCTCCGCCATTCCCGTGAGACATCGGCACCATCGTCAGCGACGTCGCCCCGGAGCCCGCGGCCTGTCCCGGATTCGCCACGCCGCGAGGCGACGGTGCTCCAACAGGACGGCCCGCTGAAGGCACCGGCGCCATCGTGGCCCAGCCGGCCGAGCCGCGTGCGGCACAGGAGCCATCGTCGCGCCAGCCGGCCGAGCCGCGTGCGGCACAGGAGCC
>JBKGHK010000698.1:0-5268 GCA_046520375.1 Pyxidicoccus sp. 3LFB2
CGGGCCGGGCTGCCGGGCCAGCGTCTCCGCCATGTAGAAGAGGTCCGCGATGGAGTCCACGCGCAGCACGCCGGTGCGGCGGAAGGCGGCGCTGAGCACCTCGTCGCTGCCCGTCAGCGTGCCGGTGTGGGACGCGGCGGCCTCGGCGGCCTGGGTGGTGCGCCCGGCCTTGATGACGATGATGGGCTTGGTGAGCGCCACCTCGCGCGCGGCGGAGAGGAAGGCCCGCGCGTCGCCGATGGACTCCATGTAGAGGAGGATGGAGCGCGTCTTCGCGTCCTCCGCCAGGTAGTCGATGAGGTCTCCCCAGCCCACGTCCAGCATGGAGCCCACGGAGACGACGGCGCTGAAGCCCACCGCCTCGCGCAGGCTCCAGTCGAGGATGGCGGTAAGCAGCGCGCCGCTCTGGCTGATGAGGGCCACGCTGCCCGGCCGGGCCATGGCGCTGGCGAACGTCGCGTTGAGGCCGGTGGGCGGCCGCATGACGCCCAGGCAGTTGGGGCCGATGAGGCGGATGCGCGCCGCCTGCGCCACCTCCAGGATTTCGCGCTCCAGCCGCGCGCCCTCCGGGCCCGTCTCCTTGAAGCCGGCGGAGAGGATGATGGCGCCCCGGATGCCCAGCTCCGCGCACTCGCGGATGATGCCGGGCACGACGGCGGCGGGCGTGGCGATGACGGCCAGGTCCACCGGCTCCGGCAGCGAGCGCAGGGATGGCCACGCCTTGATGCCCAGCACGTTGGGCCGCTGCGGGTGGACGGGGTAGACGGTGCCGCCGAACGGGTTGCTGACGAGGTTCCACAGCACCGCGCGCCCTACGCTGCCCGGGCGCTCGCTGGCGCCGACCACGGCCACGCTGCGCGGCGAGAAGACGACGTCCAGCGGCTGCCGGGTGGGCTGCTGGTGCAGCACGTTGTGGGACGGGTCCGTCTTCGGAGAGCCGGGAGCGCGCGAGTCCATGGCCCGTGTTTGAAGCGGTGCCCGGCCGCGCGCAATGCCCTCGCCGTGCCTTCCGTGTGACAGGCGTCAGTGGCCCCCAGGCCCCGCTCAGTCGAGCCCGGCCTTCCCGAGCGACCAGTACGCCTTCACCTTCTGCGCCGGGTCTACGCCCGACGCCTTGAGCCGCGAGCGCAGCGCCTGGATGGCCTGGGCCCGGCCCGTCATGACGAGGTGCGCTCCGGGCCTGCGCGTCAGCGCCGCCTGGAGCAGGGCCGCCACCTCGGGCAGGTGGCCGTCCCCGGGGGCGCGCTCCACCACGTCGCTCCGCGCGAGGCTGAACTCCCGCAGCACGGCTCCGGACTCCTCGCGGGAGGACACCTCGAAGATGGAGTCGACATCCCCGGTGCCCGCGCGGAGGTTCCGCAGCGTGTGGGCCACGGCGAAGGACGTCTCGTCGCCGAAGAGCACCACCGGCCCCTGGAGGGAGGCGAGCGGAAGCGAACCGCGAGGCCCCAGGAACTGGCAGCGGTCTCCCACGCGGAGGTTGCGGCCCCACTCGGCGCCCGGGCTGCTGCCATGGAGGTAGACGAGGAACTGCGTGGCCCCGCGCGTCGAGTCCCACGCCAGCGGCGTGTACGTCCGCATGCCCACGTCCGGGAGGAACACCTGCACCTTGTCGCCCGGGCTCCAGGAGACGTCGCGAAGCCCCTCCCCGGCCAGCTCCACCCAGCGGAAGTGCGGGGACACGTCGCGGACCTTCTCCACGTGGGACTCTCGGAAGAGGAACCGCCCCAGCAAACCGCCGATGATTGCCTTCCCTGACGCCATCCGTGTCACTCCCGGGGGAGTGCTCCCCCATTCACACGGCGCATCCTCGCATCGGCCCGGCGGCCTGGGGATGAACGGGTGTTTCGGGAGCGTGAAGAAGCGTGAAGCCCTTGCTGGGGACGGGCTCCACGCTTCGCGCCGGGGCCTGGCTCAGGCCGCCGCCGAAGCCGCCTGCTCCACCGCGGGCTTGAGCACCTCGCGCGCCCACTGCGCCAGGGACGTGGGCGTGGTGGTCTGCGCGGAGCGGGGCTCGGCGGGGTCCATGCGGCCCTCGCCGATGCCGCCGTACATCTCCGAGTACATGTCCACCATCCACGACGGAAGGCCCGCGCCGGCCATGCCCTTGCGCGCGTCCTCCAGCGTCACCTGCACGTATCGCACGGGCCGGCCCAGGGACTGCGTGAAGATGGCCTCCAGCTCCGCGTAGGTGACATGGGCCGGGCCATGCACGCCCACGTAGCGGTGCCCCTTCCAGCCCGCGTCCAGCAGCACCTCGGCGGCCTTCGCGGCGATGTCCGCCACCGCCACGAAGGGCACGGCCTTGGTGCGGGGCACGGGCATGAACAGCGAGCCCGTCTTCGCCAGCATCCCCGCGTCGCGCAGGAAGTTCTCCATGAAGAAGCCCGGCCGGAGGACGGTGACGTCCGCGCAGACGGCCTTGAACGCCTCCTCCACGCCCAGCAGTGCGTTCACCGGGCCGGTGCCCGAGCCATGCTGCGCGCCCACGCTGGACAGCACCACCACGCGCTTCACGCCGTGCTTCTTCACCGCCTGCGCGGCCTTGTGCGCGGTCTCCTGCGCCCAGGTCACGAAGTCCGGCCCGGTCGCCGGAGGCGTCAGCCAGAACAGCGCCTCCGCGCCCGCCAGCGCGCGGTCCAGGACGGCGGCGTCATCGGTGGAGCCCTCCACCCACTTCGCGCCGCGCTTCACCAGGTCCGCCACCTTGTCCGCGCCCCGGCTGATGACGGTGAGCGAGCGGCCCGCCTCCAGCAGGCGCAGCGACAGGGGACGGCCAATGTTTCCGTTGGGGGTATTGATGACGATGCTCATGGGCGGCTCCGGGTGACTGCGAGATGTCCCCAAGGTGCTCGCACTCCCGCCATGAGGCCACTGCATGTTATTCATGGCCACATGAGCGCCATTCATGGTCGCCGCGCCCGTCCTCCCGCCTCTCCGCCCAGGGCCTCACCTCCCCCGCCGGCCGCGGCGGACCTGAGCGGCATCAACCTCAACCTCATGGTGGCGCTGGACGCGCTGCTGACGGAGGCCAACGTCACCCGGGCCGCCTCGCGGGTGGGCGTCACCCAGTCCGCGATGAGCCACTCCCTGCGCCAGCTCCGGGAGCTCTTGGGGGACGCGCTGCTCATCCGGGGCCGGGGCGGCATGGTGCGCACCCCGCGCGCCGAGCAGCTCGCCGGGCCGCTCCACCGGGGGGCTCCTGGAGCTGCGGCGGGCGCTGAGCAACGAGCCCGTCTTCGAGCCTCGCACCGCCCGGCGCCGCTTCACCCTGGCCACCGGGGACTACTTCGCCGCCACGCTGCTCCCGGAGCTGCTCGCGGTGCTGGACCGCGAGGCGCCCCACGTGGACCTGGTCGTCCGCCATCTCATCCCGGACCAGGTGAACTCCCTCATGGAGAGCGGCGACGTGGACCTGTGCGTGGCCGCCTTCCCGGACCCTTCGCAGTCCCTGCGGCAGCAGAAGCTCTACACGGAGGACTTCGTCTGTGTCGTCCGCACGGGCCACCCCGCCCTGCGCACCGGCCTGGACCTGGAGACGTACCTGAAGCTGCCCCATGTCCTCATCAGCCCCCGGGGCGAAGGGGCCGGGGCCATGGACACCGCGCTGGCCCGGCTGGGGCGCTCGCGCCGCATCGCCCTGCGCCTGCCCTACTTCCTCACCGCGCCCCTGGCGGTGGTGCGCTCCAACCATGTCCTCACCGCGCCCCGCCGGCTGGTGGAGACCTTCACCGAGGGCTGGCCCCTCCAGGTCCTCCCGACGCCCGTGGCGCTCCCCTCCTTCGACATCCTTCAAATCTGGCACGAGCGGTTCGACGGAGACCCGGCCCACCGCTGGCTGCGGGGCGTGGTGGCCCGCGCGGCGGGAGTCACG
This sequence comes from Pyxidicoccus sp. 3LFB2, assembly GCA_046520375.1. Lineage (GTDB taxonomy): Bacteria > Myxococcota > Myxococcia > Myxococcales > Myxococcaceae > Myxococcus. The sequence goes on from JBKGHK010000698.1 coordinate 3,875, forward strand.
AGGGACCTACCCGTCAGGGCCACACGGCGGGTGCGCGGGACGCAACCTTCCTGACACTCCCGGGCGGGGACACTGAACGAAGATTCATCGGTGGGCGAGCATCCCACGGGCCGACCGGTGTAGGGTGGTCGCCTATGACTTCTTCCGAGAAGCTGGTTTTCACTCAAACGGTCGAAGCGCTCTTCCTGCGCGCGCTGGAGAACCGCCTCACCCCGGCGTGCCGCGAGCACCTGCGCCGGGCGGGGTTGGACCTGGAGCAGAAGCTGGAGCGGACCTACACCTTGGAGCAGTGGAAGGAGTTCCTCCGCATCGCCGCCGGCCACGTCTATGGCGGCGTCCCCGCGGAGGCGGCGTACTACTCGCTCGGCGAGCGCTTCATGGACGCCTACTTCGGCACGTTCTTCGGCCGGGCCCTGCTGGGCGTCGTCCGGCTGGCGGGCCCCCGTCGCATGCTGTTGCGCGCGGACATGGGCTTCCGTGCGGGCAACAACTTCAGTGACGTCGAAATCGTCGAGAAGAGCCCCACGTCGATGGAGCTGAAGATGAACGACGTGCTGGCGGACCTGCCCACCTTCGCCTCGGGGCTGCTGACCCGCGCGGTGGAGCTGTGCGGCGGGTGGCGCGTGGTGGCCGTGCCCGAGGAGTTCGACGGCATCTCCGCCACCTTCCACATCCGCTGGTCCGAAGTGCCTGTCGAGGCGGCCCTCACCGCCACGGACGACGGCAGCGGCGCGTCCCGCCCGAGGGCGTAGTCGACCCACCCCGGGGCCGGCTTCCCGCTGGCTCCTGCAGTACCGACCCGGGGCAGGCCCAGATGGCCACCCCGGGCCGGCCTGAAGTCCGGGCGCGGCTCATTCTGGAGCCGCCCGGCTTCACGGTGCGGACGCGCGAGTCCGCGAGCCCAGCGAGTCCAGGAAAGCGAGTACGCGCCGTCCGCACGCCTCCGGCACGCGCTCCGGGAGGTGCTCAGGTCCGGGCGGCCGCGAGCAGCTGGGCGATGGCCTGCGCGAAGCCTTCGGGGTTGTCCTCCGAGAAGCCATGCCCGGACGCCTCGACGGTGACGACGGGAATCCCGGCTGCCCGCACCTGCCGGGCCGTCTCCCGCGTCGTGTCGTCACTGAGCGCCCCGAGCACATAGCCACGGACGGGCACCGGCAGCGCGGCCAGGCGCGGGATGAGCCCCTGCCCCACCTGCACCAGCGACGTGGCGCTCCGGTGGAAGGCCACGGGGTCCGCCAGGTGCACACTCTCGCGGTACGCGGGCGAGGACATCGACTCCACCCACTCGCCCCACTTCGCGACGAAGACATCGAGCGGAGTCGCCGCCGCCACGGCGCTCCCGGTGGCATCCTCCGGCCGCAGGTTCGGCTCGGCGACTACCACGGCCACCGGGG
>JBKGHK010000699.1:0-5261 GCA_046520375.1 Pyxidicoccus sp. 3LFB2
CCCTCGAAGCCCGGGATGAGCCGGGCCTTCGACGCCTCGTCACCCTCGACGACGCGGGCCGGTGCCAGCGCTGCCGGCGCGCGCGTCACCCCCGGACGCGCGTCCTGCTGCTGCGCCGCGAGCACCGGCATGGGAACGACCAGGCCCCAGCCCAGGGCCAGGACGGAGAGCGGGCGCCAGCGGTCTGCATACGACGAGAAGGGAAGCTTCATCTCGGTATCTCCTGTGCAGCAGGCGGGTTTACGACGGCTCTACAAACAAGGAAAACGAGACCAAATTGATAAACCAGCTAGTCACGAAGAGTCAATTCGCCTGGGACGTCGGGTGCGGCCGCGCGTGGCGCGTGTGTCCGCGAGTGCGCTTCGCCGTGCTGGCGCGGTGGACCCGCCAGGTTGCCCGCCTCCTCTTCATGGCGTCTGAAGCGCGGGGCACGTGGGCAGGTGACATCCGCCACGGCCGGTGCCACTGAAGGGGGAGGGCGTCAGTCGCGAGGACGGCGTGGCGTCTGGAGACTCTCCGCCATGGAACTGGTCCTGTTCATCGGCCTGCAGGCCTCTGGGAAGAGCAGCTTCTACCGGCTGCGCTTCGCCGAGACGCACGCGCTGGTGAGCAAGGACCTGTGGCCGCACGCGCGCCGGAAGGAGGCGCGCCAGCAGCGGTACATCACCCAGGCGTTGGTGGCGGGGCGCTCGGTGGTGGTGGACAACACCAACCCGTCGCCCGAGGTGCGCGCGCCCCTCATTGCCCTGGGCCACGCGCATGGCGCGCGCGTCACCGGGTTCTACTTCGCGTCGGACCTGAAGACGTGCCTGGAGCGCAATGCCCGGCGGGAAGGCCGGGCCCGGGTGCCCGAGGTGGGGCTGTTCGCCACCGTGAAGCAGCTTCGGCGGCCGGCGCGCGCCGAGGGCTTCGATTCGCTGTACCACGTGACGTTGGACGCGGAAGGCGGCTTCCGCGTCGAGGAATGGAGGGAGGAGTCCGATGGAACCGGATGAGCTGGCCACCCGCATGAGACAGGGTGAGGTGTTCCACGGCCTGCGCCTGCTGCCGGGGGCGTGGACGGTGCTGCGCGTGGACGGCCGGGGCTTCTCGCGCTTCACCGAGGCGCGCTTCGAGAAGCCCTTCGACGCGGCCTTCCACCAGCTCATGGTGCGCACCGCCAGCGCGCTGCTGGAGGACCTGCAGGGCGCGTACGCGTACACGCAGAGCGACGAAATCTCCGTCCTCTTCCGGCCGGACTGGTCGCTGTTCGACCGCTCCGTGGAGAAGGTGGTGTCCCTGGCCGCAGGCCTCGCGAGCGCCACCTTCACGCACGCGGCGGGCGTGCCGGCCACGTTCGACGGCCGGGCCTGGCTGGGCACCAACGAGCGCGCGGTGCTGGACTACTTCCAGTGGCGCCAGTCGGATGGCAGCCGGTGCGCGCTGCATGGCTGGTGCTACTGGACGCTGCGCAAGGAGGGCCGGAGCGCCACGCAGGCCACGCGCGAGCTGGACGGCCGCAACGTGGGCTACAAGAACGAGCTGCTCTTCCAGCGCGGCGTCAACTTCAACGAGGTGCCGCTCTGGCAGCGCCGGGGCTCCGCCATCTTCTGGGAGCAGTATCAGAAGGAAGGCGTGGACCCTCGCAACGGCCAGCGCACGCAGACCTCGCGCCGGCGGCTCAAGGTGGACTCGGAGCTGCCGATGAAGGAGGCCTACGAGGAGTACCTCCGTGTCGTGCTCGCCACGTCCGGGCCCGAAGCGTAGCGGGCGCGGGACTCACCCGGCCGTGTCACCCCGGCCGGGCAGCGTCAGCACCTTCCACAGCCGGGGCTTGTCGTACTGGGGCGGAATCATCCCCAGCGGCCAGCCCTCGGCGGTGACTTCCGCGTACTGGTAGCTGCGCCCGCCATGGCGCAGGCGGGTGCCGCTGCCACCGGGCAGGCCCACGCCCACGGCCGCGTGCGCCAGCGGGTCCGAGTAGAGCAGCACCGCGTCGATGCCCGCCTGCCGCAGCAGCATCACCGCCAGCAGCGCCTTGGAGTCGCAGTCGCCACGGTCCTGCGCGGGCACCAGCGCCGGGGGGACGATGCCGAAGGGCGAGTCCTGGGGCAGCTCGTAGCGGATGCGCTGCACGAAGCCGATGATGAGCTGCGTGGCCTGCGCCGCGTCCAGCCCGCGCTCGCGGATGGAGGCGACGAAGCGCTCCCCCAGCGCCTGGACGGGCTCCGCGTTGGTGCGCATCAGCTCTTCGTAGATGCAGCGCATGTCCGCCGAGCACCCGGCCGGCGCGTTGTAGGTGAAGCGCTCGTTGCCCAGCGAGCGGTAGCGCAGCCGCCGGCCGAAGGAGGTGTGCTGCGCTTCCAGCGCGCCCGCCAGCTCGGGGCCCAGTCCGTAGGCGACGAAGTGCTCTGGGGGGCTGATGCCCTGCGCCTTCCACTCGTAGTTGCGCGCGTCCTGCGGGGACGTGCCGGGCGGGAGGAGCACGGCGCCCAGGTCGACGATGCGCACGCTGGTGGGGAAGCCCGGCAGCGGCGCGCGCACGTCCAGGTCCGCCAGCCGCCCCACCATGCCCAGCCCGCAGCAGCAGAAGCAGCTGGCGATGCCGATGCCCGCGAGCAGCAGCTTGAAGAGCGTCTTCCAGGGACTGGAGCCGGAGGCCATGGGCGCGCGCTCCGTCACGTCACGCGGGCTCCCGCAGCGCGCCCTCGGGGAGCTGCGGGAAGGGGATGAGGCCGTTGAGCGCCGCCTGGAGCCCCGGCGCCGTCAGCAGCGCGAGCACCAGCAGGATTGCGGAGAGGATGAGCGCCGCGGCGAGGTTGCCCTTGCGCACCTCGGCCAGCTCGTCGATGCCGGGCGTCATCCGGTCGAACAGCAGGATGCCGAGCGCCAGCACCGCCACGCCCACTCCCAGCGACAGCCCCACGTGAAGCACCGCGACGGCGAGCAGCTTGCCCACCATCAACGGCTGGAAGGGCAGGGTGCGCACGGTGAGGTCCACCGCGTCCGAGGTGGCCTGCACCGCGTGCTGCACCAGCAGGCCCAGCGCCAGGAGGCTGGAGGCGTGGACGACGCCCGCCGCCGTGTTGCCCTGGCGCAGCTCCTCCACCGGGTTGGTGCCCAGGATGCGGCTGAGGCCTCGCAGCCCCAGCCAGATTCCAAGCGCGGCGACGAGGCCGCCGAACAGCACCTTCACCAGGCCGACGAGGAGGAGGACGAGGTCCATGACCCCGCCCTCTATATCGCTCAGGGCCGGCCGAAGTCCTGCGTCCAGTAGTGCTTGTACGTGCTGTTGGGCGCGTGGAAGTAGCCGACGCCCAGGTGGACCAGGACGGGGTTCATGATGTTGTTGCAGTGGCCGGTGCTGTTCATCCACCCGGTCACCACGGCGGACGCGGTGGCGTACCCGGCGGCGACGTTCTCCGCGGCGTTGCGGTACGTGTAGCCGGCAGACGTCATCCGCTGCCAGGGCGTGGTGCCATTCGAGCCGGTGTGGCTCATGAAGTTGTTCGTGCCCATGTCGCGCGAGTGCTTGCGCGCCGCGCAGCGCAGCCGCGTGTCGAGCGTCAGCGCGGGCGCTGGCGGCTTCGCCACGCCGCCACAGGTGGCGCCCGCGGCCCGGCGCTGGTTCACCAGCGTGAGCACCTGGGCCTCCAGGTTGGCCCAGTTCGGGTCCCACGTCGTCACGTCGTCGCAGTATGCGAAGGCGGTGACGGCGTTGGACGCCTCGGACGTCTCCATGGCGGGGCCGAGAACGCCCTCGCCCGTCTCGGTGACGGAGGACTCCGGGCCGCCACAGCCAGTGAGGACGGCGGCGCCAAGGAGGAACAGCGGAAGGGAGCGGGAAGCCATGTGGGTTCCTTTGAAGAGGGGGAGTCCAGCCGCCTCGGGGGAGCCGGCCGGGGGGAAACATCCTGCCCGTCCTATTCAAGGAGTCCAGGGTTGGCCTGCCTTGGGCCCGGTTGCCCGGGCGGTGCCGTCAGCCCACCCTATTGCAGCAGCAATTCAATAGCCTTGAGCAGCACGGGGTCTCTCCCGGTGGCGAGGTCCTCGGCGGTGGGGGCCACCTCGACGTCCGGGACGATGCCCACGCCATGGAAGGTGGCGCCGCTGGGGAAGAGGACTTCCATGCCGGTGAACAGGAACCGGACGAGGCCCGGCAGCACCAGGGTGGTGATGTTCCCATTGGTGCCCGCGCTGCGCTGGCCCACCACACGGACGCGCCTCTGGGCGACGAGCATGATGGAGAAGTTCTCCGCCGCCGACACCGTGTGCGGCCCCACCAGCAGCACGATGGGGCCGGTGAACACCGGCGAGACGGCGGGCTGGTAGTGGTACTGCTCCTCCACGCTGCCCTGCTCGTGCGGCCCCGTCCACTGCGTGTAGCGGAAGAAGGGGGAGACGTAGGGCCCCTGGAGGAGGTGCGCGGCGACCTGGTAGTGGTTGATGCCGGGGTAGCCGCGCATGTCCACCACCAGGCCCCGGGCCTTCGAGGCCTCCGTCATGCGCTGGCGGAAGTCCTGCTCGCTGTCGAGCGCCCCGCCGTCCAGGTTGAGGTAGTAGAGCGACGGCGCTCCCAGGTGCTCGAGCCACCCCGAGGGGTGCCCCGGAGCCAGGCCACCGAGCCCGGCCAGCGCGCTGGCGGGCTGGGGCCGCACCTCCACCGTGCGCTCGCTGCCATCCACCGCCCGCAGCCCGAGCACGAGCGGCCCGGTCATCTCTCGCAGCCGCCGCGTGGCGAGGTCGAAGCGGTAGCCCGGGGTGGCGGCGGACGTGCGGGCCAGCTCCTCGGCATACCAGTCCGCCGCGGACCGGGCGCCGATGCGCACCAGGGTGTCGCCCGGCTGCATCCCCGGCTCCATGGAGCGTCGGACGACTGCCTCACCCCGGACCTCCTCGAAGAGCGCGGGCAGGTAGCCGGCAATGGGTGGGTTCGCTGCGAACACGAAGTTGTGTCCGTCCTGGAGCACGGCGCCGAAGCGCCGCAGCAACTGGACGAGGCGCCCCCGGCTCACGGGCGCCGCGTCCACGTCGGCCAGCGTCTCCACCAGCCTCGCGTCGATGCCGTCGCCGACGACGGGGAAGTACGGGAAGAACCGCCGCAAGGCGCCGTGGGTGATGACGAGGCCCGCGCGGGCGACGCCCGGCGACTGTCCCTCGGCGGGACGGGGCTCCGCCTGGGGTCTGCGGGGCGTCATCCTGGCGCGGGCGATGGGCGGCTCCGGTCCAGCGGGGCCGGAGCGGCCCAGTGTCGGAAGCTCCCCCAGGCTGTCGGCCCAGCG
>JBKGHK010000069.1:0-24167 GCA_046520375.1 Pyxidicoccus sp. 3LFB2
CTCGGGGGCGGTGCGGGCCACCTCGCCCAGCGCCTCGGACAGCTCCTTCTGCGCCTGGGCGTCCGTGCCCGTGGCCCCGGCCAGCTCCAGCACGCGGGCCAGCGCCTCGGTGTTTCCGCCGGCGGCCAGCTCCACCATGCTGCTGACGCCCGGCACGTCGACCGCGAGCACCCGCGCCACTTCCTTCAGCCGGCCATACACCTCGCCGGTGGCGGAGTAGCTGTCCAAGAGCGTGCGCGCGCCCAGGTAGTCATGCGGGTTGGACTGGTAGAGGCTCTCGGCCAGCACCGCGCGGACGGCCGGATCCCGCTCGCTGCGCCACGCCGTGCGCAGGAAGCCGATGTTGCGCTGGTCGCGCTGCTTGCCCAGGTCCAGGTACGTCTTGATGCGGGCGGCCATGTCGTTGATGGCGCTCGCCGGGCGGCTGCTGTCGGCCAGCGCGGCCACCGCGTTGGACGGCCCCAGGCTGGAGCCGGTGGCGGCCACCGCCGCGCCCAGCGCGTCCAGGCCGGCGACGATGGGGCCGGCGCGGCCCGCGAAGTCGTTGGCCATGATGGAGAAGGTGAAGCGCTCACCGCCCGCGCTCGTCACGTAGCCGCTGAGCGCGGACACGCTCTCCAGCGTGCCCGTCTTGGCGCGCAGGCGCCCCACCGCGTCGCTGCCCTCGAAGCGGTACTTCAGCGTGCCGTCCTTGCCGGCGATGGGCACGGAGGACAGGTACTCGGGCGCGAAGGGGAAGCGCTCGTACATGTGGCGCAAGAGCCGGTTGAGCTGCGAGGCCGAGAAGCGGTTGGCGTCGTTGAGGCCGCTGCCGTTCTTCATGACGTAGGTGCCGCGGGGGATGCCCACGTCGCGCTCGAGGAACTGCTCGACGACCTCCACGCCCTTGGTGAAGGAGCCCGGCGCGCCGCGCAGCTCCGCGCCCATCGTCTTGAGCAGCTGCTCGGCGACGAAGTTGCTGGAGAGCTTGTTGAGGCGCTTGAGGATGACGTCGAACGTCTCCGACTGGGCCACGTGCAGCATCTTCGCCTTGGAGGGCGTCAGGCCGACCTTGACCTTGCCCTTCACCTTCATGCCCCGGGTGGCGAGCATCTGCTTCAGCGTCTGCCCGAAGTACATGGACGGGTGGTCGATCTTCTTCCACACGCTGACGGCGCCGCCGCGCTCCTCGGGGAGCAGGCCGCGCACGACAATCTTCTGCTGCGCGCCGGCCGGGTCCGACGTCACGGACACGCGGCGCGCACGGCGCGCGCCGGTGGTCAGCTGGTTCTCCACGATGAAGTAGTCGCTGGGCGGCTCCATCTCCACCGTGGCCTTGGCGCCGGGGCCATTGCCGGGGCGCAGGTAGATGGCCACCGCGTTCCAGTTGAGGCTCAGCGCGCCGGTGGGCGCCATGTATGCGCGGTCCGAGTCCTCCTGGTCATAGCCGGGCGGCGTGCGCTCGGCGTCGAACCAGGACTCGTCCACGACAATCTCACCCACCTCGCGCACGCCCGCGTGCCACAGCTCGGAGACGATGCCCCACAGCCGCTCGGTGGTGATGGACGGGTCGCCCTTGCCGCGCACGTAGAGCGTCTTGACCTTGCCGTCCGCGCCCAGCTCCGGCTCCACGAGGAACTCGGTGTCGTAGCGGAACTCGGGCCCGAGCGACGCGAGCGCGGCCGCCGACGTCACCAGCTTCACGTTGGAGGCGGGGTTGAGCAGCTCGTCGGCGTTGTGGCTGAACACCACGGCGCCGTCGTCCAGGCTCTGCATGTGGACGCCGACGCGGCTCGCCTTGAGCGGCGTCTTCTGGAGTACCTCCATCAAGGCCGTCTTCAGTGCCTCTCGGTCCGCGCGCTTTTCCGCGGCGGTGGGAGGCGCCGACAGGGCGGCGCTCGGGAGTGTCAGGAAAATAATGGCCGTTGCGGCCAAGAAGGGGCTGGCTCGATGGACCTGCACACTCTCTCCGGGGAAGTCGCGGGCCATTATGGGGAGGGGGGCGAAAGGCCGGCAAGAGAGAGAGGCAGCAGGAGTCCACGGTTGGGCGCTCGCCCTTCCACCAGGCGGCAAGCGGCTGCCCGGCATGTGGACTTCTTTTCACTGCCCTCTCCGAACCCACGACTACACGGGCGTAGAATGCCCTCTCCTCCTGACATGTCCCCTGTAATCGTGTGACAGACACGTTCCGAAGGTGCCTTCCTCCCCCCACCCGGGCCCTCATCGACGCTCTCCAGGCGAGCGGGGTGGACCGGCGCCACCGGGAGCGGTAACGGGAGGCCCCAGCGGGCCCCCACGGGCCCCCGGCCAGGAGGACACGGCGATGCGAGCGGTGGTGCAGCGGGTGCTGGAGGCCTCGGTGACGGTGGAGGGCCAGCGGGTGAGCGCCATCGGCCCGGGCCTGCTGGTGCTGCTGGGCGTGGGCAAGGGCGACACCGAGGCGGACGTGACGTGGATGGTGGAGAAGCTCGCCACCCTGCGCATCTTCGAGGACACCGCCGGGAAGATGAACCTGTCGCTGGAGGACACCTCCCGGCAGCTCATCGTCGTCAGCCAGTTCACCCTCTATGGCAATGCCCAGAAGGGGCGCCGGCCCAGCTTCATCGACGCCATGGAGCCCACGGGCGCGAAGGCCCTCTACGAGCGCGCGTGCGAGCTGCTGCGCCAGCGGGGCCTCACCGTGGGCACCGGCATCTTCGCCGCCGACATGAAGGTGGCCCTCGTCAACGACGGGCCCGTCACCATCCTGCTGGAGAGCCCCGGCCCCGCCGCGCCGAAGCCCGGCTAGATTCGGACGCCGGAGCCCTTCGTCACCAGCGCCGCCAGCCCCTGCTTGGCCAGCGCGGCGTGGCGGATGTGCGCCGTGAGCGCGCCCAGCTCGACAATCCAGTTGGCCGCGCGCGCGCCCAGGCCGGAGAACGACACCGTCAGCGGCGGAGGCTGGGCCACCTTCCCCAACCAGTAGGCGAGCACCTCGTCCCGCTCCGGCAGGGTGGGCAGCTTCATCCGCTCCTGCTCGCGCGCCAGCAGGCGCTCCAGCTTGCGGGGCAGGTTCACCTGCCAGTGCGCCACCATGCGCGCCGGGCGCCAGGCCCAGTCCGCGAAGGCGAAGCGCTCACTGGGGAAGTACTCGCCCCGGCCCTGGGTGGTGAAGACGCGGTCCGGAGGGAACTCGGGGAAGGGCTCCCACTGGCCCGACAGCAGCGAGGCCAGCCCCATGTCGGCCATGGGCCGGAAGCGCATGCCGTCCCGCACCTCGCGCGAGCCGCGCGCGTCCCAGTACGGATAGCCGGGCTCCTCCAGCATCAGCGCCAGGTGCAGCGCCTCGTCCCAGGCGTCCGCGTAGCCCGCCTGCGTCGCCGCCACCTCCCAGCCCGAGGCGCCCTCCTTCCAGGGCAGGAAGACGAGCCGGTCCACCAGGTCCGACCAGGGCTCCGCGTCCACCGCGTTCAGCCCGCCGGGCACCGCCGTGGACAAGAGCCGCTCGCAGAGCATGCGGGCCTGGCCATCCGCCACCCCGTCGAGCAGGGACTCCAGCGCGGCCGTGGCGTCCCCCATGGCGCGGGTGAGGAACGGCAGCACCTGCTCGTGGAAGAACCGATCGTTGATCGGCCTCAGGACGACATCCATGGAGCTCCCCCCGGAGCCAGCCTCAGGGCCGCGCGTCTTCCTGGATGATGAGGGCGTGGATGTCCGCGGCCGTGGGGGCCTCGAGGATGGACGTCCGGAAGCGCGGGTTCTTGAACAGGCGGGAGATGCGGGCCAGCGCCTTGAGGTGCACCCCGGCGCTGTTCTCCGGGGCCACCAGCGCGAAGAACAGGTGGGTGGGCCGGCCGTCGATGGCCTCGAAGTCCACCCCGGCCCGGGACACGCCGAAGGCGGCCTGCAGCTGCGCCATGCCCGGAAGCTTGCCGTGGGGAATGGCCACCCCCTCGCCGATGCCGGTGCTGCCCAGCTTCTCCCGCTCGCGCAGCACCTCCACCAGCCGCTCCGGCGGCAGCAGCGGGTGCGCACGCACCAGCGTAGCGCTCAGCTCGCGCAACACCTCCGGCTTCGTCCGCGACTGCATGTCGGCGATGACGGCTTGGGGGCTGAGGAACTCGGCGATTCTCACTGACGCTCCCGCGCTGGCGCTCCTGAAGGCCGCAATTACTCCTCACCCTGCCCCAGCGCAAGGGTCGCATGCCTTCAGCGAACCCGTCTGCGCTCACTTGAGCATCATGGCGGACGGAGGAAGGGAGCGCCACACGATGCGACGCCCTCCCGGACCGGGGGCGATTCGCGCTTCACCGCGTGGCGCCTTCCCAGACGAGGCCGCGGGGGCCCGTGTGCCTCCACCCCGAAGCCCTGGGGCGAAGGGTTCAAGGGCATGCGCTCGCTTCGACACCGGGGCCAGGCCCGGTGGCGCCCGGAAGAGATATGCCCCGCGGCGACGAGCGTTGTGCTGGGGGAATGGCCCCCGCCCGGGCGGGAGGAGGCGGGGGGGTGACCCTTCCCGTGGATGCCCGGGCGGGTCGCCATTCACCGAAGTGACGCGCCCCGGCCACACACCGGGTCAGGGCAGGGCGCGCTCCGTCTCCTCGAGGGGGGTGACGGAGCGCGCCATCTTCTTCGAGGCGCCGGCCTGACTCAGGTGCCCGTGGCGGCGGTGGCCGTCGCGGGCGCGTCGGCCATGGACACGCTGCTCACCCTGTCACGCCGACTGCGCGAGACGCCGGATGAGCTGGAGCCGCGCCTGTCCCGGGCGGAGCTGCTGCTGTCGCTCCAGGAAGAGGGCTTCGCCCGCGCGGACGTGGTGTCCCTGCTGAAGGACCAGCAGCGGCTGGCGCCCGAGCAGTCGCGGCGGCTGCTCGCGCTCCTGGGCCGCCTGCAGGACGGAACGAATGAGGGCCTGCGCTTCGGCCAGCCCCTCACCGCGCCCATGATGGTGTCCCCCGCGTACTCGGTGCTTCCGGGCGCGGCGAAGGAGGACCTGACGGCGCGCGTGGCGAAGGCCCGCGAGCTGGGCGCGAAGCGTGCGCTGGAGACGCTGACCTCCGAGGGCACCGGCACCGTGGCGAAGCGCTACCTCCAGGCGCGCTGGCTGGCGGCGTCCGGCCAGGACGAGGCGGCGGCGCTGTCGCTCGTCGCAGCGACGTGGCTGTTCCTGCCGCCGGCCCACTCCTTCCGGCTGTCGACGGGAAACTCGCTCGCGCTCGGCCTCTACGTCCTCGTGTCGGTGTTGATGACGAAGCTGAATGTGATGCTCCGCAAGGCGAACACGGAGCGGGTGGGGCTGCTGGAGCGCGAGCGCCAGGCCCGGAGCGCGGCGGAGCTGGAGCGGGCCCGGCTCCACGCCCTCTTCATGGATGCGCCGGCGCACATCGTCTTCACCCGGGGCCCGGACCACGTCTACACCTTCTCCAACAAGCTCAATGACGCGCTGGTGGGCCACCGCCGCCTGACGGGCCTGGCCATCCGCGAGGCGATAACGGAAGCCGAGGGCCAGGGCATCATCGCCATGCTGGACGGCGTCTACACCACCGGCGAGCCCTTCATCGGCCATGCCCTGCCGCTGCGCTTCCCCCAGGACGACGGGGTGATGCGGGAGACCTTCCTCAACCTCGTCTACCAGCCCACGCGGGACGCGCAGGGCCGCATCGACGGGCTCGCGGGCTTCGGCTTCGACGTGACGGACCTGGTGCGGGCCCGCCAGCGGGCGGAGGCGCTGGCCACCGAGCTGCGGCAGGCGGAGGCCCGGGCCCGCGTGCTCTCCGAGGCCGGCGCGTTGCTGGCCACGTCGCTGGACTACGAAGCCACGCTGAGCAACACGGCGAAGCTGGTGGTACCGGCGCTCGCGGACTGGTGCTTCGTCGACCTGGCCGAAGCGGACGGGACGTTCCGTCGGGTGGAGGTGGCCCACTCGCGCCCGGAGGACGCGGCGCTCGCGCGGGAGATTGCGCGCTTCCAGCTGCTCACCGAGGGCAACCGGCACCATCCGCCCACGGAGGCCCTCCTGCGCGGGGAGGCGCTCCTCCTCGAGGACTTCACCCCTGAGCGCATCCGCCACAGCGCGCACACAGAGGAGCATGCCCAGGTGATGATGGCCACCCGGTGCGTCTCCCTCATCGCGGTGCCGCTGGTGGCGCGGGGACGGACGCTGGGGGTGCTGACCTTCTTCACCGGCCACTCGGGCCGGCGCTATACGCAGGCGGACCTGTCCTTCGGCAAGGAGCTGGCATACCGGGCCGCGCTCTCCATGGAGAACGCGCGCCTGTACCGTGAAGCCCAGGACGCCGTGCGGCTGCGCGACGAGTTCCTGTCCATTGCCAGCCACGAGCTGAAGACGCCGCTCACCCCGCTGAGCCTGAAGCTGCAGGCGCTCGCCCGGGAGCTGTCCCGCCACTCCGAGGCCATTCCCCGTCGGGTGGTGGAGAGCTACGTTGAGGTGGGCGCGCGCCAGGTGAAGAAGCTGTCGGAGCTGGTGGGCGACCTGCTGGACGTGTCGCGCATCACCTCGGGCCGGCTGTCACTGGAGCTGGAGGACGTGGACCTGGGCCCGCTCGTGCGCGAGGTGATGACGCGGTACGAGGCACAGGCGGCCCGGGCTGGCTCCGCGCTCCACCTGGAGGGTGTGGCGACGGGCCTCACGGGCCGGTGGGACCGGCTGCGGCTGGAGCAGGTCGTCACCAACCTGGTCGACAACGCGGTGAAGTACGGCGGGGGCAGGCCCATCCGCGTGCACCTGGAGCCGAGCGGGAGCGGCGTCCGCCTGACGGTGCGAGACGAGGGCATCGGCATCGCCCCGGAGCACCTGCCGCGCATCTTCGGCCGCTTCGAGCGCGCCGTGTCGGAGCGCCACTACGGTGGGCTGGGGCTGGGGCTCTACATCACCCGCACGCTGGTGGAGGCCCAGGGCGGCACGGTGCGCGCGGAGAGCGAGCCGGGCCAGGGCTCCACCTTCACCGTGGAGCTGCCCGCGGAACCGGGCCGGGCCAGCCCCGGCTAGAGCTCGCAGCCGCGCTAAGCCCGTGTCGTCCTTACCTGGGCGCGAGTTGCTGCTACTGAAGCTTCAGGTACGCGGCCCGCCGGGAGACGCCCCCTGCAACGGAGTCGTCCCCTCGTTCAAGATGGCGAGGTAGCCGCGGTACGCAAAGACGCGGCCTCGCTTGCGTCCGGTGACCTCTTCCACGATGCCCAGCCGCTCCAGGTCCGCAAGCGCCGCGTTCACCGTGGGGGCAGTCAGACCTGTCAGAATGACGAGCTGGTTCGACGTGAGGTACGGCTGCGTCTGCAACAGCTCGTGCACACGAAGCGCTGAACCGGCACGCTCGCTCTCAGCCGTGATGCGCTCCCGGTCGCGCTTGAAGAGTTCGACGATTCTTGTTGCCGCTTCGAACGCCTGGTTTGCCGTCTCCTCGACGCCCTTCAGGAAGAACTCGAGCCAGGCCTCCCATGCGCCCCGCTCGCGAACCTCCTGGAGCAGCCGGTAGTAATCGGCTCGGCGCGTCTTCAGGTAGAGGCTCAGGTAGAGCAGCGGCTTGCGGAGCACACCCTGGGCGCACAGATAGAGCGTCACGAGGAGGCGGCCGATGCGGCCATTGCCGTCGAGGAAGGGGTGGATGCTCTCGAACTGCACGTGCAGGAGACCCGCCTTGATGAGGGCTGGCAGCCGGGACTGCTCTTCGTGCATGAAGTTTTCGAGGGCGCCGAGGCACCCGTCGAGTTCCGTGACTGGAGGCGGAACGTACAGGGCATTTCCGGGCCGGGTCCCTCCAATCCAGTTCTGCGAACGACGGAACTCACCCGGGTCCTGGGTGCCACCGCGTCCGCTCTGCAGCAACCGTGCATGCATCTCGCGGATGAGCCGAAGAGAGAGCGGCAACTCCTTGAGCCGCTCGAGCCCGTACATCATCGCGTCGACGTAGTTGGAGACCTCGCGGACGTCATCGATGGGCTGGCCCTCCTGAGCCTCGGTCTCGAACCGAAGCAGGTCGGAGAGTGTCGACTGCGTCCCCTCAATCTGGGAGGAGAGCACCGCCTCCTTGCGCACGTACATGTAAAGGAACAGTTCCTGACGCGGCAGGATCATCGTGATTCCATCAAGGCGCCCCAGCGCCCGCTCGGCGAGGCTGAGCCGGTCCAGCAGTGCCAGGACGTCGATGGGCGGGGCTGGCGGCAAAGGCGGCGGGACGAACGACCGCACACGCTCTCCGGCGACGGTGGTCTCCACGAACCGGCCCATCCTCGAAGGCGCAGATGCGGTGTCAGTCACGCACCCAGCATTTGAACGAGGCCTGTTTAAGTCAAATGCCTTTTATTTAAATAGGGCCGACCCAAGGAAAGCAGCCTTTAATAAGCCGTTTCCACAATGATTCTCGCAGGTTGGGCCTCCTCTGCACGCCGGTTTTCCGTGCACACGAGCCCAACGAGGCGCTCAACGGTCGCTTCATCCCGTCCACACCGTGCGCGCCTCTCCCGACCGCCCTCGCACAGGATGAACGATGGTTCAGAGCTCGCAGCCGACCAGGGGCTCGGGCACGCACTCGGACTCGGGGGCGGAAAAGCCAATGGGCGTCTGGTCTGACATCCGAACGAAGAGGGCGTAGCCGTCCTGCTGGCCGCGCGGTGGGTGGCAGGCGAACACGG
This sequence comes from Pyxidicoccus sp. 3LFB2, assembly GCA_046520375.1. Classification (GTDB taxonomy): domain Bacteria; phylum Myxococcota; class Myxococcia; order Myxococcales; family Myxococcaceae; genus Myxococcus. Next base: position 8,608 of record JBKGHK010000069.1, read on the forward strand.
AGACGTCGCCTCCGTTGCAGGTCTGCATCATGGTGCAGTTGCCAATGCCACCGGTGGAGAACTCGAACTTGGAGGCCTGGTCGATGCACGACTCGTCATCACCACAGCCGACCAGCATCAGCACGGACAGCAGCGGCAGTACGAAGTGGATTCGGAGCATGGGGCCCAGCCTACAAGGCCTCGCTCGGGGGTGCACTCCGGGCGCGGGGGAGCTGGGCGTGGGGCTGCCACTCCCCGCTGGCGCCCAGGCAGTAGCGACAGGTGGCCAGCGGCGTGTCCTTCTCGAGGTAGCCGAGCATCCGCTCCAGCAGGTCCGGCGCGTCGAGCGGCACGCCGTCCACCTCGGCCAGCGCGGGCATCTCCGGGTACCTGCCGCCGAGCACGGTGGCCACGTGAGGTGGACGGGTGCAGGCATAGAAGTGGCCGGCGTGGACGAGGTGGCAGCGGACCTTGAGCCAGCAGCGCTCGTAGACGGTGCGCACGGCGGCGTCGGAGGTATGAGGCGCGTCGGGCGTGAGCTGCTGGAACGCGTCGATGGGCTTCACCGAGAGGTGGACGCCGTGCTGCTCGCAACGCTCGGTGATGTGGGTGATGGAGCGCTCCGGCAGGGGCGCGGAGGAGTAGACGGACAGGGTCATCCGGTCCAGCCGCTCATAGACGGCGTCGGGGGCGCTCTGAGCGAGGAAGCCGTTGGTGGTGATGGAGATCTGCTCGGAGATGCCGGAGGCGCGCACGGCGTCGAGGACAGCGGGCAGGTCGGGATGGAGGAAGGGCTCGCCGCCGGTGAGCTTGAAGAGGTTGGGCCGCAGGACGCGGGCCAGCCTGCGCAGGTCCGCTTCGAGGGCGGCGGGAGCCACGGCCCACGTGGGCAGGTGGGGTGAGAGCGGGCAGCACTGCACGCAGCGCAGGTTGCAGTGCGTGGTGACGTGCGACTCCAGGGACCAGGTGAGGATGCGGCCGTCATGGAGCTCGTAGCGCACGGGCGGACTATAGCGGGGTTGCCCCGAGCCTCCCGCGCTTGTCACAGTCACCCCGTGTCCCGTTCCCCCAGAGGCCCGCTCGGCACCCTGCCCTACTACCGGCCACGGGACACGGCGGCATCCGAGCCGTCCGTGTGGAGGCTTGCTCCGGAGGGGCTGGCTCCGTGGGCCGTGGCCGCGTTCCTGCGGCACGCGCTGCTTCCGTGGGAGAGCCTGTTCCAGGACGTGGACCGGGTGCCCGAGGTGTTGCCTCGCGTGGCGCGTGAGGCGGTGTCTCCCGAAGCAGCGGGGAGGCTCCCTTCGACGACGCCCGCGCATCCGGAGAAGGACCGGCTCACGGGTGCACCGGCACACCCCTTCGAGGATGAGGACCGGCTCGCGGAACAGCTCCTCTCCGCGCTCGCGGGCACGGTCGGCCCTCACGTCGCAGCCGGGGCACGCGATGTGAGCCTGAGCGGAGGCGTGGACAGTGCCGCACTGTGCGCCCTCGCGGCGCGCGAGGCCCCCGGGCAGGTCCGCGCGTGGACCATGGACGTCCACTTCGCCGACGCCGTGGAACGCAGCAACGCGAGGACGATGGCCCGCGTGGCGTGCGTGGAGCTGGTCGACGTGCCAGTGCCCGACGCGGTGCTCCCCGACCTGTTCGAGGCCGCGGTCCTGAGCAACGAGACACCGCTCATCAATGCCCGGGCCGTGGCGAGCTTCGCCTTCTATGCGGAGGCCCGCCGTCACGGCGCCACGGTGATGCTGAGTGGCGCGGGCGCGGACGAGGTGCTCCTGGGCAACCCGGAGGCGCTCGCCGGAGCACGGGCCCGCGTGGAGGAGGACCGCCGCCTTGCCCATGAGGTGCTGCCTGTGGGCAACTTGGGGACGCCTGCGCCGTATGCACCGCCCTGGGCGCTCGCCCCCGAGGAGGCAGACCGCTCCGAGGAGCTTCGCTACGCCGCCTGGGTCCTGCGCGAGCTCGTCCTTCCCCCCGAGCTCAAAGGCGCACGGGCCCACGGGCTCACCGTGCACACGCCCTATCTCGACCCGGGCTTCGCGAGCCGGGCGCTGGCGCTCCCCGTGTCGCTGCTCGTGCGCGAGGGTGGCGGCAAGTGGCTCTTCCGCCACGCCGTGCGAAGCCTCGTCCCAGACGAGGTCCGCCTCGCACGCAAGACGCCGCGCTACGCGCACACGGCCCTGTCCAGTCCCGTGCGCGAGCGCTGGCTGGAGCTGTACCGCGCGTGGCTCTCGCCCTCGAAGCTGGAGCCCCTGGAGGTCATCGACTCCGGCGCCGTGCTCACCCTGCTGGACCGCTACACCCGTCTGTCTCCCGACGCTCCAGCGGCCAGTGGAATGGACCGGCTGTTGATGCGGCTCGTCTCCCTCGCCATGCTGCACGCGCACTGCCGCGCCCGCCCGCCATGTCCCGAATCCTGATTGCCACCTCGCCCGAGAAGGGCCACCTCAACCCGATGATTGGCGTGGCCCAGTGGCTGCGCCGGCTGGGACACACCGTGGGCTGGCTCTGCATCCCCGAGCCCGCGCCCCAGCTCGCCCGGCTCGGCGTGGAGGTCCTCCACCTGCCCCGGCCCGAGGCCCCAGCCCCCACCATTGAAACAGGTGGCGAGGCCCTCGCGCGCCTCGTCCTGGACGAGGGCGCCCTCGGGAAGTGGATTCGCGGCCTGCTCATCGACGCGGTGCCCGCGCTGCTGGAGCCCGTGCGCCAGGTGGTCCGTGACTTCCGCCCGGACGTCATGGCGCTGGACGGAATGCAGTACGCGGCCGTGCTCGCCGCGCACGAGGCGCGCATCCCCTGGGCGGGCGTGTCCTCGGCCCTCTCACTGCTGGAGCCGATGGACGACTACGGCCTGCGCCGCAACGTGCGCGCGCTGGCTCCGGAGCGTCAGGCGCTGTTCGCCCGTCACGGCTTCGACGCGCGCTTTCGCAACTGCGAGTGCCTCTCGCCGCGCCTCAACCTCATCTTCGCCACCGAGGCGTTCCTCGGCCCCGACGCGGGCCTGCCGCCAGCCACGCACCTCGTCGGGCCGTCCACGCCGCTGACGGAGCGAGGGGACGAGGTGGACTTCCCCTGGGAGCGCCTGGGCACGAAGCCCGTGGTCTACGTGTCCTTCGGCAGCCAGATTTCCTGGCAGCCGGAGCTGTTCCGCACCATCGCCGAAGCCGCGGCCCCGCTCGGAGTGACGCTGGTCCTCAGCGCGGGCGAGCTGGCCGATACGGAGTTCTCCCGCTCGCTCCCGGGAGACGTGGTGGCGGTGCCGTACGTGCCGCAGCGGCAGCTCCTGACGCGGACCTCGGCGTTCGTGACGCATGGCGGAGCCAACTCGGTGATGGAGGCGATGACGGCGGGCGTGCCGATGCTGCAACTGCCCCTCTGCAACGACCAGCCCATCCAGGCGCACTTCCTCACGAAGGCGGGCGCCGGCCTTGTCCTGGAGCCGCGCACGCTCACGGTGGAGGACTGCCGCGCCGCGCTCCGCCAACTGCTGGAGCCGGGCACGCCGCTGCGCCAGAAGGTCGCCGCCATCTCCGCTTCCTACCAGGCGCACGACGGAGCGAAGGAAGCCGCCGAGCGCATCGCCGGGCTCGCGGCATGAGCCCGCCTCGGCACGGCTGGACCGCCCGGCGCCATGCGCCCGAAGGAGTGTCCTCGCTGGAGGTATGGAACCTCCCGGTGCTCGGGCATGAACTGTGGGAGCTGCTCGGCTCCGAGCGGGTGGAGGCGGACCGGCGCGCGGGAATCCCTGAGTCCATGCTCGCCTTCCACCTGCTCCCCGTGCTCGCGGGAGCCCTGGCGGAGCTGGTGCCCAGACACGACGCGGACTCGGTGTGGCTCAGCGGAGGGCTGGCCTGTCTCGAAGGCTTCGAGCTGCTGATGGAACAGGCGAGCGCCGTGCTCTCCTGCCCCGTGTACGTCGCGGAGGACCCGCGCTTCGCCCCGGTGCGCGCGGGCCTGCGGCTGCTGGAGCCTCTTCACTCCACGAGCCCCGTGGCGCTCGACGTAGGGCAGACCAGCATCAAGTGCGCGAGCCCCACGGCCCTGCGCGTCTTCGAGCGGGACACCGCTGCGCTGCCACTGCGCCTCATCGGCATGCCGAGACCGGAGGACGGGCACCACATTCCCGCGGCGGTTCGCTTCATCGGCGGAGCCCTGCGCGCGTTCGTGGAACAGGGCGGGAGCAGGCCTCCCGAGACGCGGCACGAAGCCACTTCGCAGGACACCCGAAGTGGAGCAGAGCCTCCGCACGCGCACCGCGAAGCCACGGCGCAGAATACCCAGAGTAGAGCGACGTCTCCGCACGCGCAGCACGGAGCCACGGTGCAGGGTCGCCAGAGTGGAGCGTTGCCTCCGCGCGCGCAGCACGGAGCCACGGCGCAGGGTCGCCAGAGTGGAGCGTTGCCTCCGCACGCGCAGCACGGAGCCACGGCGCATCATGGAGCGGCGACGCCAGACGCGCTGTGCCTTGCACTGCCTTGCCCTCTGGACGGAACGCTCATTCCCGGAGGCTGCACCTACGGCTGGGAGGGGCACGCTTCGTTGGTGGACGACCTGCTCCACGCCTCAGGGCTCACGGGTCCGGAAGGCGGAGGCACGGTGCTGGTGCTCAACGACGCGGAACTGGCGGCGGAGGCCGCGCGCTGGGATGCGCGGCTCGCGGACCACAGGCGCGTACTGTGCCTCACTCTCGGCTTCGGGCCGGGAGGCGCGCTGCTCGTTCGCGACTGAGCGGGCCTTCTCACGCTCGGATTCAGGAAGAGCGGTTTCGGCTTCAGGCTGACGCAGGATGCGCTCAGGGGCGGCAGACAGGGGCACCGCCTGCCACCCGGCTGGCCTGTCGGCCTGCCTCCTGCTGAAATCGCGCGCATGCGAATTCCCTCCTGTCTCGTCCTCGTCGCGAGCCTCGCCTTCGCCTGTACCGCGCCGCAGACACCCGCCCCCGCGCGCGATACCGCCGTGCCCACCGAGCCTCGCTATGTCGTGGGCCTGCTCCCGCTGCGGCCCACGAGCCCGGAAGCCGCCACGGAGGCGCAGGCCCAGGAAGCGCGCCTCACCGCCGCGCTCCAGGGGCTCATCGTGAACGTGCCCATCGACGTGGTGCGCCCGCAGGTGGCCGCGCCCGCCAGCGTCGATGAAGCCCGCGCGCGCACGGCCGAGGCGAAGGTGAACACCCTCGTCTGGGGAGACGTCTCCCAGGAGAACGGCAAGCTCACCGTGAAGCTGAGCAGCTTCGAGTCGACGGTGGGTGCGCCCTCGGGCTTCTGGCCCATGGAGTACACGCTGGGAGACGCGAAGGCCGGCGAGCTGCTCGAACTGGACGCGCTGCGCCTCGCCCAGGCGCTGCTGCAGGAGGCGCTGCTGCCGATGATGATGCGCGACCAGCCGAAGAACGTGCGAGCGACGCTGGAGGCCCTGGTGTCGAAGCACCCACAGGACTGGGTGGACTGGAACCGGGACATCATCGAGCGGCGCTGGGGCATGCTGGGGCGCCTCACGCGTGACGGGGCCCTGACGGAGAAGGGCTATCGGGGCGCGCTGGCGGACGTGGCGGCGTGGCGTGCGAACCACGAGGCGACGCCGAGCACCAACGCCAAGGAGGCCTTCTACAGCGTGGGCCTCGCACGAGGCTTCCTCCTGCAGGGCAAGCCGCAGGCCGCGGTGGAGGTGCTGAACCCCATCGTCCAGCGGATGCCCGAGGACGTCGAGGCGCGGCTGGTGCTCGCCCGCGCATACCTGGCGGCGGGAGACACGGTCCAGCCACCGGTGCTGCTGCAGCCCCTGGTGAACGAGGGGAAGAACCCGGCGGCCGCGCGGATGTACGTGGCGGCGGTGGTGAAGACGTACAGCGGCCCGGAGATGGTGAAACCGGTGCTGGACCGACTCGTGGAGAAGAGCCCGGACGACACCATGGCCTGGCTGCTGCGCTACCTGACCGCGCCAGGAGCGGCGCGGGTGGCGGAGCTGAAGGCCTTCACGGCCGCGCACGCCACAGCGGACTGGCCGCTGCCGGTAGCGCGCTACCTCACGGGCGAGTTGGACGAGCAGGCGCTGTGGGCGGCGACGAAGGACGAGGACTCGCACATGGAGCGCATCCGCCGCATCCAGGTGCACTACTACCTCGGCGAGGCCGCGCTGGCGGGACGCCTGCCAGGACACGAAGGCGCCCCGAGCGCGAGAGATGCCCAGCGTCACTTCGAGGCCGCCATCGCCACGCACGCCTTCCACCACCCGACGTACGACCTGGCGGACGCCCTGCTCGAATACCTCCGTCGCGACCGGGTGGCAGCCGCACGCTGAGCGCCGAAGACTCCGCTACCACCAGAGGGGTGGACGCTGCGGAATGAAGCGGGTGCAGTACCAGGACGACAGCTCGTCCGCGGCCCGCTTCGTCAGCCCGTGCCGGGCGCGCAGCACCTCCAGGAAGCCATGCCAGGAGACGACCCGGCCACGCAGCTCCTCGATGCTGCGATGGAGCGCCCGGCGGTCATTGAGGACGGCCGTCACATCTCCATGGTGATACGCATAGGCGATGACCGAGTGCTCACCGAGTCCCTCGGTCGGTGGTGGAAGCTGAAGCTGGACGAGCGTCCTCAACTCGGGACTCTGCGGTGTCAGCATCATGGGCGCACCCGCGATGGCGCGCAGCATTTCATCAGCCTCTTTCACCAGTCTGGCAGGCGCACCGTTCAACCCGGCATTGACCGTCAGTTCCTCCCAGACGGCTTCAGTAATGATGATGGGAAGCGGGCCCAGTCGTCCCAGGGTCCCCGCGTGACCCGCTCGTTGGATGTTGGCCAGGATGTCTGTATCCACGACGTACCGCTTCATGCAGTGAGAGCTCCTCCAGGGAGCGTCCAAGCAACTCTCGTGCACGGCTGGCGGAGATGGCTTCCCGCGACCAGGCCTCCAGTGTCCTGCGCTCCAGCCCATCGAAGCGGGCTTCCTCCTCGAAGCCCGTCAGTGGCGTTTCATCCGGCGCGGTCAGCAGGGCCTCGACAGTCTCAGCGGAGCGGAAATAGCGCAGGTTGTAGAGGTGCCAAGCCATCGCCGGGAAGCTAAGACCGAAGCGCGCCCGGGCTCGGGTGACCAGAGCATATGCCTCTGTGAGTCCGTACCCCTCAGGACTCGGCATCCCCAGTGCGCGCCGCACCGCTTCCTCGGGCGCGAGCAACATGGCCGCGAAGGCGTTGGCTCGCTTCTCCTCCGGAGGGCTCTCCAGCCAGAAGCCCGCGTTCTCGAAGCGTCCCTCGTCCGTGGTGACGCCACTGTCGGACAGGTCGAGCAGGTGATGAGCCAATTCGTGCGCGAGGACGAAGCGGTACACGGGCTCGCGCACGATGCGGGTGCTGATGACAATCAAGCGTGCGCGCCCAGAACGGCAGCTCGCGCCGAGTACCGACGCGTGCTCGAAGCGATGCCGGAGGACGAGGACGTCGAAGCGACCTTCCACGAGACGCGTCAGCCCGCGCAGGGGCCCCTGGCGCTCGGGAAGGAGGGCTCGCATTTTGAACGCGCTCGCATGACCGGCTCGGTGCGCGTTCTTCACAGGTGCGGCCTTCGGGTGAAACGCTTCCACGAGCCGCTCGACACGCAGGAGGTCTCCGAGCAACGAGAATGCCTGCGCCTTCCGGAGTCCCCGCGCGAGCGCTTCGCGATCTCCAGGGGAGAGTGAGGCCCCTACGGAGCGCCCCTTCAAGAGGACACCGGCATCGACTGGCGCGCGTTCCTGCGGAGCACAGGTATGCAGGAACGCCGTGGGTGCGACGCCCAGAGCCCTCGCGAGGCGTGCCAGTGCCCCCATGCCGAGGGCCCCGTGGCCTTTCTCGAAGCCCTCGATGAGCCGGGCGGGAACCGCCGCGCGCGCGCTCAGGGTCTCGATATCGAGGCCCGCCTCCTTCCTACGCCGCGACAGCCGCCCTCCCAGCTCCTTCAACGCCTCTGCCTGACTCTCCATGGCCACGCCCGCCCTCCCTCTCGCCAGCCTGACGGGCCCGTCACGGCGGCTCGTACATCCTCTATACTGGTGACTACCTGCCACGTCCTGCACCGATACGACAATAGAGGGAGCCCCTGACAAGGCGGCTTCCGACTCGCTAGGTCGTCATCACGCCACCTGCATTCCCTGCTTTGCAGCGCCTTTGACGCGAACGCATTCCTGTTCATCGGCGATTGCCGTGAATTCCGCCTGACCTGGTAGCCTGGTCACCTGCTGGTGCCGCGCATGCCGTGGCACTGGCTGCCCATGCACCAGGACCCTGACTGGCCCATCCGTGTCGCTGCGTTCGACGCCCTGAGGCGGCTGATGGCTCGTCATGGCGAAGAGCTGGCATGGAAGACCATCAGCGAAGGCTTCCAATATCGCGGCGAGAAGCATCATTTCATTGGCAAGGCGCGTGGCATCTTCAGGCCTCGGCAGATGCGCGGAGCCGCCCTGTCCATCAAGACGACGGTGCCTCGTGAAGGCCGCGAGGCTCGCTACGACGACCTGAGTTCCGACGACGGGTTCTTCTACAAGTTCCAGGGTGAGGACCCCGACGCCAGGGACAACCAGCTGCTCTCCATGGCACGGGAGCTGGACGTCCCTCTCATCTACTTCTACGGGACGAAGCCGGGGTATTACCGACCGCTCTTTCCCGTTCACGTCACGGCGCTGGACCCCACGGCGCTGACAGCGTCCCTCGTGGTGGCCGGGCAGGATGCTCCACTTCGCGAGCCCGGACGCTTCGCGGCCGATCCACTCCTGCTCAGCCTGGAGCGCCGGTACGCGACGGTACTCACCAAGAAGCGGTTGCACCAGGCCATGTTCAGGGACCATGTGCTGGCCGCGTACGAGGAGCGCTGCGCGGTGTGCCGATTCCCACGCACGGAGTTGCTGGACGCGGCGCACATCCTCCCGGACCGGGACGTGCGAGGCCGGCCCGAGGTGCCCAACGGGCTGTCCCTGTGCAAGCTCCACCACGGCGCCTACGACGCGGACCTGCTGGGCATCCGGCCGGACGGCATCATCGAGATTGCCCAGCGCCTGCTCGACGAGCATGACGGCCCCACGCTGGAGCACGGCCTCAAGGGCTTCGCGGGCAAGCGACTGGGAATGCTGCCGGAGTCCAAGGCGCTGCAACCTCGCGCGGACTACCTGGAAGAGCGCTACGAGCGCTTCCGCAAAGCGGGCTGAAGCCACTCTCTGACGGTTCCGAGCGTTCTGCGTCCCGAATCATTGCCGCCCCTCCCATGCTCGGGCATGGTTCGGCACGACTGCGGGGCAAGGGATGCTGGAACGAATCGAAATCGAGAACCTCGGCGCCATCCAGAAGACCTCTGTCACCCTCAGCCCCCTGACGGTGCTGGTTGGAGCAAATGCCTCCGGCAAGACTACCGTCATGCGCGGCATCGAGCTCTTCGCGGCGCTGCGGCAGGAGCCGCTCCAGAGGGTCTCCTATGCGGGACACCCCTTGAATAGGGAGGGCTGGGCAACGCTCATTCATCGAGGCGACCTTGCGAAACGCCTCGTCATGCGGGCCTGCGTTGACCGCAACGCTACCGAACCCGACCACGAGATTCAGGTAGGCATCAACTGGCCGCGGGTAGGCACCCTTATCGCATCAGGCCAATCAAACCTGGAATCACCAGAGCCCGAGGTCCTGCAAGAGCGTCTACGAGATCCGCGTGGAGAATGGATTGAAGCAGGCACGGGCCCTTACTCTCTACGCGGCATCCGCATCGGCAACCGAGAGAATCACAACCTCCCCATCGTGGGAGCCATCAACTTCCTCGCGCTCATCCCGCAAAACGACCTTGCCGACCTCTCAAGGTTCGTGGAGTCATTCGGAACCGCCCGATACTTCCGTCCCAGCAGCGCCGCGATGCTCACGGCAGGTGACGACACGGAGGTACGGCCTGCGGGTGAGGGCTTTGTCGCGGCATTGGCGGCCTTGCAGAACCGGGAGGTCGAGCGATTCACCGCCGTCGAGGAGCACCTTCGCGGCCTCTTCCCGCACATCGATCACATCCGCTTCCAGGTGGACAAGAAGAACGTCCGGCACCTCGTGTTCCAGACTCGCCGCTCAACACGACTGACGCCCGCGAGCCTGGAGGCAGACGGTGTCCTGACCACCCTGTTCCTGCTCTGGGCCGGTGCGACGACGCCTCCCCACGGAACGCTGCTCATCGACGAACCCGAGGCCGCCCTCCACCCTCACCTCATGGGCAAGCGCATCGACTTCCTCCGCGCCCTGGCGAACGGTGATTTCACCGGTCACCCGCTCAGAGTCGTCGTCGCCACCCAGTCGGTCGACTTCGTGCGGTGGCTGGACACCTCGGAACTCCGCGTCGTCGAGTACGGCCCCGAGACGGGAACCCTCGTCCATCCCATCCCGGACTCGGAGACGCTTCGGGCCCTCACCGACAAGTTCCAGGCGAACGCGGGTGACCTCTGGTACTCGGGCGCCATCGGAGGCACTCCGGGGACGGGGGAATGAAGCGTCCGTTCCGCATCGTCGTCCTGGGCGAGGGAAAGGACGAGCGCGGCAAGCCACGCACCATCCCTCCGCTCCAGCCCGTCCCCCACGCCCAGCAGGGCGCGATGGAAATTCTCGTCCGCCGCGCGCTCTACCCGCTGCTGAACGACGGTCAGCCCTGGCATCGCGGACTCGCGAACAGCGACGGCATCCACGTCCTGCAGCCTCCAGCGCAGCGCCTGCCACGCGCCCCCGGAATGGTCGCGGTCCTCGCCAATCCCAATGACCTGGCGCCCCTGGTCTCCGCGGCCATCCGCCCCGTGCGTGGCACCGCGCCCGCCGACCTGCTCGTCGCCACCCATGATGGCGAGGACGCAGGCCCCACCATCCACGCAGTTGGCGTCGTCAACACCAGTCTTGGAACCTACGTCCCCCTGCTGCGTCCCATGCCAGAGATACAAGCCTGGCTGGCATACAAACGGGCCATCGAGCAGGTCTACGGCCGCGAGCACTGCACTGTTCCGGAACCGGACGAGGATGCACTGAAGGCGGATGCCAAGGCAGAACTCCAGCGCCTGCTCAGGACCTTCGGCGGCAGGTTCGATGCCACGAAGCAGGCCCAGCTCGCCGAGTACGTCTCGATCGACGACCTGACTCGCTTCGCCTGGGCCGGGTGGAATGACGCCGGCGAGGAACTGAAGGCCGCGCACGCCGCGGAACTGCTCCACAGGAGCCGGTAGCCCCGCCCGAACCACCAGTCCCCTCCCCCAAACGGACAGCCGGCCTACCCGAACGGGTAGGCCCGAGCCCTGCCCGGTCCGCCGATGTGGCGCCGCTTCGAGGCCTTTACCTTCAGCCTCGAAAGGAATCGCCATGTCCTCCGACCTCCACTCCCTCTCCCAGTCCCTCGCCTCCGTCGTCGAGCGCGTCGCCCCCAGCATCGTCCGCGTCGAGGCCCGCCGCCGTCGCGGGGCCACCGGCATCGTCTGGAGCGCCGAGGGCCTCATCGTCACCACCAGCCACGCTGTCGAGCACGAGGGCCACATCCAAATCGGCCTCGCCGACGGCCGCACCGTCTCCGCCGAGCTCATCGGCCGCGACGCCAGCACCGACCTCGCCCTCCTCAAGGCCGACGCCTCCAGCCTCACCCCGCTCCCTCCGGCCCCGCTCGATGAGGTGAAGGTCGGCCACCTCGTCGTCACCGTGGCCCGTCCCGGCCGCACCGCCCGCGCCACGCTCGGCATGGTCAGCACCCATGGCGAGGGCTGGCGCACCCACGCCGGAGGCCGCGTGGACCGCTACCTCGAAACCGACGCCGACCTTCCCCCGGGCTTCTCCGGCGGCGCCCTCGTCGACACCCAGGGCCGCCTCATCGGCCTGCTCACCGCGGCCTTCTCGCGCACCGCCGCCGTCGTCATCCCCGGCGACACGCTCACCCGAGTCACGGGCGCGCTGAAGGAGCACGGCGGCGTCCGCCGCGGCTACCTGGGCGTGGGCGCCTACCCCGTGCGCATTCCGCAGCACCTGGTGGAGCGCGCGGGCACCGAGGCGGGCCTCGTCTTCCTCTCGGTGGATCCGGACGGCCCCGCGCACAAGGCGGGGCTGCTGCTCGGGGACGTGCTGGTGAGCCTGGGCGGCCAGTCGCTGCACCGCGTGGAGGACCTGCTCGGCTACCTGGGCGACGAGAAGGTCGGCACCACCGTCCAGGCCCGCGTGCTCCGAGCCGGCGAGCTGCGCGAAGTGCCCATCACCGTCGGCAAGCGCTCGTGAGTGAAAGGACCACCCGATGAAGCTCCTGCAACAGTTCTCCGATGACCTCGAGTCCCTCGTGGCACGCGCCTCGCCCGCGGTGGTGGGCGTGGAGCACTCGCGAGGCCATGGCACCGGGCTCTTCCTCACGCCGGATGGCTACGTCCTCACCAACCGCCACGTGGTGATGCGCAACCCGCGTGGGCTCACCGTGCAGCTCTCCAACGGCGAGGAGCTCCGAGCCACACTGGTGGGCGGAGACGCGCCCACGGACCTCGCGGTGGTCCGCGCCGAGGGCACGGACTTCCCCACCCTGCCCCTGGCCGAGCCCCAGTCCGTGCGCGTGGGCCAGCTCGTCATGGCCATTGGCAACCCGTTCCGCCTGGAGCAGTCCGTGTCCATGGGCGTGGTGAGCGCCATCAACCGCAGCCTCACGCTGCCCAACGGCGTCGTGCTGGAGGGCATGCTCCAGACGGACGCCGCCATCAACCCGGGCAACTCAGGCGGGCCGCTCATCAACACGCGCGGACAGGTGGTGGGGCTCAACACGCTGGTGCTGCCGTATGCGCAGGGCATTGGCTTCGCGGTGGGCGCGGCCACGGCGGCATGGGTGGCCAGCCTGCTCATCCAGCGCGGCAAGGTGGAGCGGCGCTTCCTGGGCATCGCCGCCACGGCGGTGAACCTGGACACGCGGCTGACGCAGGACACGGGCCAGCCTCGCGCGGTGAAGGTGCTCAAGGTGCAGGACGGCACGCCGGCCGACGACGCAGGGCTCCAGGTGGATGACCTGCTGCTGGCCATCAACCACAAGACGGTGAGCAGCGTGGACGACCTCCAGCGCCTGATGGCCCTGGCCACGGACGAGGAGGTGACGCTCGACATCCTGCGCAAGGGGGGTGGCCGCAAGAAGGTCTCCGCGCGCATCCGCCTCCGTGCCGAGTCCATGGCCGCGTGAGCGATGGAACGGTGGCTCCAGGCGGGAGCCACCGTCACCGTGAATCGACGCGCGTCACTTGAACGCGGCGGCGTGCCTCTTGGCCCAGTCCTCGAAGGTGCCCGCCTTGCGGCCCAGCAGCGTCTGCACGGTGTCCGTCACCGTCGCCGTCTTGCCCGCCTTCATGGCCGCCAGCAGGTCCAGCAGCGCGTCCACATAGGGCGCCGGCATCCCGCTGCCCGCCATGCCCTGCTTCGCGGCCTCGGGCGGCACGTCCACGTGCTTCACCTCGCGCCCCAGCGTCTTGGTCAGCACGGCGGCCTGCTCCGCGCTGGACAGCGCCTCGGGACCGGTCAGGGTGTACGCCTTGCCCTCATGGCCCTGCTCGGTGAGCACCTTCACCGCCACCGCGCCGATGTCCGCCGGGTCGATGACGGACGTCTTCCCTCCACCCGTGGGCTCGTAGAAGGCCCCCTGCCCCTTGATGCTGCCGATGTTGCCCATCATGTTGGTCATGAAGTTGATGGGCCGCAGGTGCGTCCACGCCATGCCGGACGCCTCGATCTGCTTCTCCACGGGCCGGTGCCAGCGGGCGAAGGTGATGCCCTCCTGCTCCGCGCCGAACACGGACAGCTTCACCACGTGCTTCACGCCCGCCTTCTTCGCGGCGTCGACGGCCTTCGCCTCCAGCGCCTGCCCATCCACGCCCGACGCGACGAGGAACAACTTCTCCACACCCTTCATCGCCCGCTCCAGGGACGCGGCGTCGCCCAGGTCGCCCTGGACGATGTCCGCCTTGCCCTCGAACCCGCGGGCCTTCGCCGGGTCTCTCACCAGGAGGCGCGGCCGCACACCCGCCGCGATGAGCTGCCGGGTGACCTCGCCACCAATGGTGCCTGTCGCACCGGTCACCAGAATCGCGCCTGCCATGTCTGCCTCCTCGTGAGGGATGAGCGCGGCAGCTAACGGCCTCTCCCCCACTCGCGGCAATGTCCGTCGGGCCCGGGTGTCGGCCTTCCGTCACCCTGCCCTCCACCCGCCTACGGTCCCACCACCTCCACGGGCAGCAGCACCTGCTCCGTGCGCTCTGCCGTGCGCACCGTCAGGGTCAGCTCGACGGGGCCCACGCTCCGGCCCTGCTCCACCGTCAAGGTCAGCGTGAAGCGCGGCGCCGCGCGGGCCACGGAGACAGCGGCCACGCTCATCCCAGGCGCGGGCTGCCCCTGCTCGATGCGGAAGCCCCCACGGAAGCCCCCGACGCGGTTCACCTGCACGGTCAGCTCATGCACTCCACCCCTCATCACCGTGGGCGTCTCCGGCTCGAAGGCGAGGAGGACCGGACTGTTCGCCGTCACATCCGACACTTTCAAGGTGAGGTGAGCCACATCCGTCAGCGTGCCGCCGGAGGCCACCAGCATCATCGGGTACGTGCCGACCTCCACCGGAGGGCCCAGCTCTATCTCCATGATGGCGAAGTCCTCCTCGCTCTCGAGCAGCACCGGCTCATGGACGAGTCCCTCGGGCACCCCCCGCAGCTCCAGTTGGATGGGCCCCGCATAGCCGCCGCTGCGCTCGACTTCGACGCTGTACCCTGCCCGGATGCCAGTCTCCGCGGCCCACGTCAGGGACTGGGGTTGAAGCGAGATGGCGGGAGGAGGCGCTTCGGAACCACAGCCTGAGGCCGCCAGAGCCATCAGGCAGAACAGGACGACACCCGCGTTGCGCATGAAGCAGTCGTTTCTTGGACTGGCGGCTCCCGGCCCCCTCTACAGAGCACCACCCCGGCGACATTTTTAATGTCATACGCCAGTCCAGTCAAAGCGCCCGCGTCTCGCGACACGCCCGAAGCCAGGCGCTGCATCGACGCGCCCTCTCGGGCCCCAGGGCGACAGGAGCAGCCCCCACCCTCAAGGGTTTGCCAGCCCCACTGATTGCAGGGAGGCTGAGCCATGTGACGACGCCCCCCGACTTCCTCTCCACCCTGTTTCGTCCCGAGCGCCGCGCGCGAGCCCGTCAGCGGCGGCTCGCCGTGCTCTCCGCCTGCGCGCTGCCTCGTCCCGTGACGGTGGCGGCGCTCAGCCACGCGCTCGGCGAGGACCTGGAGGAAGGCGTGGAGCTGGCGTGCGAGCACGGCATGTGCCGGCTGCTGCCCGGTGGCGAGGTGGCACCCGCCGGGCATGCCGTGCTGGACATGGCCGTCACCGTCCTGGAGGTCCCCCAGGTAACGCTCGCCTTCGGCCGGCTCGCCGCACTGGCGCCGGACGAGGACATGCAGCTGCTCCTCACCCTGGCCGCGGACCCGACGGGCGCAGGCCGCCGCCGGCTCGAAGCAGGAGCCCCGGGCCGCGCCGCGAGCATGGCCTCCGGGCTGCTCCACCTCCTGGACACGCCCGGAGCCTACCGCGCCGCCGCCGTGGACGCAAGCGCATGGGGCGCCGAGG
>JBKGHK010000006.1:0-47672 GCA_046520375.1 Pyxidicoccus sp. 3LFB2
GAGTACCTGGGCCGCTCCGACTTCCAGGTGAAGCTGCGCGGCTTCCGCATCGAGCCAGGTGAAATCGAGTCGGTGCTCGGCGCGGACGCGGCGGTGCGCGAGTCAGTGGTCCTTGCGCGGGAGGACGCGCCTGGAGATACGCGCTTGGTGGCGTACGTCGTCCTGGGCGACGCGGCGGACCGGGGAGACGTCGATGTGGCCTCGCAGTGGAAGGCCATCTACGACGAGGCCTATGCGCGGGATGACGCGGACGTCGACCCGACGTTCGACCTCACCGGCTGGAACGACAGCTACACTGGCGAGCCGCTCCCACCCGAGCAGATGCGCGAGTGGGTGGACACCACCGTGCAGCAGCTTCTCGACCTGAAGCCTCGGCGGGTGCTGGAGCTGGGGTGCGGCACCGGCCTGCTGCTGTACCGGCTGGCTCCGCGCTGCGAGGCGTACTGGGGCGTCGACTTCGCCCGGCCCGCGCTGGGCCGCATCGAACGCCAGCGGGAGCGGATGGGCGGGGCTCTCGACTCCGTCCGCCTGCTTCACCGGAGCGTGGAGGACTTCTCCGGAATCGAGCCGGGCACGTTCGATACCGTCGTCCTCAACTCGGTCATCCAGACGTTCTCCAGCACGGAGTTCCTGCTCACCGTGCTGCGCGGGGCCGTGAGGGCCCTGAAGCCCGGGGGGCGCGTGTTCCTGGGCGACGTGCGCAGCCTGGAGCTGCTGGAGGCCTTCCATGCGTCGGTGCGCCTGCACGGGACTTCCGGGCATGTGGCCACGTCCCAGTTCGAGCACCGCGTCCAGCGCGACCTCCTCGCGGACAAGGAGCTGGTGCTCTCCCCGGCGTTCTTCACCACCCTGCCCCGGTTCATCCCGGGCATCAGCCGGGTGGAGGTGCTGCCGAAGCACGGCCGCTACGACAACGAGCTGAGTCGCTTCCGCTACGAGGTCATCCTCCACGTCGGTGGCGTGGCCGACGCCCCCGCCCGAGGCACCCGGCCCGAGTGGGTGGCCGGCGCCGCCTTCACGCTGGACACCCTGCGCGAGCGACTGGATGCGCGGCCAGAGCGGCTCGCGGTGAGGTGTCTTCCGAACGCACGCGTGCTGGAGCACACGGGGCTCGTCGAGCTGCTGTCGAGCCCGGGCCGGCCCACCACCGTGGCGGGCCTGCGAGAGGCCCTGCGTCACGGGCCGGAGACCCGGGGGGTGGAGCCCGAGGACCTGTATGCGCTGGGCTCGCGTCTTGGCTACGAGGTGCGAGTGAGCTGGGCGGGTGCGCACCGCGATGGCGCACTGGACGTGGTGTTCGCGCGCCCCGGAGCTGCCGCGACGCTGGACCTGTGGCCGGAGTCGGCGGACACGCGCGAGTCCCTGGATGGACTGGCGAGTAATCCACTCCGAGGGGCGCGGAGCGCCCGCGAGGTGGCGCGCATCCGGAGGGAGCTGGCGGAGAAGCTGCCTTCGCACATGGTGCCCTCGGCCTTCGTGGTGATGGCCTCGCTGCCACGGACGCCCAGCGGCAAGGTGGACCGGTCCGCGCTGCCTGCGCCCGAGGCCGACCGCCTTGGGCCCGAGGCCGCGTTCATCGCGTCGCGCACGCCGATGGAGGAGACGGTGGCCCGCATCTTCGGCGAGCTGCTCGGGCAGACGCGCGTGGGTGTGGCGGATGACTTCTTCGCTCTCGGTGGACACTCGCTGCTGGCGACGCAGGTGGTGACGCGGGTGCGCGCGCAGCTTGGCGTGGAGCTGACGCTACGGACCCTCTTCGATGCGCCCACCGTAGCCCTCCTGGCCGAGCGCATCCAGGGACTTCAGCGGGGAGCCGTTGCGGACCTGCCGATGGAGCGGCTGCCGCGTTCGCCGGAGTCCAGGGACACGCGGGAACCGTCCTTCGCGCAGCAGCGGCTGTGGTTCCTGGAGCAGCTCCACCCGGGGCAGACCGCCTACCACATCCCCGTGGCCCTGCGGCTGTCCGGCCCGCTGGACGCGGACGTGCTGCGGCGCAGCTGCGCGGAGGTGGTCCGCCGGCATGAGGCGCTGCGCACGACGTTCTCCACGCGCGATGGCCGCCCTGTGCAGGTCGTCCACCCGGCCTCGTGGTTCTTGTCCGGTGGGGGCCTGAGCACACCGGATGGACGGGCCTCGCAAATCGTCCACCCTGCCTCGCTGCACGTGTCCGGTGAGGGCCTGAGCACATCGGATGACCACACCTCGCGGGACGTTCTCCTGCCCGCACTGTCCGTGGCTCCTTCCCCTGCCGCAGTCCCGCACACTGGGGCGGGACACCCTCACGGGGACAGTCATGTGGCCCCGGACTCGTG
Organism: Pyxidicoccus sp. 3LFB2; assembly: GCA_046520375.1. GTDB lineage: Bacteria > Myxococcota > Myxococcia > Myxococcales > Myxococcaceae > Myxococcus. Next base: position 2,313 of record JBKGHK010000006.1, read on the forward strand.
GCCCCTTCCCATTGAGGACCTGCGCGGGATTGAAGACACGGAGCGCGAAGCTGCCCTGCAGCGGCGCATGAGCGAGGAAGCCCACCGTGCCTTCGACCTGGAGCATGGCCCGCTGCTGCGCACGGTGCTGCTGCGCTCAGCCTCGGGCGAGCATGTGCTGGTGCTGTCCATGCACCACCTCGTCTCCGACGGCTGGTCCATGGGGGTACTGGTGCGTGAGGTGGCCGAGCTGTACGCGGCCCTGGCAGAAGGCCGTGAAGCGGCGCTGCCCGCGCTGCCGGTGCAGTACGCCGACTACGCCGCCTGGGAGCGTCGTGCGCTGGAGGGTGACGCGCTGGCATCACAGCTGGCGTGGTGGCGCTCGCGCTTGCACGGGGCTCCGGCGCTGGAGTTGCCCACGGACCACGCGCGCCCCGCGGTGCGCACCCTTCGCGGGGCCACCCATTTCTTCACGGTGCCGGCCGGGCGGGTCGCCGCGCTGGAGAAGCTCGGGCAGGCACAGGGCGCCACGCTGTTCATGGTGCTGATGGCCGGGTGGCAGGCGCTGCTGGCCCGCTACTCCGGGCAGACGGACTTCTGTGTGGGCACGCCCGTGGCCCACCGCACACGCCCGGAGCTGGAAGGGCTCGTCGGCTTCTTCGTCAACACACTGGCGCTGCGCGCGAACCTGGACGGAGACCCGCGCTTCGATGCGCTCGTCGCGCGTGTGCGTGAGGAAGCCCTGGGTGCCTTCGCGCATCAGGACGTGCCCTTCGACCGACTGGTGGAGGCACTCGGCGGTGAACGGGACCTGTCCCGCACGCCGCTGTTCCAGGCCCTCTTCGTCCTCCAGAACACGCCGATGCAGCCGCCCGCGCTTCCGGGCCTGCGCGTGGAGCTGCTGCGCACTTCCTCCGGGACGGCGAAGTTCGACGTCGCCCTGTCCCTGATGGAGCGCGGCGGCGCGCTGGAAGGGCAGCTCGAGTACAGCCTGGACCTCTTCACCTCCGACTCCGCGCGCCGGCTCGCCGAACACTTCCTGCAGCTGCTCCGGAGCGTGTCGGAGGACGCGAACCTCCGACTGGGCGAGCTGTCGTTGATGAGCCAGGCCGAGCGCCAGCAGGTCCTCGTGACCTGGAATGACACCCGGGCCGAGTACCCCTCCGACGCCACGGTGCATCAGCTCTTCTCGGCGCAGGCCGGGCGAACGCCGGCTGTCGAGGCCGTCCGACTCGAGGACCGCGCCCTCACCTACCGCGAGCTGGACGCGCGCTCCAATCAGCTCGCCCGGCACCTGCTGTCACTGGGCCTGGGGACGGAGCCGCGCATCGGCGTATGCCTGCACCGGAGCCTGGAGCTGCCGGTGGCCCTGCTGGGCATCCTCAAGGCCGGTGGCTGCTACGTGCCGCTCGACCCGACGTACCCGGCGCAGCGCCTTGCCTTCATCGCCCGGGACGCGGGCCTCACGGCCGTGCTCACGCACCCGTCGCTGGTGTCCGTGCTGCCCACGGGTTCGTGGTCCGTCGTGTGCCTGGACTCCGGGTGGGAGCAGCTCGCCCGATACCCCATGGACGCGGTGCAGGCTTCCGCCGTCACGGACAGCCTCGCCTATGTCACGTACACGTCAGGCTCTACGGGGACGCCCAAGGGTGTGGCCGTGCCGCACCGGGGCGTGCTGCGCCTGCTGTTCGGCACCCGCTTCGCCCGCTTCGGCCCGGACGAGGTCATCCTCCAGGTCACCCCGCTGACCTTCGACCCCCACACCCTGGAGCTCTGGGGTGGGCTGCTGCACGGTGCGCGACTGGTCTTCTCCCCGCCGCATACGCCCGACGTGGCGGAGCTGGCACGGCTCATCACCGAGCACCGGGTGACGTGGATGGTCCTCGCCACGGCCCTCTTCGATTTGATGCAGCAGCATCAACCGGAGGCGCTGGCCCGAGTGACGCAACTCGTGGTGGGCGGAGAGGTGATTCCCACCTCGCGAGTCCGCGAACGGCTGGCTGCCGGAAGCTCCGTCGTCAACGCCTACGGCCCCACCGAGAGCACCACCATCACCACCGCCCTCCGGCTGTCGCCCGGTGACGTGGTGGGGACCTCCGTGTCCATTGGCGGCCCCATCGCCAACACCCAGGTGTACGTGCTGGACGCGGCCCTGCGGCCCGTGCCCGTGGGCGTTCCCGGCGAACTGTTCATCGGCGGTGACGGTCTGGCCCGGGGCTACCTGGGCCGCCCGGCGCTCACCGCCGAGCGCTTCCTGCCCCACCCCTTCAGCTCCGTTCCGGGCGCGCGCCTGTACAGGTCCGGAGACCGGGTGCGCTGGCGCCAGGACGGGACGCTGGAGTTCCTTGGCCGCTTGGACTTCCAGGTGAAGGTCCGTGGCTTCCGCATCGAGCTGGGGGAAATCGAGGCCGTCCTCCGCGCGCACCCGGCCGTGAGCGAGGCCGTGGTCGTGGTTCGTGAGGATTCGGTCCGCGACAGCAGACGGGTGGCCGACGGGGCGCCGGACACTCGCGGGGCGCGTGAGGACGTGGCCGGCGGCAGGCGACTGGTGGCCTACGTGACGCCCGAGACGGTGGACACGGCGGGGCTGCGCGAGTCGCTGCGCGAGCAGCTGCCGGAGTACATGGTGCCGTCCGCCTTCGTGGCGCTCGCGGCCCTGCCCCTGTCGTCCCATGGCAAGGTGGACCGGGAGGCGCTCCCGGCGCCGGAGGCTCCTCGGGTGACTGCGGACTTCGCCGAGCCCCGGTCGCCCCGGGAGCAACAGGTCGCCGCGCTGTTCCGCGAGGTGCTCCAGGTGGAGCGCGTGGGCCTGCATGACGACTTCTTCGTGCTGGGGGGACACTCGTTGCTCGCCACGCAGGTGGTGACCCGGCTGCGCGCGCGGCTCGGCGTGGAGCTGCCCCTGCGCACGCTGTTCGAGGCCCCCACGGTTTCGCAGCTCGTGAAGCACTTCGAGGCGCTGCTACCGCACGGGGTGCGGACGGACATGCCGCCACTGCTGCCCGTGGCTCGCGGTGAAGCGCTGCCGCTGTCCTTCGCGCAGCAGCGCCTGTGGTTCCTGGACCAGCTCCAGCCAGGGCGGGCCGTCTACAACGTGCCTGTCGCGCTGAAGCTCTCCGGCCCGCTGGACGTGGAGGCCCTCCGGAGCGCCTTCGCCGAGGTGGTCCGTCGCCACGAGGTGCTCCGCACCACCTTCGCCACCCGGGACGACCAGCCCGTGCAGCGCGTCCACCCTGCCCCCGCGCATCGGGCCCTGCCAGTGGAGGACCTGCGCGCCCTGGACGCCGCTGCACGTGACACTGCCCTGCGCAGGCGCATGGCCGACGAGGCACATCACCCGTTCGACCTGGCCACCGGCCCCCTGCTGCGCACGGTGCTGGTGCGCACGGAGGAGACGGAGCACGTGCTGCTGCTGTGCATGCACCACCTCGTCTCGGACGGCTGGTCCATGGGCGTGCTGGTGCGTGAAGTCGCGGCGCTGTACGCCGCGCACCAGGAGGGCCAGCCCGCGTCGCTGCCGGAGCTGCCGGTGCAGTACGCGGACTTCGCGACCTGGCAGCGGCAGTGGGTCCAGTCCGAGGGACTCCAGGCCCAGGTCGAGGCCCTGAAGGCGCGCCTCCAGGAGGTCCCCGCGCTGGAGCTTCCCGCCGAGTCCGGCCGGCCCGCCACGCCGACCCTGCGAGGTGCCAGCCACTTCTTCACCCTGCCCGCGGAGCTGGTCCACGGGTTGGAGCAGGTGGGCCGTGAGCAGGGTGCCACCCTGTTCATGGTGACGCTGGCCGCGTACGAGGCGCTCCTGGCGCGGTACTCCGGGCAGGACGACTTCGCCGTGGGCAGTCCCATCGCGCACCGCACCCGGGCGGAGCTGGAGCCGCTCATCGGCTTCTTCGTCAACACGCTGGTGCTGCGCACACGGCTGGAAGGAGACCCGACCTTCGCGGAGCTGGTGGACCGCGTCCGCGAGTCCGCGCTGGCCGCCTACGCCAACCAGGATGTGCCCTTCGACCGGCTGGTGGAGGCGCTCGGTGGTGAGCGCACCGAGGGGCGCGCGCCGCTCTTCCAGGTGATGTTCGCCCTGCAGAACGCGCCCATGCAGCCGCCGTCACTGCCGGGCCTCCAGGTCGACCTCCTGCGGAGCGTCACGGACATCGCGCGGTTCGACCTGAGCCTCTCGCTCATGGAGCGCGGCGGAATCCTGGAAGGCACGCTGGAGTACAGCCTGGACCTCCTGTCCCCAGCCTCCGCCGAGCGACTCGCCCGGCACTACCGCGTCCTGCTGGAGGCCGTGGTCCGCGACGCCCAGGTCCGCGTCAGCCGCCTGCCGCTGATGGACGCGGCCGAGCACCACCAGGTGCTGGTGGCCTGGAACACGACGCACACGGGAGCCCACTTTGCGGACTCCATTCCGTCCCTCTTCGCGGCCCAGGTCCGGCGCTCGCCGGGCGCGGTGGCCGTGGAGCACGAGGGGCGGACCCTCACGTATGGGGCGCTGGACGCACGCTCGAACCAGCTCGCGAGGCACCTGCGGTCGCTCGGATTGACGCCCGAGGCGCGCGTGGGCCTGTGCATGGAGCGCGGGCCGGAGCTGGTCGTGGGCATGCTGGGCATCCTGAAGGCGGGCGGTTGCTACGTTCCGCTGGACCCCGCGTATCCCCGGCAGCGACTGGCCTTCATGCTCCAGGATGCTGGCGTCGCCTGTGTGGTCGCGCAAGCGCCGACGGTCTCGTCCCTGCCCGAGCACGGACGGCCCATGGTGTGCCTGGACTCGGATGCGGCCGTGCTTTCGAGGCATCCGGAGACCGCGCTCTCGGGTGTGTCCGTCTCGCCGGGGCAGCTCGCGTACGTCATCTACACGTCGGGCTCGACGGGCACGCCGAAGGGCGCGGGCGTGGAGCACCGTTCCGTCGCCAGTCTCGTCCGCGATACGAACTACGTGCGGCTGACTCCGGACGACTGCATCGCTCAGGTGGCCACGCCTTCGTTCGATGCGGCGACGTTCGAAGTCTGGGGCGCGCTGCTCAACGGCGCTCGGCTGGCCATCATCTCGCGTGACGTCACGCTGTCTCCGCCGCGCTTCGCACAGGCGCTGCGCGACGTGGGCGCCACCACCGTGTTCCTCACCACGGTGCTCTTCAACGAGCTGGTCCGTGAGTGTCCTGGCGCGCTCGGGCCACTGCGCAACGTCCTCTTCGGAGGGGACTCGGCAGACCCGCGAGTCGTCCGCGCCATGGTGGACGCGGGCTTCCGGGGACGCCTGCTGAACTGCTACGGCCCCACAGAGGCCACGGTCTTCTCCACGTTCCACCCCACTGCGGGACTCGCGGCTGACGCCGTGTCGGTGCCCATTGGCGGGCCGCTCGCGCGGGTTCGCCTGTACGTGCTCGACACGCACGGCGAGCCGGTTCCGCCGGGCGTGCATGGAGAGCTGTTCATCGGCGGAGAGGGCGTCGGCCGAGGCTACCCCGGCCACCCCGCACTGACGGCCGAGCGCTTCGTTCCGGACCCGTTCAGCGACACGCCCGGAGCCCGGCTCTATCGCACGGGAGACCGCGTGCGTTGGCGGACGGACGGGACGCTCGACTTCGCCGGCCGCATGGACCTGCAGGTGAAGGTCCGTGGCTTCCGCATCGAGCCCGGTGAGGTCGAGTCCGCCCTGCGAGCCCACCCCTCCGTGCACGAGGCGGTGGTGGTGGTGCGCGAAGAGGCTCCGGGTGACAAGCGACTGGTGGCGTACGTGACCGGGACATCTTCCCCGGATGCCGCCACCCTGCGCTCCTTCCTGACGGAGCGTTTGCCCGCGCACCTGGTGCCGTCCGCCTTCGTCGCGATAACTGCCTTCCCGCTGACGCCCAGCGGCAAGCTGGACCGTGAAGCACTCCCCGCGCCGTCTGCCGGCCTGGCCACGGCGGAGGCTCCGCGGGTCCCCGAGCGGCTCACCCCGTTCCAGCAGCGAGTCGCGGCGCTCTTCCGCAAATTGCTGCACGTGGAGCACGTGGGCCTGCACGATGACTTCTTCGCCCTGGGCGGCCACTCACTGTTGGCGACGCAGCTCGTCTCCCGTGTGCGCTCCACGTTCCAGGTGGAGCTGCCCCTGCGTGCGCTCTTCGTCGCCCCCACGGTGGCCGGCGTCACGGAGTGCGTGGAGGAGCAGTTCCTCGGCCGCCTCCCCGAGCCGAAGACGCCGCCGCCGAGGCCTGTTCCCCGTGACGGCGCGCTGCCGCTGTCCTTCGCCCAGCAACGCCTGTGGGTGCTCGACCAGCTCCAACCCGGGAGCAGTCACTACAACGTGGCGGGCGCGCTCCGGATGGAGGGCGTGCTGGACATCGAGGCACTGCGCCGCGCGCTGGAACACCTTGTCTCCCGCCATGAGGCCCTGCGCACGACGTTCGCGATGAAGGAGTGCCAGCCCGTCCAGGTCCTCCACCCGCACACCGGCTGGCCGCTCCCTGTAACGGACCTGGAGGCGGAGCTGCGGGAGACCGACGCGCTACGGCTCGCCACCGATCAGGTCAAACACCCCTTCCCCGCGATGACACGCGAGGCCGAGGCGCTGAGCCTAGGCTCTGAGCAGGCCAGCCAATCCTTCCCCGCGATGACACGCGAGGCTGAAGCGCTGAGCCTTGCCACCGAGGAGGCCAGCGAATCCTTCGCCGTGATGACACGCGCGGCTGAGGCGCAGCGCCTCGCCACCGAGGAGGCCAGCCACCCCTTCGCCGCGAAGACACGCGAGGCCGAGGCGCTGCGACTCGCCACCGAGGAGGCCAGCCGCCCCTTCGACCTTGGCACCGGACCGCTGCTGCGCACGCGCCTCCTGCGGTTGAGCGCGGAGCACCACGTCCTGGTGCTTGTCATGCACCACATCATCTCGGACGGGTGGTCCATCGGCGTCATGGTCCGCGAGGTCGTTGCGGGCTACGAGGCCTTCGCCTCGGGCAAGGCGCCCATGCTGCCGTCGCTGCCGGTGCAGTACGCGGACTTCGCGGCGTGGCAGCGGCAGTGGCTCCAGGGTGACGTGCTCGCGCGCGAGGTGGACTGGTGGAAGGCGCAGCTCGCCGGGGCGCCGCAGGTCCTGGACCTGCCCACCGACAAGCCCCGGCCCGCCGTCCGCACTCCGCGCGGAGCACTTCTGCCCGCGCACCTGCCCCATGAGCTGATGGTGGGTCTGCTGTCGCTCGCGCGACAGGAGGGCACGACGCCCTTCATGGCCCTGCTGGCCGCGTGGCAGGTGCTGCTGTCGCGCTACAGCCGGCAGGAGGACGTGCTCGTCGGCTCGCCCATCGCCGGCCGCCGCCATGGTGAGCTGGAGGGGCTGGTCGGCTTCTTCGTGAACACGCTGGTGCTGCGCGCACGCGTGCGCCCGGAGGACTCATTCCGCGCGCTGCTGGGCCAGGTGCGTGGCACCACCCTGGCCGCGTTCGAGCACCAGGACCTGCCCTTCGAGAAGCTCGTCGAGGAGCTGAACGTCCCTCGAGACGTGAGCCGCAACCCGCTGGTGCAGGTCGTCTTCGCCCTGCAGAACGCGCCCGCCGGGGAGCTGCGGGCGCCGGGCCTCACGCTGCGCCCGCTGGAGGTGGACAACGCCACCGCCCGCTTCGACCTGGGCCTCCTGCTCACCGAGACGGCCGACGGGCTGCGCGGCGTCATCGAATACAGCACTGACCTGTTCGAGGCCTCCACGGTGGCCCGCCTCGTCGGCCACCTGCGCACCCTGCTGGAGGCCGCCGTCGCCACGCCGGACCGGCCGCTGGCCACCCTGCCCCTCCTCTCCTCCGGGGAGCGCCAGCAGCTCCTCGTCGAGTGGAACGACACATCCCGTCCGTACCCCGCCGTCACCATCCCCGAAGCGTTCTCACGGCAGGCCGCGCTGCGCCCGGACGCCATTGCCCTGGAGTACGGCGAGCAGCGCATCACCTACAGGCAGCTCGAAGTCCGGGCCAACCGGCTGGCGCACCTGCTGCGCTCGCGGGGCGTGGGCCGGGACTCGCTCGTGGCGGTGAGCCTGGAGCGCGGCGTCGAGCTCATCGTCTCGCTGCTCGGCATCCTCAAGGCGGGAGGCGCCTATGTCCCGCTGGACGCGGCCTACCCCGCGCAGCGCGTGGCCCTCATGCTGGAGGACGCGAAGCCCCAGCTGATGCTCACCTCGCGCGCCCTGCGCGAGCAGCTCCACCTGCCGGAGACGTCGCCTCCGTGCCTCTTCGTGGAGGAGCTGACGCTGGAGTCCCAGCCCGAGACTCCCCCTGCTTCGGGCAGCGGGCCTCGTGACCTGGCCTACGTCATCTTCACGTCGGGCAGCACCGGCCGGCCCAAGGGCGTTGCCATCGAGCACCGGGGCGTCCTGCGCCTGGTGCACAGCGAGCCCTATGCCGGGTTCGGCATGCGCGAGCCAGGCCTCCTCCTGGCGCCCATCTCCTTCGATGGCTCCGTCATGGAGATGTGGATTCCGCTGCTGCACGGCAGCCGGCTTGTCATCTTCCCCGCGAGGGCCGTCCCCAGCGACCTGGACACGCTGGGCCACGTGGTGGAGCGGCATGGCGTCACGCTGATGCACCTGCCGGCCGGCCTGTTCTCCCAGCTCGCGGAGCACCGGCCGGACATCCTCGGTCGGCTGAGGGCCGTGCACCCCGTGGGGGACGTGCTCTCCGTGCCGCACGCGCGCGACGTGCTGGAGTCGTTGCGCCTTCCCGTCACCAACGGCTACGGCCCCACCGAGACCTCCATCATCGCCCTCCGCTTCACGATGGAACGGCCCGAAGAGGTGGGCACCTCCGTTGCCATCGGCACGCCCATCGCCAACACCCGCGCGTACGTGCTGGACGCGCACCTGCAGCCGGTGCCCGTGGGTGTGCCGGGTGAGCTGTTCCTCGGTGGCGACGGAGTGGCCCGGGGCTACGTCTCGCGTCCGGACCTCACCGCCGAGCGCTTCATTCCCGACCCGTTCTCCACCACGCCCGGAGAGCGCCTCTACCGCACCGGAGACCTCGTCCGCTGGCGTCCCGACGGAGCGCTGGAGTTCCTCGGCCGCCTGGACTTCCAGGTGAAGGTGCGGGGCTTCCGCATCGAGCTGCCCGAGGTGGAGGCCGCCCTGCGTGCCCTCCCGGCCGTCCATGAAGCCGCCGTGGTGGTGCGCGAGGACGTGCCCGGCGACAAGCGGCTGGTGGCCTACGCCATGCCCCGCGAGGGCCAGTCGCTCGACACCGCCACCCTGCGCGCGGAGCTGCGACAGCGGCTGCCCGAGTACATGGTGCCGTCCTTCTTCGTGACGCTGCCCGCGCTTCCGCTGAACCCCAGTGGCAAGGTGGACCGCAAGGCGCTGCCCGTACCGGATGCCGTCTCGACCGGCCGGCAGGGGCGCTTCGTGGAGCCCACCCATCCGCTGGAGCAGCAGCTCGCGGCCCTCTACGCCCGGGAGCTGGGCACCGAGCGGGTCGGTGTGCACGACCACCTCTTCGAGGAGCTCGGAGGCACGTCGCTGTCCGTCGTCCGCATCGCCACGCGGCTGCGCGAGGAGCTGAAGCGCGAGCTGCCCGTGGTGTGGCTGTTCGAGCACCCCACCATCCATGACCTCGCCCGCCGCCTGGAGCGTGAGGCGGGCCAGGCCCCCCGGGCCCAGCAGCCGGAGCCACGCCCGAGCGCCTCTGTTCCGACTTCGCGCAGCTCGGGCGCGGTCGCCATCATCGGCATGGCCGGCCGCTTCCCCGGCGCGGGCTCGGTGCGCGAGTTCTGGCGCAACCTGCGCGAGGGCCTCGAGTCCATCTCCCGGTTCTCCGCCGAAGAGCTGGAGCACCTGCCCGGCCTGCCGGACGGCCTGGAGCTGTGGCAGCACCCGGACTTCGTTCCCGCGGGCGGCGTGCTCGACGGCATCGACCGGTTCGACCCCGCCTTCTTCGACATGTCCCTGCGTGAGGCGCAGTGGATGGACCCGCAGCAGCGGCTGTTCCTCCAGTGCGCATGGACGGCGCTGGAGGACGCGGGCCTCGACCCCGATCGCTTCCCAGGGGCCATCTCCCTGTACGCGGGCGCCACGGACTCCGGCTACACAGACCTGGTGCGAGCGACGGTGCCGTGGGATGGCGCGGCCCTCTTCGAGCTCTTCGGCACCGCCACGCACGAGAGCCTCGCCACGAAGACGTCCTACAAGCTGGGGCTCACCGGGGAGAGCCTGCTCGTGTACACGGCATGCTCCACGGGCCTGGTGGCCGTCCACCTCGCGTGCCAGAGCCTGCTGGCGGGGCTGTCGGACGTGGCGCTGGCGGGCGCGGCGCGCATCACCGTGCCGCAGCGCACGGGCTACGTGCACCAGGAGGGGATGATCTTCTCTCCGGATGGGCACTGCCGCGCGTTCGACGCGCGGGCCCAGGGCACCATCGCCGGCAACGGTGTGGCCTCGGTGGTGATGAAGCGGCTGGAGGACGCGGAGCGCGACGGAGACTCCATCTACGCCGTCATCCGCGCGACGGCGACCAACAACGACGGCCGGAACAAGTCCGGCTTCACCGCGCCGAGTGTTCAGGGCCAGGCCGCCGTCGTCACGCAGGCGCTGGCCCGCGCGGGCGTGGAGCCGAAGGACATCGGCTACGTGGAGACCCATGGCACAGCGACGCCTCTAGGCGACCCGATTGAGGTCGCCGCGCTCCAGCGCGCATACGGGCTGGGCGCGGAGCACCGGGGCACCATTGCGCTGGCCTCGCTGAAGACGAACGTCGGCCACCTGGACACGGTGGCGGGCCTGGCGGGCCTCATCAAGGTCGCGCTGTCACTGCACCACGCAGAGCTTCCTCCGAGCCTGCACTTCGAGCGCCCCAACCCGCGAATCGACTTCGAGTCCGGTCCCTTCTTCGTCAATACCGCGCTGCGGAAGTGGCCGAGGGGCAAGGCGCCGCGTCGCGCTGCGGTCAGTTCCTTTGGCGTTGGCGGGACCAATGCCCACGCCGTGCTCGAGGAGTCACCCATGTCTCACAGTGGCTCCAGCACACGGACGCACCAGCTCGTCACGCTGTCGGCGCGCTCGCCGGAGGCGCTGGAGGCGGCGTGCCAGCAGCTCGCGATGCATGCGGAGGCCAGCGCCGCGGACCTGTCGCTCGCGGATGTGGCCTACACGCACGCGGTGGGCCGCAAGGCCTTCGAGTACCGGCGGGCCGTGGTGGCGCAGGACGCGGCGGACCTCGCGAAGCAGCTTCGCAAGCCGTACACGGCGGTGAGGGTGAAGGCCGAGGCGGCACGCGGGCGTCGCGTGGCCCTCGTCTTCCCGGGTCAGGGCGCCCAGCAGGTCGGCATGGGGCGCGAGCTGTACGTGGCCGAGCCCGCCTTCCGCGCACACGTGGACGCGTGTCTCGCGCTGTTGGAAGCGCCGCTGCGGACCCGGGTCAGAGCATTGCTCCAGGGGCAGCAGGATGCGGAGGCAGCCGCGCTGCCCAGGAGCCGCTGCGGGCCCGGGTGGGCGCATCGCGCCAGGGCAGCAGGATGCGGAGTCGGCCGCGCTGATGGAGGGGCCGCTGCGGGCCTGGGTGGGTGCATCGCTACAGGGGCGGCAGCAGGTGGAGACCGCCGCGCTGCTGGAGGAGCCGCCGCACACCCGGGTGGGCGTATCGCTCCTGGAGCAGCAGGATGCGAAGACGGCCGTGCTACTGGCGGACACACGCGTGGCCCTGCCCGCGCTGTTCTCCGTGGAGTACTCGCTGGCACGGATGTGGATGGACTGGGGCCTGAAGCCGCACGCGGTGCTGGGTCACAGCTTCGGTGAGTACGCCGCTGCGTGCGTGGCCGGAGTGCTGCCGCTGGAGGACGCGCTGAAGCTGGCGGTCGCGCGTGGCGAGCTGATGCACCGCATGCCGCCGGGCGCCATGCTGGCGGTAGCGATGTCCGAAGCGCAGGTACTGCCGCTGCTGTCCGGACGGCTGGAGTTGGCCGCACTCAACGCGCCGGACCGGTGCGTCATCGCCGGTCCGGTGGATGAGGTCGAGCGACTCCAGGAGGAACTGAAGCGCCGGGCCGTGGGAGCTGTTCGGATGCCCGCGCCGCATGCGTTCCACTCCGCGGATGTGGCGCCATTGAGGCCCGAGCTGGAGCGGGTGGTGGCGTCACTGAGGCGCTCGGAGCCCAGGCTTCGCTACGCGTCCAGCGTCACGGGCACGTGGGCGCGGCCGGGCGCGCTGGCCGAACCGCGCTACTGGGCGGACCAGATGCGGCAGCCCGTGCGCTTCAGCGAAGCAGTGGGGGCCCTGCTGGAAGAAGGCTGTGCGGTGGTGCTGGAGGTCGGCCCCGGTCAGGACATCACCCCCCTCGTGCGCTCGTGTCTGGGGCAGGACCGCGAGCGCGTGAAGGCGCTGGCCTCGCTGCGGCGCGACGGCTCGAAGTCGGAGCACTCGGGCCTGTTGCATGCCGTAGGCGAGCTGTGGACGTTGGGCGTGGAGGTGGATGGGGCCGCCTTCTATGCGCATGAGCAGCGCAGGCGACTGCACCTGCCGACGTACCCGTTCCAGGAGAAGCGCTGCTGGGTGGAGGCGAAACCCGCACAGACGCATGCGAGCGGAGCGCACCCTGCGGTGCCGGGGACAGCGGGTCCAAAGGCTCCGATGGCCCAGGCCGATGCCAGGGGTATGGCCCAGGCCGATGCCAGGGGTATGGCCCAGGGGAGCCTGGAGGGCGCAGCGTCCGGGCCGGCTTCGGCGCCAGGGGGGTCGCGGCGCGTCATGGCCCAGGGTGGAATGAGCATTCCGTCCAGCGGCCCCGGGACAGGAGCACCGGGTGGAATGAACGTTCCTTCCGCCGGGCCGGGCCTCCCACCGCCTGCACGGACCCAGGATGGAACGAACGTTCCTTCCGCCGGGCCGGAGGCCGCGCAGCCGGCACCGGGTGGAATGAACGTTCCTTCCGGCGGACCAAGGGCGCCGGCACCGGGTGGAATGAACGTTCCTTCCGGCGAACTGGGGGGGGCGCAGCCCGGGCTGGCCCAAGGTGGAATGAACGTTCCTTCCGCCGGACCCGCGGCAGCGCAGCTGACTCAGGGTGGAGCGAACGTTCCTTCCACCGGACCCGAGGCGGTGAAGCTGACTCAGGGTGGAATGAACGTTCCTTCCGCCGGACCGGCGTCGGCGCAGTACGTCATGGCCCGTGCCGGAATTCCCACTTCTTCCGGTGGATCGACACTCGCGCAGCCGGCTCCAGCCCAGGGTGGAACGAACGTTCCTTCCACCCGCCCCGCGCTCCCACCGCCGGTACCGGCGCTGGGGAGCATGACCGTTTCACCCTCCGGTCAGGCTTCCGCGCCCGTGTTCTCTCAACCTGCGGCCCAGGGGAGCATGGTGGTTTCCCCTTCGGGGCAAGCCTCCGCTCCGGTGTTCGCGCAACCGACAGTACAGGGCAGCATGGTGGTCCTGCCCACCGGACAGGCCTCTGCGCCTGTGTTCGCGCAACCGACAGCACAGGGCAGCATGGTGGTCCTGCCCACCGGACAGGCCTCTGCGCCTGTGTTCACGCAGCCGACAGCAGCGCAGGGCACCAAGATCGTACCGACTTCGGTCTTCGCGCCCCTCCCGACACTCGTAGGGCGTGTCGCTATCACGTCAGCCGGGCAGGCTACGGCTCCTGGGTTCCCGTCGCCCGCGATGATTCCGGCGGCTACCGTGAGCGCAGCCGTACATGTCGCCGGGCACGGCGTCACACCGGCGATGGGACTCCCGATTCCGGGCATGAGCGCAGCGCATGCTCCGGCGCTGCCGCCCGTTCCGGTCGTGAGTGCGCCTGTGCACGCTTCGGCGCTTCCGGCCGTTCAGGCTGTTCCGGCCGTGAGTGCGCCTGTGCACGCTTCGGCGCTTCCGGCCGTTCCGGCGCTGAGTGCGCCTGCGCATGCTTCAGTGCTCCCTCCAGTTCGCGCACCGACCACGGCGCAGCCACTGGTGGTTTCCGCCTCGGTGTCTGCCTTCTCCTCTCACGGCGCCACGACTTCGGCACCCGCGCGCGCGGCTGCCCCAGCCGTCCTTCCCCCGGCACAGGACTCCGAGTCCGCTTCCTCCCTCCCCATTCGCGAGGACGCTCCGCGAGGCGACATCGAAGAGCGCCTTGCCGCGCTCTGGCGGGAGCGCCTCGGCCTGGACTTCGTCGGCCGTGATGACAACTTCCTGGAGATCGGCGGCAACTCGCTGATGGCCGCGCAGCTCCTCAACCAGGTGCGCGAGGCCTTCGGTGTGCAGCTCCCGCTGGCCGCGCTCTTCGAAGCCCCCACGGTGGCCAGCATCGCCGAGCGCATCAAGCCACTCCTGCGACAGGCCCCCGCTGCGGAGCCGCGCCACGAGCTGCCCCTCGTACCGCTGCCGCGCACTCGGGAACTGCCCCTGTCCTTCGTGCAAGAGCGCGTCTGGCGCCTGGAGCAGTACCTCCCCGGCCTCTCCGCGTACACCATCCCCTTCGTCCTCAAGCTCGAGGGCTTCGTCGACGCGGATACGCTCCAGCGAAGCGTCCAGGAAATCGTCAACCGCCACGAAGCCCTGCGCACCACCTACGACGTGGTGGACGGCCGCCCCGTGCAGCGCTTCCACGCGCACATGCCCATCCCGCTGGACGTGCTGGAGCTCACCGGCGCCGCCGACCAGCGCGAGGCCGAGGCCCTGCGCATCGCTCGCGAGGAGTCCGCGCGCCCGTTCGACCTGGTGAAGGGCCCCGTCATCCGGACCCTGCTGCTGAAGCTGGACGCCCAGCTCCACATCCTCGTGGGCGGCATCCATCACATCGTCTGCGACACGCTGTCCGTGGCCATCTTCGTCCACGAGCTGGGCCAGCTCTACGGCGCCTTCCGTCAGGGCCGACCGTCGCCCCTGCCCCCGCTGCCCGTGCAGTACGCGGACTTCGGCGCCTGGCAGCGTCGCACCCTCGCCGAGCACCTGCTGCCAGAGCAGGAGCAGGGGTGGCGCAACCGCCTCGCCGGCATGCCACGCAGACTGGACATGCCCACGGACCGGCCCCGGCCCGCGAGCTGCCCGCTCACCTCCGTGCGCATCAGTGTCGACTTCCCGTCCGCGCTCGCCCGCGAGGTGGGCGCGTTCGGCCGGCGCGAGGGCTTCACCTCGTACATGACGGTGCTGGCCGCATGGCAGACGCTGCTGCACCGCTACAGCGGGCAGACGGAAGTCGTCGTCGGCACGCCCATCGCCAACCGCACCCGCCCGGAGCTGCTGCCGCTCATCGGCTATGTGGCGCACTCGGCGGCGTTCCGCACCAGCTTCGCCGGGAACCCGACGTTCCGAGAGCTGCTCGCCCGGGTGAAGCATGAGGTCGCCGACGCCCAGGCCCGTCCCGACGTGCCCTTCGAGCACCTGGTCGAAGAGCTCATCCCCGGCAAGGACATCGGCCGGGGCCGGATGACGGACACCGTCTTCGTGTACCACTCCCACGTCGGCGGAGGCGCCGCGGCGCTGGAGCTGACCGGCGTGCGCGGCTCTCTGGTGGAGGTCCCCAATGCTCCCGTGCAGTGGGGTGCCACCCTCTCCGAGCTGACACTCATCCTCTCCGAGGAGCACGGCCGCATTCACGGCGCACTGGAGTACGCCACCGAGCTCTACGACGAGTCCACCGCGCGACGAATGGTGGAGCACCTCCAGGCCATGCTGGCCGCCGCGTTGGCCCGGCCGGACGAGCGTGTGTCTCGCCTGCCCCTGCTCACCGAGGCGGAGCGACGCGCCTGGCCCCTGCCCTTCCCCGGCTCCATGTCCGCTTCCGTCCCCGCACGACTGGCCGAGCGCGCGCGTCGGAGCCCGGAGTCCGTGGCCACCGTGCAGGGTGGACAGTCGTGGACGTGGGCGGAGCTGGCCTCCCGGGCGAGCCAGGTGGCCGCGCAACTGCGGGCCCTGGGCGTGCGTCCTGGGGACCCGGTCGCGGTGTGTCTCGTGCCGTCTCCCACGAAGCTGGCCGTGCTCTGGGGCGTGCTGGAGGCGGGCGGCGCCGCGGTGACGCTCGGACCTGCAGACCTGGGAGGACTTGCCGTGTACGCGCCGGAGGGGGCCGTGTCGCCGGTGCTCATCACGGGGCGCGAGGTCCTCACCTCCACTCGCCCGGACGCCGCACGCACGCTGTATGTGGAGGACCTGCTGAAGGGCTTCACACCAGCCGCCTCTGCGCGGGCCGAGGTGGGAACCGGGAGGCAGGAGCGCACAACGCCTGTACCGGCCGAGCGGGCCGAGGCTGCTGCCGAAGCACTGGAGGGCTCCGTGCCTGTAGGAGCCGTGGGAACCGGGACGCTGGCCTGGCTACTGCCCCCGGGCGCGGGGCAGCCCGCGTGGGCGCTCGACCATGCCGCGCTGACGGAGCTGTTCGAGGCCCTGGACGCGCGGCTGCGTCCCTCAAACGGGAGCACCTGGCTGACGGCCGTGGATGCCACGGCGGACCGCGCCGAGCTGGAGTCGCTGTGGGCGCTCTCGCGCGGGCTGCGCGTCGCATTTCCCTCCGAGCAGCTCACGGCGCAGCTGGTGCGCCTGAGCGGCGGAGGCCCGCGCACCCAGGCCCTGGACCTGAGCCTTCTCTACTTCGCCAACGATGAGGACACGCTGGCCGGCCCCAAGTACGAGCTGCTGCTGGAGGGCGCGAAGTTCGCGGACGCCCACGGCTTCTCCGCCGTGTGGACTCCCGAGCGGCACTTCCACTCCTTCGGCGGCCTCTATCCGCAGCCCGCAGTGGTGGCCGCGGCGCTGTCCACCGTCACCCGCAACCTGCACCTGCGCTCGGGCAGCGTGGTGCTGCCGCTGCATGACCCGCTGCTCATCGCCGAGCAGTGGTCCGTGGTGGACAACCTCTCGAATGGCCGCGTGGGCCTGTCGGTGGCCACGGGCTGGCACGTGCAGGACTTCACCTTCAACCCGGGCGCCTACGAGGACCGGCGCGGCGTCCTGCTGCGCAACCTCGAGTCGCTGCGCGCCATCTGGCGCGGCGAGAAGCAGCGGCGTCAGGGCGGCGGAGGCGTCACCGTGGAGGTCGCCCTTCGCCCGAAGCCGGTGCAGAAGGAGCTGCCCGTGTGGCTCACCGCCACCTCCAACCCGGAGACCTTCCGGATGGCGGGCGAGCTGGGGGCGGGCGTACTCACCGGCCTGCTGGCGCACTCGCTGGAGGAGCTCAAGCCCAAGGTGGCGCTGTACCGCGAGGCCTGGCGCCGCAACGGCCACCCCGGGCGCGGCCACATCACCTGCATGGTCCACACCTTCATCGGTGATGACCCGGAGGAGGTGCTGCGCACGGTGCGCAAGCCGCTGCTGAGCTACTTCCGGAGCTCGGCGGACATCGTCGCCAGCCTGCTGGCGGCGCAGGGGTACCAGGGCGAGCTCGACAAGGTCTCCGAGGAGGACCTGAACGCCATCCTGGAGCACTCGTTCGAGCACTACGCGAAGGGCGCGGGCCTCATCGGCACGGTGGACAGCGGGCTGGAGCGGATGCGCTCCCTGCGCGACGCCGACGTGGACGAGGTGGCCTGCCTCATCGACTTCGGCCTGGAGACGCAGGTGGTGCTGGACGGTCTGCGCAAGCTCGCCACGCTGCGCGAGCGGATGGAGGCCGAGGCATCCGTCCGTCATGAGCAGGTGCGAATGGACGGCAGCCAGGGCGTGGGCGAGTTGCTGGAGCTGGCTCGCCAATCCGGCCCCGTCCTCCTGCACACCTCCGCGCGCCTGGCCCGCACGCTGGCGGAGCTGCCGAAGGCCCGTGAGTCGCTGGCGCCCGTGGGGGCCCTGGTGCTCGACGGAGCCTCGGCGGAGCTGGCCATGGCCCTGCACCAGGCCTCGGGCGTGGAGGTGCTGCTCGCGGGCGACTCCGTGGAGGGCGCCCTGCTGCCGAGGGCTCCGGACGAGCGCATCCCCGCGGGTCTTCAGCGCTGGGTGCTGGACGAGGCCGGCCTGCCTGTTCCCGTGGGCGTCGTGGGAGAGCTGGCGCTGGAGGGCGCGGGCCTGCCACGAAGCCTCTGGCGCGCGACCGAGGAGGAGCGTCATCGGCTGGTGCCCCATCCCACGGGGGCGTCCCGGTACCTGTACCGCACGGGCCGTCACACTCGACTCCGTGCGGATGGCAGCCTGGAGTCCGTGAGCCGGCCCGCCGCGAAGCCGCTCACTCCCACGCAGGCGACGGCCACCGTGACGACTCAGCACCAGGACAGGGTGACGATGCCCGAGACGACGCGGCTTGCGTCATGGATGACGGCGTCCAAGCTGAAGCAACTCCCGGACGGGATGACGATGCCCGAGACGACGCGGCTTGCGTCATGGGTGACGGCGTCCAAGATGATGCAGCCCGCGTCCTGGGTGACGGCGCCCGAGATGATGCAGCCCGCGTCCCGGATGACGACGCCCGCGACGACGCAGCTCGTGGACAGGGGGATGGTGCCCGCGCGACGCGGCTGCCGGACAGGGCGACGACGCTCGCGGCGGCGACGGTTCAGGATGCACCGCCGCCCATCCTCCGCACGCCGAGGGACCGCCCGCTGCCGCTATCCTTCGCACAGCAGCGGCTCTGGTACCTGCAGCAGCTCGAACCGGCGAGCGTGGCCTACAACAACGGGGCCAACTTCCGCCTGGGCGGAGCACTGAACGTGGCGGCTCTCCAGGAGGCACTGGACGAGCTGGTGCGCCGGCATGAAGTGCTGCGCACCACGTACACGCTCGCGGACAGTGGCACCGCGGTGCAGCTCATCCACCCCGGAGGCGCCCTGCCGATGCCGGTGGAAGACGTGCCCGGTGCCACACCCGAGGAGCGCGAGGCGGAGCTGGTGCGCCGGTGCCAGGCGCATGCCGCCCTCCCCTTCAACCTGGAGAAGGGTCCCGTGGTGCGCGCGAAGCTGCTCCGCCTGGGGGCCGAGGAGCACGTGCTCAGCCTCATCCTCCACCATGCCGTCTCCGACGCGTGGTGCAACATGGTGCTCGCGCGAGAGTTGACAGTCCTCTACGCCTGCTACGGCGCGGGCCTGTCTTCGCCCCTGCCGCCACTGCCCGTGCAGTACGCGGACTACGCCGTCTGGCAGCGCCAGCACCTGGAGGGCGCGGTGCTGGAGGAGCAGCTCCACTGGTGGAAGGACCAGCTCACCGGCGTGCCGGCGCTGGAGCTCCCCACGGACCGGCCCCGTCCGGCGGTGCAGTCCTTCGCGGGCGACCTCTACCGCTTCGACTGGCCCCGCGAGCTGTCCGACCCGCTGCTCGCGCTCGGCCGTCGCGAGGGCGCCACGGCCTTCATGGTGATGATGGCGCTCTTCCAGACGCTGCTCGGGCGCTACTCGGGCCAGGAGGACTTCGCGATTGGCGCGCCCATCGCCAGTCGCTCGCGTCCGGAAGTGGAGGGGCTCATCGGCTGCTTCCTCAACACGCTCGCCTTCCGTACGCGGCTCTCCGGTGCCCCGTCATTCCGCGAGCTGCTCGCCCGCGTGAGGCAGCAGGCACTGGGGGCCTATGCCCGTCAGGACGCGCCCTTCGAGCGGGTGATGGACCTCATCCAGGTGCCGCGTGACCTGAGCCGTACGCCGGTATTCCAGGTCATCCTCAACGTGCTCAACACACCGGAGCCAACGGCCTCGCCGCACTCGCTCCAGCTGAGCCAGGTGGACGTGCCGACCCACTCCGCCAAGTTCGACCTGGGCCTGGAGATGTGGGAGCACCGCGCGGGGATGAGCCTCCGCTTCGAGTACTCCACGAGCCTGTTCGACCGGGCCACCGTGGAGCGCATGGCCGAGCACCTCGCCGTGCTGGCCCGCGCCGTGGTGGCCTCGCCCGACCTGGCGCTGCCGCACCTGCCCCTGCTCACGGATTCCGAGCGCGAGCAGGTGCTGGTGGAGTGGAACGCCACCGCGTCGGACTACCCGCGCGACGCGTGCATCCACCACCTCTTCGAGCAACAGGCCTCGCTGCGCCCGGACTCGGTGGCCGTGGAGTTCGGCGAGCAGCGTCTCACCTACGCGCAGCTCGACACGCGCGCCAACCAGCTCGCGCACCTGCTGCGTCTGCACGGCGTGGGCCCGGATGCGCTGGTGGCCGTGTGCCTGGAGCGGTCCGTCGAGCTCATCATCTCCCTGCTCGCCATCCTCAAGGCCGGTGGCGCGTACCTGCCGCTGGACTCCTCGTACCCGGCGCAGCGGCTGGACCTCATGCTGGAGGACGCTCCGCCCCGACTGCTCATCACCTCGCAGGGCCTGCGCTCTCACCTCCCCGTCGCGGAGTCCGTCCCGTGCCTGCTCGTGGAGGAGCTGTCCCTGTCCGCGCTGCCCCGCTCGCGGCCCGTGTCCGGAGTCACCTCGCGCCACCTGGCCTACGTGGACTTCACGTCGGGCAGCACGGGCCGGCCCAAGGGCGTCGCGGTGGAGCACCGTGGCGTCATGCGCCTGCTGCACGGCGCCCGCTACGCCCACCTGGGCCCGGAGGAGACGTTCCTCCTCATCGCCCCCCTCTCCTTCGACGCCTCCACGCTGGAGCTCTGGGGCCCGCTGCTCTTCGGCGGCAGGCTCGTCGTCTTCCCGCCCCAGTCCCCCAGTGACTTGGAGCTGCTGAGCACGGTGCTGACGCGCCATGGCGTCACCACGCTCCACCTGACGGCGGGCCTCTTCTCGCAGGTGGTGGACCTCAAGCCCGAGAGCCTGCGCGGCGTGCGGCAGCTCCTCACGGGAGGCGACGTGGTGAGCGCCCCCCATGTGCGCCGGGTGGTGGAAGGAATGTTCATTCCGGTGACGGCCTGCTACGGCCCCACCGAGTCCACCCTCTTCACCTCCACGTACCGGATGACGGACGCTGCCCAGGTGGGCTCGGCCATCCCCATCGGCACGCCGATTGCCAACACGCAGGTGTACGTGCTGGACGGGCACCTCCAGCCGGTGCCCGTGGGCATTCCGGGCGAGCTGTTCATCGGAGGCGATGGCCTCGCGCGGGGCTACCTCTCGCGCCCGGACCTCACCGCCGAGCGCTTCGTCCCCAACCCCTTCAGCGCCACCCCGGGCGAGCGGCTCTACCGCACGGGCGACAGGTCGCGCTGGCGGTCCGACGGAGTGCTGGAGTTCCTCGGCCGCATCGACAACCAGGTGAAGGTCCGCGGCTACCGGATTGAGCTGGTCGAGGTGGAAGCCGCGCTGCTGGCGCACCCCGACGTGCGCAAGGCGGTGGCGGTGGTGCGACAGGATTCGCCGGGAGACAAGCGCCTGGTGGTCTACGTCACCGGCGACACGGGCCCGCTGGAGTCGACGGAGCTTCGCGCGTGGGTGCAGCAGCGGCTGCCTGAGTACATGGTGCCCTCCGCCGTGGTGCACCTGGACGTGCTGCCCCTGACGACGAACGGCAAGCTGGACCGCAAGGCCCTGCCCGTGCCGGACGTCACGTTGGCGCACGGGGGCCGGCACCTCGGGCCACGCATGCCCGCGCAGGCCCATGTGGCCCCCAGAGATGCCCTGGAGCTGGTGTTGGCCCGCACGTGGGAGCAGGTGCTCGGCGTCCAGCCCGTGGGAGTCCGGGCCAGCTTCTTCGAGCTGGGAGGCCACTCGCTGCTGGCAATGCGCCTCGTGGCGGCCGTGCGTGAGGCCACGGGACGACAGCTCCCTCTCGCCGCCCTCTTCCAGGCGCCCACCGTGGAGCAGCTCGCAACGCTGCTGCGCGCGGGAGGTATGGAGACGTCATCGCCGTTGGTGCCATTTGGAACGACACGCACTGGCGGCTCGGCGCCGTTCTTCTGCGTGCACCCGGTGGGAGGCAACGTGCTCGTCTACGCCGAGCTGGCGCGGCTGCTCGGGCCGGACCAGCCGTTCTATGGCCTGCAGGCACGGGGCCTGGACGGTGGCGCGCCGCCCGCGGAGTCCGTGGAGGAGATGGCCGCTGAGTACGTGAAGGCGATTCGCTCCGTGCAGCCGTCCGGGCCTTACCGGCTCGGAGGTTGGTCCATGGGCGGCGTCATCGCCTATGAGATGGCGCGCCAGCTTCGGGCGGAGGGTGAGCTGGTGGCGCTGCTCGCGCTGATCGACGCCTACGTGCCAGCGGTGTCCGTGGCGAGGGAGCCTGAGCCGGACCGGCTCCAGCTCGCGCTCCTGTTCGCGCGCGAGCTGCTGGGCTCGTCACTGGCCGGCCTGGAACCAGACGCGATGGGGGATCAGCGGTTCCTGCGGGCCGACTCGCCCGTGGCCGCGGAATCGCTCGTGGGCATGGGGCCGGACCCGAGGAGGGAACGGCGGCTCCAGCGGGCCGAATTGCCCCAGGGCTCTGAATTGCTTGCCGGTCTGGAGTCAGAAGCGAGGCTGGAGCAGCGGGGGCCTGAGTCTCTCGCCGACCTGAAGCCGGACGCGATGCTGGAGCGGCTGTTCCAACTGGCAACGCGCGTGGGAGCCCTGCCACCCGGCACGGACACCGGACACGTACGCGCCCTGTTCCGCGTGTTCGAGTCCAACCTGCGCGCCGCGCGGCGCTACGAGGCCCCGGCCACCGAAAGCCGCGTGGTGCTGTTCAAGGCCAGTGACGGCCCGGAGGGACTGCCGGACGACGGAGGCTGGTCTGCGCTGGTGGGCAACTTGCTGGAGCGGCACCTGCTGCCCGGCGACCACTCCAGCCTGCTCCGCGCGCCAGGAGTGCGCGAACTCGCGGAACGGCTGCGCGAGGCCTTGAAGCACGCTCGCTGAGCGCCACAACCGGGAGGCTGCTTCGACCCGGAGCCGCCTCCCGAACATTCCTGCCCACGCCGCGCCCGTTCCGGCCCCCTGCCTGTGCCATCGTCCGGACCATGAGTCAGGACACGGGACGAGCGAAGGACGCAGCAACACGGCCGTACGTCATCTGCCACATGGTGCCCGCGCTCGACGGGCGCATCGTGGTGAAACACTGGGACCTTCCCAGCAGCAGCACGGACGAATACGAGCGCACGGCCAAGACCTTCAAGGCGGAGGCGTGGATCATCGGCCGCGTGTCCATGGAGCCCTACGCCGGCAAGACGAAGGTCCCCAAGCGCAAGGACGGGCAGCCGATTCCGCGGAAGGACTTCATCGCGAACCGGGAGGCCGGCCACTACGCCATCGCGATTGACCCGTCCGGCAAGCTCACCTGGAAGTCGAGCTCCATCGACGAGGAGCACGTCATCACCGTCCTGAGCGAGCAGGTCTCGGACGACTACCTGGCGTTCCTCCAGGACAAGGGCGTGTCCTATCTGTTCGGCGGCAAGAAGGAGCTGAACCTGAAGCGCGTGCTCCAGAAGCTCGCCCGGGAGTTCGGCATCAAGACGCTGCTCCTCGAAGGGGGCGGGAAGATCAACGGCTCCTTCCTCGCCGCGGACCTCATCGACGAGCTGAGCCTGTTGATGGTTCCCATCGCGGACGGAGGCATCGGCACCCCGTCCCTGTTCGACGCCAAAGAGGGCCGGGGCCCCGCGCGCAAGCTCGAGCTGCTGTCGGTGAAGCGGCGCAAGGATGACCTCGTCTGGCTGCGGTACAAGGTGAAGCGCTGAGCCTCACCACCGGGTGAGCATCAGCTCCACCGTCATTCCCGTCTCCTTGAAGAACCGGGGCCAGCCGCGCCGCAGCGGCTCGCCCTCCCCCTTCTTGAACAGGTACAGCGGCGTCGACACGCGCAGGCCCAGCAGCTCCACCACGTCGATTCCGAGCCGGGCCTCGGGCACCATGAAGGACAGCTCGTCCGGCGACCGCAGGTAGCTGCCCGACACGCCGACGCCCGCGCGCCACCGCACGTACGGCCCGACATCCAGGAAGGCCCACTTCCCGGAGAAGCCATCCATGTCGGACACCCAGTCCAGGTAGCCACCCACCGTCACCCAGCGCACCCGCGTCTCGTTGGCCACGCGCTGGTCCATGTCCCGCACGCCGCCTCCCGTCAGCGCCCCACCGAGCCGCAGCTCGCTGCGGTGGTACGCGCTCGACAGCCGGCTCCCTCGAAGGCCATGAGGGGCGCTTCCAGTCCCAGGCCCACCCCGCGCCGACGGCTGGCCTGGAAGGTGACGGCGTAGCGTGGCCTCGCATACGTCAGCCACTCGTCCAGGAACGCGGCCCCCGCCGGTCGCAGCGCGAGCCGCAGTGCCCCCTTCTGGTGCGACACCAGGTCATGGAACGCCTTGCCGATGCGCACCCGCGCCGGCATCAAGTCACGCCGCGAGCCCGTCGCGAGCGCCCCCTTCAGCACGCCCTCGCTGTAGTGGTACCCCACCCGGCCCAGCTCCGAGAGCAGCGCGTCGACCTGGTCCTCCTCCAACTGCCCCTGCTTCGCCCGCCGCGTCAGCGCCTCACTGGCCTCGCGCAGCCGCCCCAGCTCCTCCAGGGCCTTGCTGCCGGAGCAGGCTCCATCCGCGACGCACGCGAAGCCCGCGGAGGCGATGCCGAGCCTCTCCCGGATGCGCTGCTCCCGCTGAGCGAGCGGCTCGCTGGCAACGGGGGGCACGAGGCGCGCCACGCTCTCCGTGGTGGAGAACTGCGTCGCCAGGAAGCGGATGGCGTCCTGCATGCCGCGAAAGAAGTCGTGCTCCCGGAAGCGGCGGTCGAAGAACCCCATCATCGAGAACCGGTACTCCGACGGAAGCACCGAGCCCCGGCGCGGAATCTTGATGCGTCCCGACAGGGCCGGGTCGTGCTCCAGCGTGTCGAGCACCACGTTGTCCTGCGCGGCGGTGAGCAGGTTGCCCACGTATTGGAGGTACGTCTTCTCCAGCGGGCTGGGCCACGGCGGCGCGTGCGCGGCGGGCGCCCAGTCCCACGCGACGACATCCTGGTCCAGGTAGACGATGGGGAACCGCGCGGGGTTGAAGCCCGCCGCGGCCTCCTCCGCGTCCCTCCAGCGCGCGCCGAGCCGCACCGCCAGGTCCACCGGGTTGTTGTTGAGGAAGCCTCCGTCCACCACCTTCAAGACTTCCGGCGCGCCCCACCCCGCCTCCGGATTGAAGAACGACGCGGACAGGTCCACGGGCGGAAACGCGAGGGGGAATGAGCCCGACGCACGTGGGCCGCTCAGCAGGTCTTCGATGGAGATGGGTTGCCCGCCCTCCCCCTCGGGCCGCGTCGCTCCCAGGGCCGGGTAGTAGTGGCGCTCGATGGCGTCCATCGCGATGTAGGGCGGCGTGGCGCTCGGGGCGCCCGCGACGAAGGGGTGCCGCACCGAGAGCTGTCCCTTCCCATGCGTGGACACCTGCGTGACGAGCCGCTCCGTGACGCGCTTGAGCCGGGCCCGCGACTCGGTGCCGCCCTCGCCGAAGGTGATGTCGCGCCCGCGCAGGTTCGTCACCGTGAGGCCGAAGGCGAAGGAGCAGTCCTGCTTGAAGTCCGCCTCCCGGGCCCGCGTGGCGATGGCCTGGAGGGTCTCCTGCATGTACGGCGCGCTGAGCAGGTGGTCCTTGCGGTCCGGGTCCTCCCAGGGGAGCAGCTGCTCCAGGTCCAGCTTCTGGATCCACACCTCCCAGAAGAGGCTGTCCTCGGGAGTCCACCGGGGCTGGGCGAACGCGAGGTCACACGAGGCGAGCCCTCCCAGCAGCGCGTTCACCGCACCCGCCGAGGCCCCCGTCCAGACTCGCGGCGCCGGGCCGCCTTGCCGGGCCCGTGTGCCGTCCGGGTGCGCGACGCTCCAGAACCGCACCAGCGTGGAGACGAACCCGGCCTGATAGGCCCCCATGCTGATGCCCCCGCTGACGACGACGGCCGGAGCGCTCCGCTCCGTCTTGTCCGCCAGGTCGCGAGCGAGCGCCGCGTCGCGGACGTGGCGGGGGGCGAACTCCTCCTGCGCCTCGTACACGCGGGTGGCGTCCCCGGCGGCCACGCCTGCGTCGGGCGCAAGCTCCACGGGGCTCCACGCGCGAGCGCCGGGAGCACGAACAGGAGGACGGCACACACGGCGGGGTGGGCACGCGGCATGGCCGGCAGCCTTGCCTGTCCCCCTGACACCCGCAACCGGGAGGACTCCGACACCGGCCAGCCCCCCAGGTGAGGCGGGCACGAGGCATGGCCGGAAGCCTTGCCTGTCGTCCCCCTGACCCCCGCACCCAAGAGGGCGTCGCCACCAGCCAGGACCCCAGGCGACGGCCTCGGATGTCGGCCCTTGAGCTACTGGAACGCCAGCCGGATGAGCTGTCCGCAGGTCAGGTGCCGCCGCCCGGTCCACGTGTCGCGGTGCCGGGTGGAGAAGCGGCGGCCACAGTGCGGGCAGGTAATCCACCCGTGCACGTCAACCATGGCCAGGGCCTCGGGCCGTTCCTCCAGGAAGTAGCGGACCACCTGCGTCGTGGTCCCCAGCCCTTCACAGGCGGAGCAGGTCTCCAGGACGTAGGTGTCGTTCTCCGTGAGCCGGTCGATGCGGCCCTGGCCCCGGCACTCGGGACAGTCCTCGAGAATCCACGGGTTGTGCCCGTTCTCGTCCGTGAAAACGGCATCGCGCCGTCGCGGGTATTGCGACAGGCGCAGCCGTCTGCGGATCTCTTCCTTGCGGCGGGCGTTGTCGTCCATGCCCCCGCCGAGCCTACGTCTTCTGCAGCTCGCGCACGGACTCGGACGACGACAGCTTCTCCGGAGCGGAGGCATTCGAGGAGGGCACGTCGAACAGGGGCTCGCCCTTGCCCGTCACGGTGTTGCGCAGGGACGGGGCCACCGTCTCCTGGACGCGGCCCGGCACGGCGACCGGGTCCACTGCGGCGGCGCTCAGGCCCTTGGCTCGCTGGGCCGCCTGACGCCGACGGCGCCACACGAAGTACCCGATGCCGCCCAGCGCCAGCACGCCCATGACGACGTACTGACCTTCCTTGAAGGTGGCGATGAGGCTGTCGAGCTCGCTGCCGAAGTGGAAGCCGAGCCAGACGAACACCGGCGCGGACAGCAGCGCGGCCAGGCCGTCCCAGAAGATGAAGCGCCAGTAGGACATGCCCACGGAGCCGGCGGTGAAGTACGTCACCGCGCGCACGCCGGGCATGAAGCGGGCGATGCAGACAATCTTCTCGCCGTGCTTCGTGAACAGCCCTTCCACCCGGGCGCGCTTCTCGGGTGTGACGATGCGGGCGAAGAAGCCCCCCTCCGGTCCCGCCTTGCGGCCCAGCTTCCCGCCCAGCCGACGGCCAGCGAGGAAGATGAGGCTGTCACCCACGAGGATGCCGGCGAAGCCCACCACCATCATCACCGGCAGGCTGGCCGCGCCCTTGTGCGCCAGGAAGCCGCCCAGGATGAGCGAGATGTCTTCCGGAAGTGGAACGCCGAGGCCACAGGCCACCAGGATGCCGAAGACGGTGGCGTAGGCAATGAAGCCCTGTGCATCGCCGAGCAGGTTGGTGAGAAGTTCTTGCACGCGTTGTCCCGTCCGTTCACTTCCGGAGGCCCTGTCCGGGATTCACCCGGGCCAGCCCATCCAGCGCCCACGCATCAACCGGGCGCGAGTCTTCAAAACTCCGGGCCAGGTTCTTCAAACCGAAGTAACCCTGGCGTCCGGCCGCCTCATAGGCCGCTTCCTGGGCATCCGTGGCGACCAGCGCCAGTGCCCGGCTCAGCAAAGCGACCCCGTACTCTCCCACTGTCGACTCCCCTGCCCCCGCCACCCGCGCCTCTCGCAGCGCCACCGGCCCGCCCGCCCACCTGCTCTCCAGGCGTGTCCCCATTCGCGAGGACAGAATCCCCCGCGCGAACTCCCGAACCACCGGCTCCATTTCAGGCCTCCGGGTGGACGGCCCTACCACCAGCACCCACCCGCGCCCCGTGTCCACGCGGCGCAGGCTGCCTTCCGCGTCGAGCAGATTAACCACCACCTCCAGGGCCGGCTTGCCTTCTGGCAGCCCGAGCAATCGCGCGGCCTGTTGAAGCGGCGCATCCAACAGTGGCAGCCAGGCCCGCTGTTCCGCGCGGTACAACTCCAGCGTCTCCGCCTGGAGCGCGGCCACGGGCCACTCGGCCTCGACGCGGGCCAGCAGCGCCTCCAGCCCGTCCAGCCCGCGCGCCGCGCCGGGAGCGTCCACCCCACCCAGCAGTCGCGCGAGGTAGTCCTCCACCGGAGCCGGGTGCGCGTCGAAGTAGGCCTGGGCCTCGGCCACCACCGCGGGGGACGCCGAGGCCAGCGCCTCGCGCACGCGGGTGCGGGCCGGGCCGTAGCGGAAGGCGGGCACGGGGTGCTCGCGGTACTGCGTCCCCGCGTCGTACCCCAGGCGGTTCAGCAGGGCGAACAGGGTGAAGACGCGAGCGTCGGCGCGCACTTCCAGGCCGCCGGGCGAGTACACCCGGGTGAACCAGTCGTCGACCGGAGCCTGGGCCGGAGCCCCAGGAGCGGGAGGACGGGTCCGGACCTGCGCGAACACGGGCCCGGAGGCCCCGAGCAGCATGAAGATGGCCAGGAGGGGGGCACGCATGCCAGGCCCCACGCTACCACGGCCCCGTCAGGCGGCCGGCGCCTTTCCGACGAGCGTGCGCAGCATGTCCCGGTTGTCCCGCGCCTTCTGACCGAAGTGCGCGACGATGCCCATCAGCAGCTTCACGCAGGCCTGGGGCTTGGAAGCCAGGAGCTTCTGGAAATCCGAGGCGCGAATCTCCAGGGCGGACACGTCGGTGACGGCGGTGGCGGTGCACAGCCGCTCGCCCTTCTGGACGAGGGCCAGCTCCCCCAGGGGCTCGCCGGCGCCCACCTCGCCCAGGGCCACCTCGTCGCCCGAGGCGCTCTTGGCGCTCAGCCGCACGGTGCCCTCGCCGACGATGAGGAGCGACTCCCCCGTCTTGCCCTCGGTGAAGAGGGCCGTGCCCTTGGGGAAGGCCCGGGGGACCGCCACTCCGGCGAAGATGGAGATGCCGGTGTCGGTGAAGCCCTTGAAGATGGGACACGCCTTGAGGGTGTTCGCGGGCACTAGTGCCATGCGGAAAGTCCTAACACGGGGCGCACGGGCCCGCGAGTCAGCGGCTGGCGCGGTGCTCCGCGGCCAGCTGCACATAGCCCTCGGCGGACTTGCGGAGAAAGGCCCGCTCCTCCTCGGTAATGGGCCGCTTCACCTTGCCCGGAGAGCCCACCACCAGGGAGCCCGGCGGCACCTTCGTCCCGGGCGTCAGCAGCGCCCCGGCGCCGATGATGCACTCGTCCCCCACCTCGACGCCGTCCATGAGGGTGGCGCCCATGCCCACCAGCACCCGGTTGCCCACGATGCAGCCGTGGAGGATGACGTGGTGCCCCACCGTGCAGTCGTCCCCCACGTGGGTGGCGTGCTTCTGCGTGGTGACGTGCACCAGGGACAGGTCCTGGATGTTGGTGCGCTTGCCGATGCGGATGGGATTCACGTCCCCCCGCATGACGGCGTTGAACCAGACGGAGGAGTCCTCGCCCAGCTCGACATCGCCCACCACCTGGGCGGAGTCCTCCACGAAGCAGCTCGGATGCACGCGGGGGGACACCCCGCGGAACGGCCTCAATGCCATGACGTCACCTCGGGGTGCGACGCAAACGGCGGAGACTGCGAGAAGGCACTACGCCTCGGCGATGACGTGGAACGGCGAGGCGGCCGGAGCCACGGGCAGCGGCTCCACGGTGGGCAGTGACAGCACCGCCAGCTGCTTGCCGGCGAGCGCGTTGGGCGTGGAGCGCTCCACCGCCACCTTCACCAGCGCGCCCGTGGGGGCATCACCGTCGAAGTTGACGGTGCGGTTCTCCGGCGTGCGGCCGAAGCGCTTGGTGGCGTCGTAGCGCGAGTGGCCCTCCACCAGCACCTCCACCTCCGTGCCGACGAGGGCCGCGGTGGTCTCCGTGCTGATGCGCCGCTGCAGCTTCTGCAGGCGCTCCAGGCGGGCAATCTTCACCTCGTGCGGCACCGGGCCCCACTCGTGCTCCTTGAGGGCCGCGCCCGTCTTGGGCCGGGGGCTGAAGACGAAGGAGAACTGGTTGTCGTAGCGGACCTGCTCGGTCAGCTTCATCGTCATCTCGAACTCCTCCTCGGTCTCCCCGGGGAAGCCGACGATGATGTCCGTGGTGACGGCGATGCCCGGCCGCGCGGCGCGCAGCTTCTCCAGCCGCTCCAGGTACTGCACCACCGTGTAGTCGCGGCGCATCATCTTCAGGATGCGGTCGCTGCCACACTGCACGGGCAGGTGGAAGTGCGGAGCAATCTTGGGCTGGATGCGGAAGGCCTCAATCAGCTCGTCCGACAGGTCATGCGGGTGGCTGGTGGTGAAGCGCACGCGCTCGATGCCCGGCACCTCGGCGGTGCGCAGCAGCAACTGGGCGAAGGAGATGCCGCCCGCGTACGAGTTCACATTCTGGCCGATGAGCGTCACCTCGCGCACGCCGACCTTGGCCAGGTCGTTGACCTCCAGGAGGACCTCCGGGAAGGCGCGGCTGACCTCGCGGCCACGGGTGTGGGGCACCACGCAGAACGAGCAGACGTTGTCGCAGCCCTTCATCACCGTGACGAACTCGGTGACCTTGCCGCGGGACGTCTCCGGGTCGGCGCGGGGGAAGACGTACTCCTCCGAGTGCACGAAGGCGGCCTCCACCACGCGCGCGCGGTCCTCGGACACGCGGCCGATGATGTCCGGCAGCTTGGCGATGTTGTCGGGGCCGAAGACGAAGTCCAGGTACGGCACCTTCTTGAGGAGCTTGTCCTTCTCCTGCTGCGCCACGCACCCGCCCACGCCGATGAGCGCGCCCCGGCTGGCCTTCACCGGCTTGTAGCGGCCCAGCGCGGACAGCATCTTGTCCTCCGCCTTCTCGCGGATGGCGCAGGTGTTGAGGATGATGAGGTCCGCGTTCTCGGGCACCGGGGTCGGCTCGTAGGACATCTTCGCCAGCACCTCGCTCATGCGAAGTGAGTCGTTGACGTTCATCTGGCAGCCGAAGGTGTGGATGAAGTAGCGCTTCATGTCAGAACCCTGAGTAAGAACGTGCCCTTATGCGATGGCCGGGCGCGGAATGCAACCGGGCGGACAGTCCGGTTCATCCCCTGCTGAGCAGGCGCGTCATGCGGGTGTGCAGCTCCAGCAGCTCCGGCTCCCGGGCGCGCAGCAGGGCCAGGGTGTCCGGCCCGTAGCGCCGGGCGAGGGCCTCGGTGGCGCGCTCCTGCTTGGTCAGCTCGGTGCGGATGCGGGCGCGCAGCTCCTCGGCGTCGGGGCCGCTGGTGCCCTCCAGCTCCCGGAGCTTGTCCTCGAACTTGCGGGCGGACCAGCGCCGGCCGCTGAAGGCACGCAGCATGGCGGTGCCCTGCTCGGCCGTCTGGGAGTCCAGGCCGGAGGCCTTCAGGGCCTCGGTGTGGGCCGTGCCCAGCGCCTCCGCTCCCTGCCCTGCCTCGGCGTGGGAGAGCCAGGTCTGCTGGTAGCGGACCAGGGTGTCGAGCAGGGCTCCGTCCACCGGCATCGCCGCCATGCGGAGGGTGCGGTCGTCGGCGGCGTCCATGTTGGACGAGCGCTCGAAGTTCGGGACGTCCCGGAAACCCGCGTCATCGAAGAGAGAGGAAGACATATGGCTCCGTCGCTTCTAACAGCCTGCAACCGGCCGTTATAGCGTCTCCTCCATATGGGAACGACGGGGGACGTTGTCCGGAGAAGTGTCGCGCTGGTGGGACTGCTCGCAGCGGGAGCCTGCACGGAGGGCGCCCCGGCGCTTTCGGAGCCGCCACGGCAGACGCCAGGCGCCCAGGAGTCCCGGGCGCGGGTGGGCCCCGTGAAGGTGAAGGACCTCCCAGGCACTGTAAGACAGGGGCACACCCGGCCGGGCGGCTTCGTGGAGCTGAATGGCTTTGCCCTGTACCTCTCCAAGAACCAGGAGGGGCTGTACCGCACGGATGGCACCGCGGAGGGCACCCGCGTCGTCCGCGACCTGGAGCCCAGGTTGGACGCACTGACCGCGCCCCGGATGGCCGTGCTCCGAGAGCGCGCCTACTGGAGGGTGTCGGGGACCCGGCCGGAGCTGTGGACCTCGGATGGGACGCCCGAGGGCACCGGCCGGGTGGAACTTCCCACCTTCTACGGCCTCTCGGCGCCCGTCTCGTACGGCGGATATCTCTACTTCTCCAACAGCTTCGACCTGTACCGCTCGGATGGCACGGCGGAGGGCACGGAGCGACTGGCCAGCAACATGATGCTGGACGTGACGGAGCATGCGACCACGTGGGTGATGGGCGGACGGCTGTTCCTGCCCTGCGCCGTCGTGGGCGGTGGAGGCACGGAGCTGTGCGTCACCGACGGCACGGCGGGGGGCTTCCAGGTCATCTCCGAGACGCGTCCGGACTCACTGGTGGGGTACCGGCCCCTCGTGCTGGGCGAGCTCGACGGCAAGCTCCTCTTCACCGGGATTCCCCAGGGCACCACGCGCCGCTTCTACGCCACGGACGGCACGCGGGCCGGCACCACCCTGCTCCACCCGACGCTGACGAGCACCACGGAGGAAGGGCCGGACTTCTCCCCGGGCCTCGCCGTCCTGAAGGGGGTCGCGTACCTGCCCTGCCACACTCCGGAGACCGGGAGCGAGCTGTGCCGGACGGATGGCACGCCCGAGGGCACCGGGGTGCTGGACCTCTCTCCCGGCACCGCGTCGTCCTCCCCCGGCTGGCCCGTGGTGCTGGGCTCGCGGCTCGTCTTCAAGGCGTGCGGTGCGCAGACGGGCTGCGAGCCGTGGGCTTCGGATGGCACGGTGGCGGGCAGCGCCCCGCTGAGCGATGTCTTCTCCGGCCGAGCGACGGCATGCTGCATCCGCGGCTCATGCCGCTGGGCGGCGCCCTGCTGTTCGCCGGCAGGTCCGCCGCTCGTCCCGAGGGACTGTGGAAGACGGACGGCACGGCGGAGGGCACCGTCGAGGTGTCCGCCGCGGCCCGTCCCCGGCACCTGGGCGAGGCCCGTCGGTTCGGCGACTGGCTCCTGTTCTCGGGGGACGATGACACGCATGGCGAGGAGGCCTGGCGGACCGACGGCACCCCGGACGGCACGGTGCTCCTCCAGGACTCCACGCCCGACAGCAGGATGGGGGGCGCCTCCCAGCTCCTCGCGTTCGAGGACCAGCTCCTCCTGAGCCTGACGGTGAGCACGAACGGGCACACGGAGCTCTGGCGCTCGGAGGGCACGGCGTCCGGGACGACGTTCCTCCACGGCCAGGGTATTCCCGGCCCGAACAGGCGCATCCTGATGAGCGCCCTGGACGACCAGGTGCTCTTCTCGTCCGGGAACCAGCTCTGGTCCACGGATGGCACCCTCGCGGGCACGACAGGGCTGAAGGACCTGCCCGCATCGGGGTTCGAGTTCGCGAGCACGGGCCGGCTCGCCTTCATGGCGGTCCGCTCCCCGTTCGAGCCGCTCTGGGCTTCGGATGGCACCCCGCAGGGGACGCGTCCCATTCTCGGAGAGTTCATCGGAGAGCTCACGAGCGTCACCGACCTGCGCATCGTGAACGGCGCGGCCTGGTTCGCTGGCAGCACTCACCTGCTGGGCACGGAGCCCTGGAGGAGCGATGGCACCAAGGCTGGCACCCGGGCCGTCATGGACCTCCGCCCGGGCATGGACGGCTCGGGGCCCGGTGACTTCGTCGCGCTGGGGGGCCTGACGTTCTTCACGTCCGTGGAAGGCTCGCCGAGCGAGGGGCGCACGCTGTGGAAGTCGGACGGGACGCCCGAGGGCACGACGCGCGTGCTGCGCCGGTTCCCGGGACGCGACTTCTTCGCCCCGTCGGACCTGTTCGCCTGGAAGGACCACCTGTACTTCACGTCCGGGACGCTCGGGGGGGCGCCGACGCATCTGTTCCGGACCGACGGCACCGAAGCAGGAACGCGGCAGGTGGGCACGGTGGAGATCTCCGACCGCTACCGGACCTTCGTCGGTTGGGGAGACTTCGTCTTCTTCATCGGGCGGGACGCCGCGCACGGCAACGAGCTGTGGCGCACGGATGGAACGGCCGAGGGCACCGTGCGCGTGGCGGACCTGTACGAGGGAGCGGCCTCGGCAGACCCCTTCGGGCTGATGTTGATGTCGCCCACGGGCCCGCTGTTCTTCGTGGGCTCGAGCCCGGCCACTGGCACCGAGCTGTGGCGCCTGGATTCACCGACGGGGACGCCCACCGTGGTGGACGTCATCGCCGGTCCCCGCTCCTCCGAGCCGTTCCATCTGACAGCGGTGGGCCCGGTCCTCTACTTCACCGCGCATGACGGGACGGGCAACGCGCTCTACAAGCTGTCAGGGGTGCTGCCGGATACCGGCGCGCCGCGGCTCACCTGTCCCGCGGACGCGTGGGTGGTCGCCACGGACGCCACGGGGGCCAGGGTCACCTTCTCACCGGCGGCGGCGCATGACGACTCCGGTGAGGCGCCGACGGTGACGGTCGACCCCGCGTCCGGCGCGGTGTTCCCGGTGGGCGTGACACCTGTCACGTTCAGCGCCGTGGATGGTGCGGGCAATCGCGGCACGTGCACCTTCTCCGTCACCGTGGCGCCCGTGGGGACCGTGGATGCGGGAACGCCCGGGGACGGCGGGACGGACGGAGGAGCTCCGGATGGAGGCACGGACCCGGTGGACGCGGGCACGGACCCGGTGGACGCGGGCACGGACCCTGTCTCGCGGCCTGTCGATGACAGTGGCTGTGGTTGCCAGTCGGCCTCCGCGTCGGTGCCTTGGAGCCTGTTGTTGCTCGGCCTGTGGTTCATGGCCCGCCGTCACACCCGTGGACACTCCGGGGCGTGATGTCTCGGCGCGGCGAGCCCTCCTCCGGCGGAGGGCTCGGTGGCGGGTGTAACCTGGAGGCATGGCAAAGCGCGCTTGGGGCCCGATGCGAGGTGGTCTTGGGTTGTTGGGGCTGCTCGGAATGGGGGCATGCCTGGAGGAAGGGCCCCCGCCCTCCGAGCGCTCACGGACAGCCACGGCTCAGGCCCAGGCGCTGGCCCCCGTGACGAAGGTGCTGACCTTCTCCGGCCCGTCGCGGACGACGCAGCTTCTTGCCTTCGATGACTGGCTCCTGATGGGCCTGGCGCCCGGCGCCCGGGATGTGGAGCTCTGGCGTTCGGATGGCACGGTGCCCGGGACGCAGCGCCTCCATCGGGCCTCGCCGGCCGAGGAAGGTGGCCCGTCCCTGGCGAGCCTGGAGACGCGGGTGCTCTTCACCTCCTCCAACGAGCTGTGGTCCACCGACGCGACGCCCGCGGGCACGGCGCGGGTGCAGGTGCTGCCCGATGCGTCATTCACGCTCCAGAGCACGGGGAGCCGCGTCTTCATGCGGAGCTTCCCGGGAGCGCTGTGGCAGTCGGATGGCACCGAGGCGGGCACCCAGGCCGTTCCGGGTGCGCCGTCGAGCATCTCGGACGTCAGGCTGTCCCAGGGACGTGCCTGGTACTCCGTCGCGGACCCCTTCGTGGGCGGGGAGCCGTGGACGAGTGATGGCACGGCGAATGGCTCGCGGCTGCTCCTCGACCTCAACCCGGGCCCCCGGGATTCGATGGCCGGGGAGTTCACGCCACTCGGTGACCTGACGTTCTTCCGGGCCACCGAGAGCGCCTCGGGAATCGAGTTGTGGAAGTCCGATGGGACGGCCGGGGGGACTCAGCGGGTGGCGGACCTGGCTCCGGGCAGTTGGGACAGCGCGCCCTTCTACCTCTACCCCTGGAAGGACCACCTGTACTTCTGGGTCCTGGGCGCGGGGATGGGGAACCAGCTCTACCGCTCGGACGGCACGGAGGGAGGTACGGCGCGGGTGAGCGCCGCGGTCACCGTGCCCACCGATATTGCTGGCGCCTTCCAGGGCTGGGGAGACCTCGTCTTCTTCGTGGCGAGCGATGCCGAGGGAGGAACCGAGCTGTGGCGCACGGATGGGACGCCCCAGGGCACCGTGCTCGTGGCGGACCTGAACCCGGGAGCGGCCTCTTCGCGTCCGGCGTCGCTCACACTGATGTCTCCCGAGGGGCCGCTGCTCTTCGTCGCCACCTCACCCGACACGGGCCGCGAGCTGTGGCGCATCGACGAGCCAACGGCGAGGCCCACGGTGGTGGAGGTGCTTCCGGGCAGTGGTGCATCGGCCCCCGCGAACCTGACTGCGCTGGGCCCGGTCCTGTACTTCACCGCGACCGATGCCACGGGCGAAGGGCTCTTCAAGCTGCCGGAGCTCGTCCGGGATGTGCGGCCTCCGCGACTGACGTGTCCCGCGGACCAGCAGGTGGCCGCGACCAGCGCCGGAGGCGCGACAGTCACCTTCCCCGCCGCTGCGGCCCGGGATGATTCGGGTGAGGCGCCGGCCCAGACGGCGGACCCGGCATCCGGCACGCTGTTCCCCATTGGAGTGAACGAAGTCACGGTCATCGCGGTGGACGGTGCGGACAATCGGGCCCGCTGTACCTTCAACGTCACCGTGGAGCCCTGGGTGGGCGTGGACGCGGGAACGGAGGACGATGGCGGCACCCCGCCCGCTGACGGTGGCATGGAGACGGACGCGGGCGTGGATGCCGGTGTCCCCCCCGAGGATGCGGGAACGGAGCCGGATGCCGGTGAGGCGGACGCGGGCACCGAGCCGAGGGATGCAGGCAGCACGGATGCGGGCTCGGCGGATGCGGGGAGTTCCGAGGAGCCTCCGCCACCCGACACGGGCTGTGGCTGCCAGTCGGCCACCGCGTCGGTGCCGTGGGGCCTGATGCTCCTGGGGCTGTGCTTCGTGGCCCGTCGTCGACCGAGGAAGAGACTCCTCGATTAGACGCCTGGGGATTGAGTCCGTTGGCTCTCGCAAACACGACGGATGCCGCTGACGACGGAGACCCAGGCCTCATCCCTTGAGGCCCACGAGACCACGGGCTTCCCATCGCGAGGCACGCCCTGGATGTGCGCGAAAGGAAGGGAGGTCCAGCCGTCTACGAGGCGCAGGATGACCGGGATGACCTTTGCCTTGCGCTCCTTGTGTCGGACGAGCGCGGCTCCCATCTCCTTCGTGTAGCAGTAGTCGGAGGCGACGAAGTCTGGGCTGATGAGGAGGAGGATGAGGTCGGCCTCCGACAAACCCTTGTCAATCTCGGCGGCCCACTCCGATCCAGGCTCGATTCGGCGATCACTCCAGGGACGCGAGATGAGCCCCCTTCGCTCCAGCCCCTTGAGGTGGGTTTCCAACTCGTCCTTGAGTGCTTCATCCTTGTGGGAGTAGCTGAGAAACATTCGCAGCGGCACCCCACCCGCCGGTTCGGTTCGTTCCACGCACCTCTCCTTGTGCCAGGCCGCAGGATGGAACCCCAGGAGCCAGTTGGCAATGTACGCGGGTAATCTCCTGCTGGCGGCTGCTAGAATCGCGCGGGATGCCGCTCCGGGGGTTCTACAGCTACGCGCCGCAGGATGAAGCGCACCGCACCGCACTGACGAAGCATCTAGCCTCCCTCCGGAGGCAGGGCTTCGAACCGTGGCATGAGCAGGAGCTGATCGCCGGAGATGACCGCGAGGCACAGTTGGCCCGCCGCTTCGAAGAGGCGGACCTCATCCTGCTGCTCATCAGCCCGGACTTCATGGGCTCGGACACCTGCCATGCCCAGATGGTGCGGGCCCTGGAGCGTCAAAAGCGTGGAGAGGCACGAGTCCTCCCCATCTTCGTGCGCCCGGTGGACCTGGATGGGACGCCGCTGGAACAGGTCTCGCTCCTTCCGTCGAATGCCAAGCCGGTCGTGCGGTGGGATGACTGCGATGAAGCTTGGCTGGAGGTGGCCAGGGGCATCCGCGCTGCGGTGGAAGCGCTGGAAACGCCCGAGCCTGATAGCAGTCCCGCTCCCCGAACCATCAAAGTACCTGTGTCCAGCGGGCTGGCCGAGGCGGTCAGCGCGTACAAGCGTGCCCGTGCGGAAGATTCTCGCATCCGCCGCCTCGACCTAAGCCGCCTCGCGGGGATTGCCCGGGGCCACCACGAGACCGAGCTCGACCTGCTCGACTTTGTCGTGTCCCCTTCGCTGCACGACGAAACCGAGGAGGACGTGGAGCAGGCTGCAGCGCTCCGGAGCCGTCTGCGTCAACCGGAGCT
Organism: Pyxidicoccus sp. 3LFB2; assembly: GCA_046520375.1. Classification (GTDB taxonomy): domain Bacteria; phylum Myxococcota; class Myxococcia; order Myxococcales; family Myxococcaceae; genus Myxococcus. The sequence continues at coordinate 40,160 of JBKGHK010000006.1, forward strand.
GGAACCGACCCTTCGGCATGAGCTCAATACGAGGCTCGCACAACTCCAGGATGCTCGGTGGGATCACCATGGTGGCCGACGCGACTGGTGGTTCAGACCTGTGTCGTTCGCCGAAGCGCTCCACCGGCACCGCCGGATGACCGTCATTGGCGACCCTGGAGCTGGTAAGAGCGTCCTCACCCGCCTTGCCTTCCTGGCCTGCGTGGAGGGAACGACCGGAGACCGGGCCCGGGCGCTGTTGCGTGCCGACGATGGCTTCAACCGTGCCGGGGCGTTGGCAACGAGGATGCTGGAGCAGTTGCTCCCGGTGCGCCTCACGCTAGGCGAGTATGGCGAGGATGTCGCGAAGGATGGCGGGCTATCCCTCCAGGCGTTCGTCCACCGCCGGCTTCGAGAGCAGGGGGCACGGCCCGCGCTACTCAACGGCCTCGTCGAGTTGCTCTCAGCCGGGAAACTCTTCCTCCTATGTGATGGGCTCGACGAGGTCGCGGAGGAGCATCGCAGACGCGTGGTCGACGAGGTATCTGGCCTGATGGAGCGATACCCGGCGATCCGGCTCCTGGTGACCTCACGCCCGCACGGCTACAGGCCGCGGGTACCCGGCATTGCCCACACGCGGCTTGCGCTCCTCCACTCCCGTCAGAAGCGACGGCTCGTGTCGCGCCTGCACTACTTAATCGAGACGCAGCGCCGGCCGGATGCCCGGGGCGTCGAACGTGCACGTCAGCGAACGTCGGCACTGTTGTTCGCCATCGCGACGCGAGATGAATGGGACAGCCTTAGCAACAATCCCCTCCTCCTCACGCTGTCCGCGCTCACGCCCACACAGGAGGACGGCGTCCCCAGGCACCAGGTCTTCGTCTTCGAGAACTTCGTCAGGACCCTCCTCGGAGAGTGGCGCGAGGTGCTGACCCGGTCCCCCATTCAGCCGGAGATGCTGCTGGAGGTCTGGTCGGAGGTCGCGTTCGAACTGGTGAAGCAGGAGCAGCGCCATGGCGTCATGCGGGCCCTCATGCTCCAGCGGCTGGCATCTGCGTTGACCCGGAGGGCAGCTCCACCTTCCTTCAATGCCAGGACCGCACTCGCGCTCGCCATCGAGATGGGACTGGTTCGGGAGGAAGCGGAGACGGTTGCGTTCTGGCACTCAACGTTCGCGGAGTTCCTCGCGGCCCGTGCCCTCAGTGGCGACGAGGTGACAGTGACAGGCGCCGCGGCGCGGCTCCTCGCGGAGGCGAACCTTCCTTCGCTGGTGCTGGAACTCGCGGCAGCCCGTCTGGACCATGTGCTGTGCGCTCGGGACGAGCTCGACGCGCTCGTGGATGGCCTGCTCGCGCGTGACGACGTCGGGAGCGGCCGGCTGCTCCGACCCGGCCTGCGCGCCATATCCGGGTGCATTGCCAGCGGCGTGAACTTCGACCCGGTCCGTGTCGAACGGGTCTGGACCGCCTGGGCTGAGATGCTTGAGCGGGCGCCCATCTCCCCTCTCTGGGACGATTTTGGCCACTTCGCCAAGCATGCACCGACGCCTCGCCTTTCGGCACGGCTCGCGACCCGCTTTGCCTGCATTCCGGATCGTGGCGTGAAGGAGGCTCGGGACGGGCTGGCGCGAGTTGTCGCGCCGTCCGCCCTGGGCAACACCGCAGTGCGCGAAGCCTGTGCGCACTGGATGGGAGAGCAGGACACGCCAGTCAAGCAGCTTGGAGCCTTCGGCCTTGCCTCTGCTGGAGAATGGTCTGACACGGTAATCGAGGCGCTGGGCCGGTTCGCCGTGAACACCGTGCTCTCCCACCTCGCGGTAAGAGAGGTTGTGCGGCGAGGTGGAGCGCTGGTGCTCACGCGGCTGAAGGAACACATTGCCCAGAGTTCCGCTTTAGACATGCCCGAGGCTGACAGGCAGGAGGAAGCACGCTGGCTGCGCGATCTGCGACACTCGGCGGCTTACCTCCTCGCGATTGCCGGAGCATGGGATGACGCGGTCGCGGACGTCGTGAAGCACGCGCTTGTGGGCCGCTACCGCGCAGAAGAGGCCGAGTCGGTGATGGAACTCATCGCCGGTGAGCCACCAGTGACAGCCGCGCTCCTCGTCTGGCTCCGCGCGGATTCGAGACTGGGGCGCACTGCGCGAGACATCGTCCGGCGCGTGGCGCCCCGCATCGAGGGGCTTCCTGAGGCCATCTTGGAGCTGACAGCGGGAGCCGAGGCTAGGCTCCTCATGGACCTTGAGAACTTGCTGTCGTCGATCGGAGAGGAGCGACGCACTCTCACTGACACGCTGTATCGCTGGCTCGAAGACTGGCGGGAAGAGCGCCGGATGTGCGCCGCGCGTGTACTCCGCCGGCTCTCCCATGGGGATGACCGGCTACATGAGGCACTACGCCAGGGCATGCGCACCCGCGATGATGCCGTCCGGGTGCGCTGGGCGGAGCAGGCACTGGGCCTCGCCCCGGAACTCTCCGAACTCGCGCTGGTGACCATGCTGGGCTGCGCACGCTCGCCGGAGAAGGCCGTGCGCCAGATCGTCCATAAACGGATGCCGGATTGGATGAGGGAGACCGGGTGGAAGCACATTGATGGCTGGATTGCCTGCGCAGAGGATCGCGATGTGCCGGCGGCGGCAAGACTCGATGCCGCGATGCTACTGGCATACGGGCCATCAGGCCGCGCGCTCACAGAGTCCATCCTGCGTGACCTGATCGAAACCGAAGACCAGGACGTACGGCTGCAGGCCGCCCTCCAGCTCATAGCGCAGAAACCGACTGATACGCGTGCTGCGGTCGTTGCTGCAGAAATCCTGGCTCGCTCAGGCCTCAACGCCCACCAAGTACGCCTGCTCCCCCGTGTGCCCGTGTCCGCCCCGGCAGTCGTCGAGGCCGTTCTGCGCGAGCTCCCTATGGAGGCATCGGTCACGGTCATCGGCGAGCCCCCCTACGAACGCCTTGGGTGGAGTTCTCTGCTTCGGGCGCTGGCGGCCACGGATTCGACTTGCGTGGGTTTGCTCTTGGGCGCACTGGCACGTCCGGGGCTCGCCGGGGACGTCGCGGAGGACGCGCTTCGTCACCTGAGGGCGGACAACGCGCTCCTGCGGAAGGCTCTGACCGAGCGTCTCGAGCACGCGGAAGCAGCCATGATGCCTGGCGAGTTGCTTCGCCTGGTCAGCCTGGGTTTGAGCCATGAAGACACGAAGCTCGCCGCTATCACCGCCAGTCGGAGGCTCGATCCTGATGGCCTCACGCAGGAGGAGCTCTACTTCCTTTCGTGGGGGCTCCATGACGCAGGAGCGAACGAGGACGCTGCCCGGTGGGGTCGACTCATGCTCGACAGCGAGAACCTGAAGCTCGTGCTTCAAGCGGCCGAGACACTCGCCATCAAGTGGGAGCATGAAGGTGCAAGCGATTGGATTCGTTCAGCCCTCCCGCGGCTGTTCGCTTCCGCCACCCCCTGGATCAGGTTGGATGCAGGGCGGCTCGCAATGGAATGCGGCATCCTCGAACAGGAGTCGCTGGCGGTGCTTCAGGGGTGCCTGGAACTGGCTGGTACGCCCTATGATCGGGAGCCGGCCTTCGATCTGCTCTGGGGGGATGACGAGCCGATGGCGGGCCTGAGCAGTTGGCCTGCGCGCATCGACTTTGGAGCGATGCATGCACTTTGTCACTACCGGCCCGATATCGGGCTCCCTCGGCTAGCGGAGTGGCTGGAGGATGCGGAACTGGCTCGCTTCAGCCAAGCCGCCGGGATTCTCGCGAAGCGGGATGACCAGCGCGAGAGGGTCCGCTTGGCGCTCGAAAAGCGCCTGCGCTCGGGCCCCGAGGCGCAGCTCCACCTTCTCGCCAGGGCCGTGGAGGAGCATGGCTTCGCCCCTGCCGCCATGTTCGAGCAGGTTCTCATGCGGTACATCTCTGGGCAGCACGCCCGGGAAGTCCGCGATTGCCTCATGTGGTGGCTGTCCGAGCGGCCCGACCTCTGGCCCGTGATTCGCCAGCAGGAGCCAATCTCCCGGCGCTCCCTGTTCAGAAACCTGCTCTGGAGAGAAATGCGCCTCCATCCCGATGCCATCGTGTTGGCGGTGGAGGTCGTGCTCTTGCAGAAGCCCGAGATAGGCAGGCGGATGATGCACGTTCTCGAACGATGGTGCCGTCCCCCGGACCCCATGGAAGTGGAACGCAGGCTGAGCCGAGGAGCCCCTCCTTTGGAGCCGCCCGAGGTTGTGCGCGGCTGGCTCCGGGAAGCGCTCATCGAGCAGGTTCCGCCCGACGATCTCCGGGGTCTCCTCTGGCTCGACAGGCTTATGGAGCTGGGGGAGATGCCCGGAGCGCAGCGTATCGCCGTACTGCGACGTGCGACGGCCCTCGACCTCTCCACCTTCTTGCATTCGGAAGAGGAGCGGATCCTGGCGCTCGATTTGCAGGCGGTCGCGGCACGCCGGCTGCTCGCTCTCGGAGGCAACGACGCGAGGACTCCGCACATCCTCGAAGCTGCGGTGCACGAGTTCGCCCGAGACTCCATGTCCAGCACGTTCCAGGCAGCGAAGGCCTTGTTAACCCTGCGACCCGGCGACGAGGCGCTTCGGCACTCCCTCCATCAGGCAGTGGTCATGCTTGAGGCGGACATCTCGCTCGATGAAGTACTCGCCATTCTCGCCCAGGCGGGATTCTCCAATGCTGGGTGCGCCGACGTGTTGATCGAGCGCCTCCGCGCACCGGACGCTCTAGAAAGACACGAGACTGAGACCCTCGAATTCCTCGACGCCCTGAATCGGGTTGAGGGAGTATCAGAGCAGCGCCGCGCCGAGGTTCTCATCGAGTTCGTCTCGATTCACGACTCGAGGCTACCGGACGACTTGAAGGTCCAGCTGGCACGTCGCGCCGAGCTGCCGGACGCCATCGCCGCGAAGCTCTTGTTGAACGTCCTCGCGCAACGCGGCGGGGTCTCTCGTGGTGCGGGGGAGCAGTGGCTAGCGCGCTTCGCCTCCACGAATGTGCGGGCGCGGGAAGCAGAGACCTTTTGGTGGCCCCTAGGTCCATCCGACTTCGTTCTGTCGCACCTTCGCTGGCTCGACCTGCTTGCCGGGGTCGATAAGCCAGAGCGAATGGAGGAACTCATCGCGGAAGTGGCGGCCGTGCCCTCCGGCGAGTTCCTTGCGCTGTACCGCCGGAGTCGCTCCAACACCGAGCTCACGATGGCCGAGTGGAACCAGTTGGTGGACTGGCTCTCCGTCAACGTCCACGACAGCCAGCCGCAGAGGTTCGCGAAGGACTGGCTGACGCTGCGCCTCTGGCAGGTGGCGGAGCCGTCCAGGCTCAGTGCGTTGCTTCGCTCCTAGTGGCCGCCGGGCGACCGGGTGTCACGCCGGCACGAGCTGGTCCGCGATGCGAGCCAGGTCCGACACGGAGGTCACCACGACGGCCTGGTGACAGTGCTTCTCGTACGTGAGCATCTCGCTGTCACCGATGCCCCAGTTGCCGCGCTCCTCGGGGCAGATCCACAGCAGGCGCTTCGCCTTGCGGCGCAGGTCCTTCAGCGCCCAGGCGTTGTTCGCGTTGTAGTTGTTCCGCCCGTCGCCAATCACCATCACCGTGGTGCGGCGGGTGATGCTGCCCAGGTGGTCCCGCGTGAAGTCCGCCAGCGCGCGCCCGTAGTTCGAGTTCGCGCTCAGCGACACCGTCTTGCCCGCGGTGGCCATGTCGATGGCCTCGTCCACGTCCAGGTCCTTGAAGTACTGCGTCACCTCACCCACGTCGGACACGAAGACGAACGAGCGCACGCGCACGAACAACGACTGCAGCGTGTGCATGAACAGCAGCATCATCCGCGACGCGTTCCGCACCGAGTCCGACACGTCGCACAGCACCACCAGCTCCGGGCGCTCGGGGCGACGACGGCGAAACACGGGCACCATGGGCACCCCACCCCACGGCATGTTGCGGCGCAGCGTGCGGCGCACATTCAGCGCTCCACGGCGGTACGCGCGCTGCTTGCGGATGAGCCGGCTGCGCAGCTTCTCCGCCATCGTCCGCACGGCGGACTCCATCTGGTCCACCTCCGCCTGGGTCAGCAGGTGCAGCGGCTTGTCCTGCACCGTGTCCGTCCGGCGGCGGATGCGGGCCTCGGCCTGGCGCTTCACCTCCTTGCGCGCGGCCTCCTCAATCTTCCGCATCGCCGCCGCCACGTGGCGGGAGACAATCTCCACCCCTTCCGGCGCCAGCCCCCGGGCGCGCAGCTCGTCCTCCAGGGACTTCATGTCGGAGCGGGCCTTGTCCATGCCCGCCGCCGCCATCATCCGCCGCGAGAAGAACCCCGCCTGCAGCGGGCTCTCCATCCGTGACAGGTCCAACTGGAGCGACGCCATCCGGAAGATCTGCGCGAGCTTCGCCCGGTCGCCCTCCAGGACGGCCTGGGCCAGCGGCGACATCTCCGGCAGGAGCTGGTGCATCTGGATGAGGACCATCTTCAGCAGGTCGCCCTCCAGGTAGCCCTCTTCCCGGAGCTGGTCCGCCAGGGACTTGTCGATGGCCTCGAACGTCCGCGCCGCGCCCGAGAAGTAGAAGTCGAACGCGCGGTTGAACGTGTCCACGTCCAGCTCGCGCTTCACCAGCGTGGTGCGCAGCACCGAGCGGAACAGCCCCCGGTCCTTCAGCCCCACCTCCGTGGTGGCGCGCAGGGCGTCCTGGACCTCGGACGTGCTGACGCGCACCCCGTTCTGGCGAAGCACTTCGGCGAACTCGACGATGCGGGCATCCACCCGACCATCATGTCCGCGCGCGGCTCCGGTGCAATCCGGAATGCACCGAGCATCAGCAGGCGCACGCCTGCCTTCCTGGTACACGCAGTGTAATCACTAAAATTTACTGAATTACTAGTTATCCCGCTCTTGTCCCAGCGCTACCCACAGAGGAGAACGTCCCTGAGCAGGCCAGAACCCGCTCCCGAGCCCTCAGCAGCGTACGCAAAGCCCCAAACGCACAATCAGTGCGGGTTCAAGCATTCCGCTCGAAGGACATGACGGCTTCCACGTGGTGCGTCTGGGGGAACATGTCCACCACCTGCAGGGCCAGGGGCTTGTAGCCCGCCTCCACCAGCCCCGCGGCATCCCGAGCCAGCGAGGCCGGGTCGCACGCCACGTACACCACCCTGCGCACGCCCAGGGCGGTCATCCACTTCGCCAGCCCCGGAGCCCCCGCGCGCGGCGGGTCCGCCAGGCACACATCGAACTTCCGCCCTTCCGCCACCAGACCGTCGCACGCCTTGCGCGCGTCGCCCTGGATGAAGCGCACGTTCCCCACCCCACCCTCGCGCGCGCTGCGCTGGGCCAGTTCCACGCCCACGGGGGAGGACTCCACGCCCAGCACGGACGCCGAACCGGCCGCCAGCGGGAAGGTGAAGTTGCCGTTGCCCGAGTACAGCTCCAGCACCGAGTCGCTGTCCCGCGCGCCCAGCTCATACACGGCCGCCGTGACGAGCCCCACGTTGCCTCGGCATGGGCCTGGGCGAAGGCATCCGGCCGCAGGTACAGGGG
>JBKGHK010000700.1:0-5259 GCA_046520375.1 Pyxidicoccus sp. 3LFB2
ATTCGCATCCACCCCGCGCTGGACCGGCCGCATGTCGCCGGCCTTCGTGGTGGACTACCTCGTCTTCCACGCCATGCTCCACGCGGACCTCGCGGACCCGACCGAGGCCCCGCTGGACGCCGCCGGCCGCTGCGCCCCCGAGCACACCCCTGCCTTCTGCGAGCGCGAGGCCGCCTTCCCCCTGCGCGACGCCGCCCAGCGCTGGCTCGCGGAAAACCTTACTTCCCTGATGCGCGGGTGAGCTTTCCGCACCGCCGGGCCCACCTGCCCCCGGAGGGAGTAGCGGCGGAAGGCCCGGAGGCGGCATGCTCCGGGGAAATGCGCTACTTCAGCGTGGAAGAGGCCAACCGACTGGTGCCGCTGCTGACGCGCACCTTCGAGCGCGTCCGCCCCTGGGTGGAGCGCGCCCAGCAGCTCGCCGACACGCTGAGCTCGCGGGAGAGCACCAGCGACGTCCACCTGGAGACGCTGCGCGAGGAGCGCGACGGGCTCCTGGAGCGCATCCGCGGCGAGCTGCTCCAGCTCCAGGAGATGGGCCTGGAAATCAAGGGCTCGGACGGGCTGGTGGACTTCCGCGCGCACCGGGGAGACGACCCGGTGTACCTGTGCTGGCGCTTCGGCGAGCCGGCCGTCACCCACTGGCACGAGCTGCAGGAGGGCTTCGCGGGACGGCGCCCCATCGACAGCCCGGACGACTTCGCGCCCACCTACCTCAGCTGAGGGCGGGAGGCCGCGTCAGCTCCCGCTGAAGCTCTTCTGCAACAGGCCCATCTTGTTGCGCGCGGACAAGAGCTGCTGGCGCAGCGAGTCCGCCTGCCGGGCGATGTCGTGGAACTCCTTCTCGTCCGCGGCCTTCGACAGGTCCTCGGCCTCAATCGCCACCTGGGCCATGCGGTCCTGGAGCGCCTGGAAGGTGGCGGCCAGCGCGGCGTTCTCCTCGGGCGTCTTCGCATTCTGGCGCTGCTGGGCGAACTGCTGCATCTGCACGTTCAGCTCCCCCGCGCTCTGGCCCATGTTGCCGTAGCGCACGAGCAGGTCCTTGAAGACCTCGGTGCGCGACTGCAGCTCCTGCGCGCGCTGGTGCACGGCCTCGGCCTGGGCCTGCTGCCTGTCACGCACGCGGGAGATGGCCCCCACGAGCGCGGTGACGCGCTGGCGGAGCTGGTCGTCCATGTCGGCCAGGCTCTTGAGGGTGGTGGAGGCCCGCTCCAGGTGCTTCTCGGACTGGAGGGGCGCCTTCTGGAGCTGCTCGGACAGGGCCTCGAAGCGCTCCAGTCCCTCGTCGAGGGCCTGTGCGGCGGCCACCAGCTCCGATTCCTGCGGCTTGTCGCGCTTGCTCATGGTGGGCGGGAACATGGCACGCACGAGGGCCGGTGTGGTGCCCCCGCTTCTGATTCCTGACAGAGCGCACTCTCGCGGAGCCTTCTTCCCAACGCCGATTGTCAGCACGCACGCAACACGGGGCTGTCAGGTTGCTTGGGACACCTGCCCACTGGACGGGAGGGTTCCTACCTTGTGCGAAGAGCGCGCGAGCGCGCGCGGCACACGAGGAGAGCGGGATGCCCAGGACCTATAGTTTCGACCATTTCCAGGCCAAGAAGCCCATGCAGGCCGCAGTCGGCTCGCAGGACCGGCTCGGCAACGACGAGGACAAGCAGAAGCCGCTGAAGAGCGAGCTGCAGGAGACGCAGCCGGACTCCGTCCCCGGTGCGAACCAGGGTGAAATCCACTACGGCATGGCGCACTCGGAGACGGTGAAGCGGCTGCAGGCGCGCCGCGCGGCCAAGGCCAAGAAGGAAGAGCGTGGCGCCGCGGCGACGAAGCGCCCGGCGGGCACGCGCAAGGCCGCCGCCACCGAGTCCACCGAGAAGCCGGCCCGCACCGCCAAGCCGGCGCGTGCGACGCAGGGTGAGGACACGGACAAGACGGCCCGTGCGAAGAAGCCGGCGGCCAAGGCGGCCAAGCCGGCCACGGCCAAGTCGGACACGGCGGAGCACACGAAGGCGGCCTCGGCCCGCAAGAAGCCGGCGACGCGCGAGGAGCCCGAGGCCCCGGCCAAGCGCGCCACGCCGGCGAAGAAGCAGGGCCTGCTCGGACGCGTGGTGGGCACGGTGGCCCAGACGGCCCTGCAGACGGGCTCGAAGGGGCTCGCGCGCGCCGCCGCCCTGCCAAGGAGGTCCGCGCCACGCCGGAGCAAGGACACCGCCAAGGCGGACAAGGCCAGCGCCAAGGCGGACAAGCCCGCCTCCAAGACGGACAAGTCGAAGAAGCGCTAGCCGCCACGCGCCGCCGCCCACCCGCGCGCGGCGCTGCCGGGCCCCCTCTCCTGGGCAGAGGGGGCCCAAGCGGTGGGGAAGGGGTCCGGGAGTGCCCGCCACCCCGCCCGCTCTCCGGCCCGTCGGACTCAGTCAGGAGGCCGCGCCGCCTGCCCGCCCGTGCTCGCCAGAGCCGCCGGCCATCCCCACATTCCACACATCCATCGTCTCGAGGTGTGAACCATGCCCATGGCTTTCTTCCGCTCCGTGCTCGTCACCGGCGCCACCGGACAACAGGGCGGTGCCGTGGCCCGTCACCTGCTGTCACGGGGCCACCGCGTCACCGCCTTCGTCCGCGACGTGGGTTCGCCCGCCGCCGTGGAGCTGCGCACCCTGGGAGCCGAGCTGGCGGTGGGCCACTTCGACGATGTGGACTCCATCGTCCGGGCCGCGCAGGGCATGGACGCCATGTATGCCATGGCCACGCCCTTCGAGGCGGGAGTGGACTCGGAGGTGCGCCAGGGGATGAACCTGGCGGACGCGGCGCGGCTCGCGGGCGTGCGGCACTACGTCTACTCGTCGGTGGCCGGCGCGGACCGGATGACGGGCATCCCCCACTTCGACAGCAAGCACCGGGTGGAGCTGCACGTGCGGCGCAGCGGCCTGCCCTACACGATTCTGGGGCCCACCTTCTTCATGGAGAACTTCACCAGCCCCATGTTCGAGGAGGGGCTGAAGGCGGGGGTGCTCGCCACGGGCCTGCCGCCCTCGCGCGGCCTGCAGATGGTGGCGCTGGACGACCTGGCCGCCTTCACCGTGCGCGTCCTGGAGGAGCCGGACCGCTTCCTCGAGCAGCGCATCGACGTCGCCTCGGACGAGGTGACGGGCCAGCAGGCCGCGGGGCTGCTGTCCATGGTGAGCGGCCACCGCATCCACTACGAGCAGCTCCCGCTGGACTTCATCGCGAAGCGCAGCGAGGACCTGGCCGCGATGTACGACTGGCTGGACAGGGTGGGCTACCACGCGGACGTGCTCACCCTGCGCCACCAGTTCCGGGACATCCGGTGGCACACCTTCGAGGACTGGGCGCGCGGACAGGACTGGAGCGCGCTCACCTCGCCCGCGTGGCCCCACGCGGCCGCCGAGCCGACCGCCCACTGAGGGCCCGCCCGTCTCCCGAGGTGGCGGCACCGCCGGTGCCCGCGCCCGCCGCATGGCTTCGTTACCTTCCAGGGGAGGAGGAAGGTCATGCGTGTTTTCGGGCTCGTCGCCGCGTCGCTGCTCGTCGCGTCGGGCTGTATCCGAGAGGCACGGCTGCGCCCCACGACGGAGGCGCAGCTGCAACAGGGGGACTCCAGCGCGGCCAGGACGCAGGCGTCCGGTGTGGTGCTGGTGGCGGATGGGGCGGCGTGGAAGGGCGCGCCGGACAATCTGGAGCACAGCCTCACCCCCGTCTTCGTCCGGCTGGAGAACGACAGCGGGCGGCCCCTGCGCCTCCAGTATGGAGACTTCGCGATTGTCGGCCGTGAGTCGCGCTTCCGCTACGCCGCGCTGCCGCCGCTGACGCTGGGCAACACCGTGGCCTCGGTGGAACCGCCGGGCCGCTCGCGGGTGTCTCTGGGGGTCGGCTCGCGCTGGGGATATGGGCCCTACGGGCGCTATGGCTGGTACGGCTCGGGGGGTTATGGGCCGCGCGGGCCCTTCGTCGGGCCCTACAATCCGTTCTACCCGGACCCGTACTACGGCAACTATCGCTGTGAGGAGCCGCTGCCCACGCAGGACATGCTGACGCAGGCGCTCCCCGAGGGCACGCTCGAGGCCGGAGGCCAGGTGCAGGGCTTCTTGTACTTCCAGGGCGTGGCCGCCCGGGAGAGCCAGGTGGTGCTCCAGGCCCGGCTCGTGGATGCGAATACGGGCGAGCCGTTTGGCACGCTCGACATCCCCTTCCAGGTCAGCAGGTAGCGACGCTCAGTGGATGGTGATGGGCAGGGGCCTCGAGGACGGACGCTGGAGTCCGTCCAGCAGGGGCTCTTCCTCTTCGACCCCCAGCTCGCGCCGCAGCTCCTCGCCCCGCATGGGCAGGCCGAAGAGGGGGGCGACGAGCACCAGGTCCAGGGTGCCGGCGATGAGCGGGCCCAGCCCCGCGAGCGCCACGGCCGCGCCGCGCGATGAGCCCGATGAGAGTCCTCCGAGCACCATGCCAGCGCCTGTCACGATGCGGAGCCACCGCCCTGTCCGTGACGCCAAGAAGCCGACGACCATAGACACCTCCCCAGGGCGAAGATGGGCACGCCCCGCGAGCCGACCACGGGGAGCGGCCCCCAAGTCCGTCCCCGGCTGGAGGCACGGTGGGCAGCCGGGCGGGCATGGTGCCCCTTCACTCCGGCGACGCCGCGTCCTGCATCAGCCCGGGCAGGCCGAAGGGCGACGTGCCTCCGGGCTTGCGGTCCACCCGCCCTCCGCGCCGACGCGCCAGCAGCTGCTCCAGCGCGAAGCTGGCGAAGTCATACGCCTCGCCGGCCGCCGGCCGCCGGGCCGCGGCGTACACGGCGGACAGCTGGGCACACGAGGACACCAGGGCCATGTGCGTGAAGGCCTGGGGAAAGTTGCCCAGCGCCTCGCCCGTCTCGGGCACGGCCTCCTCCGCATACAGCCCCACGTCATTGGCCAGCCCCAACAGCCGCGCCAGCACCGCCTCCGCCTCGTCGTGCTGGCCGGCATGGGCCAGCACATCCACCAGCCAGAACGAGCACAGGAGGAATGTCCCCTCCCCGCCCGCGAGCCCGTCCGGCGCGAGGTAGCGGTACAACAGCCCATGGGACTCCAGCCGCTCGCGCACCACCTCCACCGTCCTGCGCACCAGCGGGTGCGCCACCGGCAGGAAGCCCAGCGCCGGCACCAGCAACGTGGACGCATCCGCCACACGCGTCCCCCGGGCCTGCGGGAACCAGCCGTCCTCCGCGCACTCCAGCAGGTAGCGCCGCAGCGCCGCGCGCTCCCGGGC
>JBKGHK010000701.1:0-5236 GCA_046520375.1 Pyxidicoccus sp. 3LFB2
GTGCCGCCTAGCGCGCGCCCGTCACCTGGAGGCGCGCATCGGCCAGCTTCTCGCCTCGCAGGAAGGCCTTCATGCGCTCCAGGATGCGCGGGTCCGACTGGAAGAGGCCGTCATGGCCCGCGCCCTCCAGCACCAGGTGCACGGCCCCGGACAGCCCGGGGCGCAGGGCCTCCGCGTTGTCCGGCGGCGTGCGGCCATCCAGCGTGCCGCTGATCATCAGCACGGGAGCGCGGGCCTTCAGCGGGCCGCGGAAGCCCTCGCCCAGGTCCACCACCCCGGGGGCCCAGGCGGCTTCGGACATGCCCGCGTTCACCGCGCCTCCCAACAGGGCCGTGCGTGCCTCCCGGGCAATCCGGGCGCGGCGGGCGGGGCTGATGCCGGAGGCCGCATCCATGGCCAGGGACATGGGCCCCAGCGCTCCGCCACGCAGGTGCAGCGCGAAGGGCGCCATATGCTCGAAGGCGCCCGCCTCCAGCGCTGGGAGCAGCAGCAGGAAACGCTCGAAGGTGACGGGGTCTCTCAGGGACTCGAAGGTGGCGCGCTGCACGTCGAACCGGGTGGCAACCCACGTCTGCTCGGTGCCCGTCTTCGGGTCGGTGAACTTCACGGTGCGAGGACTGCGCCCCAACGCGTCCAGCACCTTGCGCAGGCGGGCCCGGAGCCCCGGGGCCTTCGGCTCCCGGGCGCGCAGCAGCGCATCCCAGCGGTCCAGCAGCGCCTCGGCCTGGGCGGGCCGCTTCCAGGTGTCGTCCGGCCCCTCCACTCCAGCCAGGATGACGCGCTCCACCTTGTCGGCATGGTAGCGGAGATATGCCAGCCCCAGGTGCGTCCCATAGCTGATGCCCCAGAGGTTCAGGCGGGGCACGCCGAGGGCTTCGCGAAGGGACTCCAGGTCCTTGGCGCTCTCCACGGTGGTGTAGGCGCCCAGGTCCACGCCCGCGGCGGTCCACGCCTGGGCGGCCTCGGTGGTGGCCTTCTTCATCGTCGCGTTGAGCAGCGCCTCGTCCATCGGCTGGTCCAGGGGCACCGACCAGGGGTGCTCCAGCTCGGGATGGAAGGTGGACTGCCCGGTGCCTCGCTGGTCCAGGGCGATGACGTCCGCCACCTCGCGCAGCGCCAGGAAGAGGTCATGGCGCCCGTGCTTCGCCGCGTCGATGCCCGAGCCCCCCGGCCCGCCCGCGAGATAGACGATGGGCGCTCCCGGCTTGGGGTTCGTGCTCTTGAAGCGGACGAAGCGCAGGGGCAGCGAAGGGCCTTCGGGCCGCGCGTGCCGGACGGGAACGGTCAGGTGGCCCAGCTCGGTCTCCACCGTGCGGCCATCCTTCGCCTGGAAGGTGTGGGGCTCCAGTCGAAGGTCCGCGGCATGCGCCAGGGTGAACGGGGTGAGCAGGGTGAAGAGCAGCAGGGCTCGCATGAATCTCCTCCAGCGGGTGGGTGCGTCCTCAAACTAGGAGCCGCGCGGAGCTCGTGGGGGAGCGCATCGCTCAACGTCTCGTGACGTCGCCCAGGTGCGAGGCGGGCGGCGCCGGACTGCGTATGCTGGTGTCATGTCCCGCTGGTTGCCCATCGCGTGCCTGGGAATCCTCCTCATGGCCCAGACGCCCATCTCCTCCATCGAAGAGGCGCGGGTGGAGGTGCACGCGGAGGACCTCCCCGTGGAACGCGCGCTGGCTCCCGGCGGTGAAGGCTGGCGCTCCGTGTCGATGTGGCGCATTGCCGAGGGGCCGGCTCCCTTCTGGATTCGCACCCGGGTGCATGTCCCTCCGCGAGCGCCAGGGGCGCCCACGCCCGTGCTGGCCCTCTCCCTGCTGGGCGCGTGGGAAGCGTGGTGGGACGGCGCGCTCCTGGGGCGCAATGGCCGCGTGGGCCGCACGCCCGGGGAGGAGCTTCCGGGCAACATCGACATGCTGCTCCCTCTGCCACCGGAGCACGCCACCGAGGGGCCGCACCTGCTGGTGATACGGGCCTCGGCGCACCATCGCGGGTTCCAACCCGTGGGCATGCTCTACCGGCTCCAGGTGGGGGAGGCCTCGCAGCTCGCCCGGTCGCGCCTGCTCTGGCTCGTGCCCTCGCTGGCCACGCTGGGCGCCATGGTGCTGATGGGGCTGCTCCACCTGGCGCGCTACTTCATGGAGCGGCGCAGCCGCGCCACGCTGCTGCTGGGGCTGCTCTGCCTGGCGGCCTCGGCGCTGCTGCTGCTCGAAGCGTGGCGGGGGCTCGCCAGCTATCCGTACCCGCTGCACATCGTCCGGCTCCGGCTCCTGTTTGCCTCGGTGTTGGCCGTGGCCATCCTCTTGCCGGCCACCCTGCACGTGGCCTTCGCCGAGCCGCGCCGGGCCCCGTGGTGGGGACTGCTCGCCGTGAGCCTCGTGTGCCTGGCCGGAGTCCCTGGCTTCGATGGCAGGAACGCCCTGGGCCTGGGGCTCTGCCTGGCCGTGTCCCTCGTCATCACCGTGCGCGCCCGGCTCCGGCGCGAGCCCGGTGCGTGGCCCGTGCTGGGCGGCCTGGGCTTCGCGACGACGCTCTATCTCCTGGCGCCCGAGGACTTCGCCGAGCGTGGCTTCTTCATCGCCTTCGGAGGGCTGCTGCTGTGCCTGGGCGGCGTGCATGCCCACCAGCTCCGCCGTCAGCAGCAGCGCCTGGACGACGCCACGCGCGCGTCGGAGCGCCTCCAACTGGAGTTGCTCAAGCGCAGCATCCAGCCCCACTTCCTGATGAACACCCTGGGCGCCGTGAGTGAGTGGGTGGAGACGGAGCCTGCCCAGGCGGTGCGCTTCATCGAGTCCCTGGGCGCGGTGTACCGGCACCTCCTCGGCGTGTCGGGCGAGTGGAGCATCTCCCTGGCCCGCGAGCTGGAGCTCTGCCGCGCCTACCTGGAGGTCATGGGCTACCGCCATGGCCTCACCTTCACGCTGGAGGCCCCGGGCGTGGATGGCGAAGCGACGGTGCCGCCCGCCGTGCTGCACACCCTGCTGGAGAACGCCTTCACCCACAACCGCTACACCGCGCCTGTGACGTTCCGCCTCCAGGAAGGACGGACGGGAGGCCGCCGTCGCTACACCTTCAGCGCGCCGACGGGCACGCGCGCGGCGGCGGCGGGAATGGGTGAGGGCACGGGGAGCCGCTACCTCGAAGCGCGGTTGGACGAGACCTTCCCGGGGGCGTGGAGCCTGCAGTCCGGGCCCACGGAAGCAGGGTGGACCACGGTGGTGGAGGTGCCCGCGTGAAGGTGCTCATCGTGGAGGACGAGCCGCTGGCGGCCCGCCGCCTGGAGCGACTCAGCCAGGAGCTGCTGGGTCCGGGCGTGCCACCTCCGCTCGTGCGCGACAGCCTCGCGGATGCGCGCGAGGTGCTGGCCGGGCGCACCGTGGACCTGGTGCTGTTGGACCTGAACCTCGCGGGAGAGGATGGGTTCCGGCTGCTGGAGGAAGCGGCGGCGGGTTCCTTCCACACGGTGGTGGTGTCGGCGAACACGGACCAGGCCCTGCGCGCCTTCGAGCTCGGGGTGCTGGACTTCGTGGCCAAGCCCTACACGCGCGAGCGGCTGGCCACGGCCCTCACCCGCGTCCAGGGCCGTGCCGCGGCCCCGCTGCGGACGCTGGCCGTGCGCAAGGGCGGCGGCATCCTCCGCGTGCCGCTGGAGTCGGTGGCCTATATCCAGGGGGCAGGGGACTACGCGGAGCTGGTGCTGAGAGATGGACGCACCGAGCTGAGCGAGAAGAGCCTGGACCGGCTGGAGACCCTGCTCCCCACGGACTTCGTGCGCATCCACCGCTCCTATCTCGTCCCCCTCCAGGACGTGGCCCGCCTGTGGACCCAGGAAGGCTCGCGCACGTCCGTGGAGCTGAAAGCGGGCACGCGGCTTCCCGTGGGGCGAAGCCGCGTGAAGGCCCTCAAGGAGCGGCTGGAGCCCGCGTCGGAGTAGCACGCGGGCACCGCCCCCGGGCTACTCGCAGGTGAACTCGGAGGGAAGCTCCTCGATGTTGACGATGCAGGGCGTGGCGTTGAAGGTGCCGAGCCGCTGCTGCGACGCCTCGGGGCCGAACGACACGAAGTACGCGCCCTGGCCTCCGCCGCTGGGGCCCAGGTCCAGCGACTGGAGCAGGACGCCGCCGGCCTTCGCGGACCCGAGGGTGCTCGTGTTGTTGCACTGCCCGTCGCGCTCCATGGTGCCGGAGATGGTCCACCAGTCCTGGAACGGGCCCGCCGTGGTGTCGTCATGGAAGACGGCCTTGTAGAAGCCCGCATCCAGCGGGAGGGCATACGCCTCGGCAGGGTCCTCGGTGTAGCCGTCCGCCTTGCCCAGCTCGAAGATGATGCCCTTCTCCCACGGGGCGAGCTTGCCCTGCTTGAACCGGGCGCAGGCGCCGGGCTTGTCCGACAGCATGAGCAGGGCGGAGTGGGTATCGCCGTTGATGCTCAGGAGGATGGCCTCCTTTGCCTGGAAGAGGCGCGCCTGCTGCTCTTCGCTGGAGAGCGACACGCCCTGCGTGGCGAGCACCTCGGCCACGTCGTGGGAGAGGGGCTCGACTTCGGTGCCGCAGCCCCAGGCGGAGAGGGACAGGACGAGAAGGGACGCTGAACGCTTCATGGATGGACTCGCAGGTTGTGGAGGCGGAATGGATTCGCCCGCCCACTCCTACGAATGGCCTTCGCCGGAACCGTCCCAGGATTCGGTGCACGCCTTCACGCGGTGCCTGCACGTCGACTACGTTCCCGAGGTGTGACCCCCTACACCATGCTACACTTGGCACTCGCGGGAGCGTTCTTCGTGCTCTCGCTGGTGCACTTCGCGACCTGGGCGGCGGTGCGCTCCCAGCGAGTCCAGCTCTGGCTGGCTTCGAGCTTCCTCGGGTTCGCGGTGCTCAGCTTCAGCGTGGGGCTCACCAGCCGGGAAGCCAGCGCGGTGTTCGCCGACACGCGCCCCTGGCTCCTGCTCGGCGCGCTCGCCTCGGTCATCCTTCCGTATCCGCTGCTGCGCGTCGTCTGGTCGCTGCTGGACCTGCCGCTGACGCTCTGGCGGAAGGTGATGCTGGGCGTGGCCGTCGCATTGGGCGTGGTGCGGGTGGTGGACATCTCCGCGTCCGTGCTCATGCTGCCCTCCGTCCGGTTGACCGCGGAGGAGCTCTCGCGGGCGACGGCGGGGCTGAGCCTCCCGCTGTTCTGGGTGCTCGCGGCGGCCGTGGCGGGGACCTGGGCGGTGGAGGCGGCACGGCTCCTGCGGCGCCGGGGGGGC
>JBKGHK010000702.1:0-5231 GCA_046520375.1 Pyxidicoccus sp. 3LFB2
ACCGTGCCGAAGCCCTTGATGGTGAAGACCCGGTCCACCGGCAGGAAGGCGGGCCCCTCCGACGGACGCTTCGGCAGCGCCGCGGCGGCGCGGGTGAGCGCGGTCTTCAGTGCGTCCAGGCCCTCGCCCGTCTTCGACGAGCAGGGCACCACGGGCGCGCCCTCCAGGAAGGTGCCGGCGGTGAGCGCGCCCAGGTCCGCCTCCACCAGCGCGCGCCACTCCGGGCCCAGCTCCGCCAGCAAATCGGCCTTGGTGAGGGCGATGACGCCGGCCCTCACGCCCAGCAGCCGGCAGATGTCCAGGTGCTCGCGCGTCTGGGGCATGACGCCCTCGTCGGCGGCCACCACCAGCACCGCCAGGTCCACGCCGCCCGCGCCCGCGGCCATGGCCTTCACGAAGCGCTCGTGGCCGGGCACGTCCACCACGCCGGCCACCGTGCCGTCGTCCAGCGTCAGGTGCGCGAAGCCCAGCTCCAAGGTGATTCCGCGCCGCTTCTCTTCCTTCAGCCGGTCGGTGTCGATGCCGGTGAGGGCCTTCACCAGGGACGTCTTGCCATGGTCGATGTGGCCCGCCGTCCCGACAATCATCGCCCCACCCCGCCGGGGCTCACGCCCCCGCCTTGTCCGGGTCCTCGTCGAAGCGGGCGTCGCCGGTGGCCGGCTCGTAGTCCCAGGGGAAGACCACCAGCGAGGCGGTGGCCAGCGCGCAGTAGTCCGGCGCGAAGCCCTCGGGCCGGGCCACCAGGCACGCCGTCTCCACCTTCTTCGCGCCCACCTCGCGCGCCAGCTGCGACGCCAGCTCCAGCGTGTCCCCGCTGGAGGCCACGTCGTCCACAATCAGCACGCGGCGCCCCTTCAGCTCGCGCGGCATCACCCCGGTGAGCTTGGGGTTGCCCCGCGTCTTGGTGCCCTCGCCCCTGTCCCGGCTGCGGCGGCTGATGCGCACGGGGAAGAACTCGCAGCCGAGCGCCGACGACAGCGCCCCGCCCACGAAGACGCCGCCATGGGCCACGCCCACCACCGCCTGCGGCGCGAAGGACTCGCGGATGGCGCCGGCCAGCTCCTGCACGGCCCGGTCGAACTCCGCCCAGGTCAGCTCGCGCAGGCCGGCGGACCGGCCGCGGGACTGGTCCCTGCCCGTGGGATGACGGGGCGCCTCCACCTGCGGCGCCAGCACGACGTCGGCGGGAATGGAGACGAGCTTCTCGGCCTGCTGCCGGGACGTCTTCGCCGCGGCCGCGGGCTTCGAGGAGGACTTCTTCACAGAGGACTTCGTGGTGGGCTTGCGTTTGCCCTGGGCACTGGGCCCGGGCGCTGCCCGCTTGGTGGCCACGGCGGTGACTCCGGATGAGGTGCGTGCGGGCCCGTCATACCCCGAGGCACGCGCCCTGGCCACATCCGCCCGCGTCACGCCCCCTCTTCGCGTTCCGCCGAAGAGGGGGTTGAAGCTCCAACGACTCAGGCCGCCAGCTTCTCTTCCACCATGCGGTCGGCCACCTGCTCGGGGCGAAGCCCGGAGTCCTTCGCGCGGGCCAGCACCGTGTCGATGGTCTCGAAGATGAGCGCGGCGCGGGCGTAGGCCTTCTGCCGGTCATACCCCGCCCACTCCTGGGCCACGTTGATGAGGCCACCCGCGTTGGCCGCGTAGTCGGGCACGTAGAGGATGCCCCGCTTCGCCAGCTGCTCCCCATGACGGGACGTCAGCAGCTGGTTGTTGGCCGCGCCGCACACCGCCTTGACGCGCAGCATCGGCAGGGTGGTGTCGTTGATGGCGCCGCCCAGCGCGCAGGGGGCGTAGATGTCCGCCTCCATCCGGTGCAGGGCGTCGGCTGTCACCGCGGTGGCGCCGTACTGCTTCACGGCCTGCTCCACGCTGGCGGAGTTGATGTCGCTCACCCACACCTTCGCGCCGCGCTCGTGCAGCTCCTTCACGAGGTACATGCCCACGTGGCCCACCCCCAGCACCGTGACGCGCAGGCCCTTGAGGTCCGGGTTGCCGAACAGGTGCTTGGCGGTGGCCTCCATGGCGCGCGCCACGCCGTACGCCGTCACCGGCGACGGGTCCCCGGACAGCTCCTTGAGGCCCAGCACGTACTTCGTGTGCTTGCGCACGTGCTCCATGTCGTCCGGGCTGGTGCCGCTGTCCTCGGTGGTGATGTAGCGCCCACCGAGCGACTCCACCGCGCGGCCGAAGGACTCGAAGAGCTTCGCCCGGTCGAAGTTGCCCCGGGGCAGCATGATGACGGCCTTGCCACCGCCGTGGGGCAGCCCGGCCAGCGCCGCCTTGTACGTCATGCCACGCGCGAGCCGCAGCGCGTCCGCGACGGCCTCCTCCTCGCTGGTGTACGTCGCCAGCGCGCGCGTGCCGCCCAGTCCAGGCCCCAGCCGCGTGTTGTGCATGCCGACGATGGCGCGCAGCCCCGTCTTGGAATCACTCAGGAGGTGGACGGCCTCGTAGCCGCCCTCGAGCAGTTGCGTGAAGTAGCTCATGGCGGGCGGCAAGTACCGTTGAGCCCTTCCCAAGTCAAATCGCGCCGGCCTCCAACATGGCCCGAATTTCCTCTCCTGGAATGACGTAGCGCGTCGTACAGAACTGGCACGTCGCCTCGGCCTGACCTTCCTTTTCCAGGAGGTCCGTCAATTCCTCGCGCCCCATGGCCAGGAGCGCGCGCTTCACGCGGTCCTTGCTGCACGAACAACCAAAGCGCAGGGGGTAGCGCGACATCACCTCGAAGTCGGCTTCGGGCAGCAGCGCGCGCAGCACCGCCGAGGCCCCGGCCGCCCCGTGGGCCTGGAGCACGGGCTCGAAGTCGCGGCGCAGGCGGACGCCGAGCGCCTTGAACTCGTCCATGTCCCCGCTGGGCAGCGGCTGGACGAGCAGGCCGGCGACGGTGCCCAGCGGGTCCGCCGTGCCGTTGCCCGTGGTGGGGAGCTGGGCGAGCAAGAGGTGCGAGGGGAGCTGGTCGGACTGGTGGAGGTAGCCCTCGATGTCGGCCGCCAGGTCGAAGTGCACCAGCTCCACGGAGGAGCGGTAGAACTCGCCGCCCCCCATGTCGCGGAGCACGGACAGGAAGCCCTTGTTCCCCAGCACGGGACGCCAGTGGTACTGGCCCTCCCCTCCCACGTACTCGACGAGCAGGTTCTTCACATACCCGCGGACGAGGCCGGAGGCGTCGCCGTCCACGAAGAGGCCGCGCAGGGGGCCGTCGCACTCCACCTGGAGGTTGATGCGCGCGTCATGTTTCTGGAGGGCCCCCATGAGGGCGGCGGCGGTGAGGGCCTGCGACAGGAGGGCTGCGGCGGCGGGGGCGGTGCCATGGGTGGTCCGCGCCTGGCGCGACAGGTCCGTGGTGGTGGCCAGCACCACGCGCAGGTCCGTCTTCTTCAGCAATCCACTGACAAGCTCGTCGGACATAGGGGTGCGATTAGCGTGCCCGAGCCCGCATTGCCCGCCAACGAGAGAAGTCGTGCGCCCCGCCGCTCGCCGGGGGAGCAGCAGCCCTGACCCGGGGGAGGCATAAGGCCCGCCTTATGCCTCCGTGTGGGGCGGCTGCCATCCGGGGATGCGGAAGAAATCCAGCCCTCCGGCCGGAACGGCTATAAACCGCCGACCGACTGTCACTTGACTTGGACGCGGTACCCGCCCGCGCGCCGTCGCTGGAGACCCGATGAGCAGCCAAGCCGCCGTAGCCGCACCGACGAAGACTCCGCTCCTCAAGTCCCGCCTGGGCTCGTTCCTGGCGGTGGTGCCCCTGTCCATCTGGGTGGTCAACCACATCTGGGACAACCTCGCCGCGTTCAACGGCGCGGCGGCGTGGGAGGCCTCGGTGACGGGCTACTCCAACCCGTTCGCCCAGGTCATGACGTTCATCATCGTGATGCTGCCGCTGCTCATCCACACCGGGTGGGGCCTCATCCGGCTGTTCAACTTCAAGCCCAACAACGGCCGCTACAACAACTACGGCAACCTCAAGTACATCGTTCAGCGGCTGAGCGCGGTGGGCGTCCTGTTCTTCCTCGGCGCCCACATCTGGCTGGCCTTCCTGCACCCGCGCCTGGTGGAGGGACACCCCGAGCCCTTCTCCGACATCGCCCGGGAGATGCACCACCACATGCCCACGCTCATCGTCTACCTGCTGGGCACCATGGGCACCGCGTACCACCTGGCCAACGGGCTCCAGGGCTTCGCCATGTACTGGGGCATCTTCGCCAGCGAGCGCTCCATGCGCCGCTTCGAGCCGGTGGCCATCGGCCTGTTCCTGCTCCTGACGGCGATGAGCTGGGGCGCCATCTACGCCCTCTACACCGCGGGCGCGGCCTTCAGCCCCACGGGCGCTTCGCCTCCGTGAGCTGAAGCGCGCAGTCCTGGAAAACACACCGGCCGCTCCCCAGGGATTTGGGGAGCGGCCGGTTTCATTTCCAGGGGCTTTTCCAGCGGCCTGCTTCAGAACGGGATGTCGTCGTCGCCGGCGCCGGGGCCGCCACCCATGTTGCTGTCATCCATGGGGGGAGGCTGGCCGTAGTCGGTGTCCATGCCGTTGCCGTTGCCGCGCTGGGCCGGGCCCTGCCGGCGGCCACCACCGCCGCCACCGCCCATGCCCATGCCCTCACCGGCGTCACGCCCGCCGAGGAACGTCACCGCGTTGGCGACGACTTCGGTGGTGTAGTTCTTCCGGTTTTCCTTGTCGGTCCACTCGCGCGTCTGCAGGCGGCCCTCGACGTAGCACTGCCGTCCCTTCTTCAGGTACTCGCCGCAGAGCTCCGCGAGCTTTCCCCAGACGACGATGCGGTGCCACTCGGTGCGCTCCTGCTTCTGGCCATTCTTGTCCGTCCAGCTCTCGCTGGTGGCGATGCGGAAGTTCGCCACCGCCTGACCGCCCGGAGTGAAGCGAACCTCGGGGTCCGCCCCCAGGTTGCCGATGAGAATGACCTTGTTCACGCCTCCAGCCATGACTGCGTTCCTTTCACGAGAACCGGCCCACCACGGGCCGGTTGTGTCCCACCAGGTCCAGGACAGCTCCTGGCGGGTTGGCTTCCACCTATAGCAGTGCACACCGACATGCGGGGTTGCGCCAGAAATGTTCCTCGGGGCCTGGACGCACGGCTGCTCCCCGGGTGAGCAAACTCACGCCCGGGGGAGGTGAAAGCAGGAACGCGAAAGGCCTACCCGCCGGGACGCGTCTCGGCGGTGCGCGCCTCGGGCGGGTTGCCCGGCGGGGCGGCGCCAGCGGG
>JBKGHK010000703.1:0-5222 GCA_046520375.1 Pyxidicoccus sp. 3LFB2
GGGAGGCCGGCGCGTGGGGCTGCTGGAGGGCGGCGGCCCCGTCTACAACCCCTCGGACGGGCAGCTCCCGGAGGTGCCCCGCTATGCGAAGGACGGCCGCACCCAGCTGGGCACGGGCTTCGACGAACTGACGGCGGACGGGCGCCTCGTCTGGCGGGCCAGCGCCACCGACTCGCTGACGGCGGCGGCGTACCTGTATCGCCAGTACGACGCGCCCCGCACGGACCAGTGCGCCCCGCCCTTCGCGCGCTTCGACGAGTGCCTCCGGTACGACGAGCAGTTCCGCACCCTGGCGTACGCGGCCTGGGCCCACGCCGAGCCCGGAGGCCTCACCGCGCGCGCCACCCTGTCCTGGCAGCAGCAGCACGAGCGGCGCGTCTTCGACCGGCCCGCCTTCAACGTGGTGGACCGGGGCACGGACACCGTGGACACGCTGGGCGCCACGGTGCACGTGTCCCCCGCGCCGTACACGGTGGCCTCACGGCCGCTGCGCCTCACCTTCGGCGCGGACGGCGCCCAGGACTTCGTGCGCTCCCGGGCGCGCACCACCTTCACCGCGCTCGATGTCGAGCTGGAGCGCAGCCGGGGCCAGTACCTCCAGGGCTCGCGCTACTTCACGGGTGGCGCCTTCGTGGACGGAGAGTGGGCGCTGCACCCCGCCTTCACCGCGCGCGCCGGCACGCGCCTGGGCCTCGTGTCCGCGCGAGCCCCGGCGGACGTCGAGTCCGGCACCTTCGCGGTGGACAACACCTGGGTGCCCTGGGTGGGGCACGTGGGCGCCGAGTGGCGGGCCACGCCGGCCCTGACGCTGATGGCGCACGTGGACCGCTCCTTCCGCGCGCCCAACCTGGACGACCTCAGCTCACGGCAGCAGACGGGGCCGGGCTTCCAGTTCGAGAACGCGGCGCTGTCTCCCGAGAAGGCCACCACGGTGGACGTGGGCGCGCGGGCCCGCACCGGCTTCCTCACACTGGAGGGCTGGGGCTTCGCCACCCGGCTGCACGACGCCATCGGCCGGCGGCCCCGCAACGTCACGGACTGTCCCCCCTCCACGCCGCAGTGCAACGCCTCCTGGTCGCGCTTCCAGCTCGTCAACGCGCGCGCGCGGAGCATGCTCTACGGCCTGGAGGGCAGCGCACGCGTGCGACTGCCCGCGGCCTTCACCGCGCAGGCGGGCGTCGCGTGGACGTGGGGAGAGGGCCCCAACCTCGCGGACCCGCCGACGACGCCCGGCGTGCCCTACGCGCCGCGCGTGCCGCTGTCGCGCGTGCCTCCGCTCAACGGCACCGTGGAGCTGCTCTGGGCCCACCCCTCCGGCCTCTCCGCGAGCACCGGGCTGCGCTGGGCGCGGGCCCAGACGCGGCTGGCGGTGGCGGATCGCTCGGACGCGAGAATTCCGCTGGGAGGCACTCCCGGATTCGCAGTGCTCGAAATGAGAGCAGCCTGGCGACTGGGAACGCGCTTCGTGCTGTCCGCCGTGCTGGAGAACGTGACGGACGCGGCGTACCGTTCCCATGGCTCGAGCGTCAACGGCCCGGGCCGGGGACTCGTGGTCTCCCTGGAGACCACCCCCTTCTGACGAGCGCCCCCGAGCGCCTTCCTCCTTCCCCCGCTAGGAGAAGCCCCTCCATGAAACGCCTCCTCTTCCCCCTGGCCGCCGTGGTCCTGCTGTCCACCGCGTGCGACAACAACGACGACCCGAAGCCCACGGACCCGCCGGATGCCGGCACCAACGGGTTCGACTGTCCGAATCCGCCCGTCTACACGGAGAACGTGTCGGCCTGTCAGCCGGCGGCCACGGACTACCGGCCCCGCGACGCGGCGGCCAACAACAGCGCGACGGACGCGTGGGCCGCGTGCATCTCGGACAACAACACCTATTCGCCCATCGACCCCAACATCTCCACGGTGGCCCGCGTGGCGGCGTTCGAGGACATCGCCACGAAGCTGTGGAAGGACGGCAAGTACCCCACGTCGCAGGAGTTCGTGGAGTCGCTGGACGTCTTCACCCAGCCCGAAGGCCTGGCGTCGCGGGTGCAGCGCCGCGAGGACGTCCACTACCCCGCCGCGCCGAACGGAGGCCGCTGCAGGGACCAGGGCGTGCCCGAGACGGCGCCGGACCGGTGCGTGGGCCCGGCGAAGCTGATGCCCATCCTCAACGACGCCTTCACCCGGGGCGCTCGGGGCGAGACGCCGCACGTGCAGGCCGCGCGCATCGAAGCGGCGCTGCTCTGGTTCCTCTACGTCTCGCCGCTGTCCGAGGTGACGAGCTGTGGCAGCGCCCCGAAGGACTGCGACAGCGCCTGGGCCTACTACACGGGCGGCACGGCCCGTGGGCAGCAGCCCCTGGGACTGGCGCGGTACGTGCGCCAGCTGGGCCCGGAGACGCACGAGCGCGCCTATGACGCGGCGCTGGCGGTGCGCTGCTGGCGCAACCTGGACAACGAGACGGGCCCCGCGGCCAACACCGAGCTCCAGCAGCGCGCCCTGCGCCAGTACGACGTGGCGCTGCTGCGCGGCACGGCGCTCATCCTCCGCCAGCGCCTGACGGAGCTGACGTGCGGCAACACGGAGGGCACCCAGGCGCGCATGGCCTTCATCAACACGATGGGCCCCTTCTTCGACCGCGCGGCGCGCGAAATCAACGCGGCCCAGGCCGACGTGCTGAAGGCCCAGGTGGCGAAGACGAACGCGGAGGACGTGGACGTGAATGCCGCCGTCGCCGCCCTCGACGCGCTGTTCCCCTGCCCGTAGGCCACCCGCGTGGGGCCCGGCGAAGCGTGCCGGGCTCCTCGCGCCCTACTCCTCCGCCGGCTTCGTCCGGCGCTTGGAGGTGCGCGGCATGGCGTGGTGGATGAGCTTCACGTAGTCCACCGCCTGCACCGGCGGCGGCGGAGGCGGCGTGCCCAGCGCGGCGAGCCGCTTGCTGAACGCGGCCAGGATGTCCGGCATGGGGCGCATCGCCGCCAGCAGCTTGTTGGGCCCCTCCAGCGCCTGCGACAGCGCAATGGCCGCCTGCTGCAGGGGCAGCCCGCGCCGCAGCAAGTCCTGGAACGAGTTCGACAGGGTGATGATGTTGTGCCCCGCCGTCTGCACCATCTCCACGGCGATTTTCAGCACCTGCGGCGCCGTCAGGTGCCCGTCCGCCAGCAGCACCAGCGCCGCCTGGAAGTAGTTGAAGATGGGCACCACGCGCGGCCCGTACGCGGAGAACTGCGCGGGCGGCGTCAGCCGGTCCAGGTGGATGAAGATGCGCCGCACCGGGTCCGACACCGGAATCTTCTTCCAGGCCTCGCGCACCCGCGCCTGGTCATCCGGGTACACCCCGCCCGCCTCCAGCACCTGCGACAGCACCCGCTCGTCCACGCGGCCGGCAATCAGGTCCGCGAACAGCGAGTAGATGAACGCGTCGGCCTCCGCGTCGTCGCCGAAGAGCACCTCCTCGGCCTCCACGGGCGCGTGGACGCGGCTCTCCAGGATGGCGGGCAGCTTGTAGCCCACCTGCCCGCGCAGGGCCCGGAAGCGGCCGCGCAACAGGTTGCCCACGTTGTCCTTGAGGACGAACTCGTCCCACTTCACCCCGTCCAGCTTGAGCTTCTCCTCCAGCACCGCCCGCATCTGCTTGGGGCTGCCAGAGACGATGCACAGCCGCGAGTCACCCTGCTCCGACAGCTCGCGGATGAGCGCGCTCGCGCCCGGCACGGCGACCTTCTCGTGGGCCTTCTGGAAGGCCGTGCGCACGAGGTCCCGGAGCGAGTCGAACTCCGTCTGGAGGTACGTCTTGTCCAGGTCCCACCGGTAGATGCGCCGGGGAGGACGCGGGTCGATGCGGTCCGGCAGACTCACTTCTTCAGGCCTTCCCGGATGGCGGTGGTCAGGTTGTTCGCCACCACCTTCGCCGCCACCTTTCCCGCGTTGGCGATGGCCCGCGACTTCGAGCGCCCGTGCGCCTTGATGAAGATTTTGTCGAACCCCAGAATCGGCGCGCCGCCGTACTGGTTCCAGTCGGTGATGTCCTTGATGCGCTGGATGCCACTGGACAGCATGGCCAGGCCCGCGCGCCAGCGCAGGCTCTCCTTGTAGGCGTACTGGGCCAGCTCCACCACCGTGTCGTGCACGCCCTCCAGCATCTTCAGGCACACGTTGCCCACGAAGCCGTCCGTGACGATGACGTCCGCGGTGCCCTTCGGGATGTCGATGCCCTCGACGTTGCCGATGAAGTTGATGTCGCCCATCTCCGACAGCCGGGCGTGCGCCTCCACCACGCGCGGCGGGCCCTTCTGCGGCTCCACGCCGTTGGACAGGAGCGCCACCTTCGGCCTGTCGTTCTTGGAGATGATGCGCGCGTAGGCGGACCCCATGACGGCGAACGTCACCAGGTCATCCGCGGTGGCCTCCACCGTGGCGCCCACGTCGAGGATGAGGGAGAAGGGGTCCTCCTTGGCGCCGCGCACCGAGCGCGTCGGGTACACCGTGGCCAGCGCCGCGCGCCGCACCCCGGGGATGAGCTGGAAGTGCCGCGCGCACGCCAGCACGCCCGCGCCCGTGTTGCCCGCGGACACCAGCGCCTGAGCCTCGCCCTCGGCCACCAGCCGCGCGGCCACCGCCACCGAGGCGTTGGGCTTTCGCGCCAGCGCCTCGCCCGGCTTCTCGTCCATGCCGACGAAGTCCGAGGCGTGCTGCACGGAGATGCGCTCCCCGTTGTGCTTCACCTCGGCCAGGGCCTCGTCGATGAGGTCCCTGTCGCCCACCAGGAGCGTGTGGATGTGCGGGGACTCCAGCGACAGCATCGCCGCGCCGCGCACGACCTCCGCGGGGCCGTGGTCCGTCCCCATGACATCGAATGCAATCGTCACCGGCTGCGGCTGCGTCCCCACCATGGCCTCCATCTTAGGACCTTTGCTCGGCCCCCGCGCCTGCCATTCTCGCCTGGGCCACCAGGGACAGCGCCAATAGCGCCGCCAGGCCCACCATGATTGCCGCCGTCCCGTACGGCGCCCCCGGCCCCAGTCGGGTGAAGAGCCACCCGCCCAGCGCCGGCCCCACAATCCGCCCCAGCGAGCCAAAGGCCTGGTACGCCCCCAGCACCGCCCCCAGCCGCTCCGGCGGCGCATGCAGGGACACCAGCGCGGACAGGCACGGGTTCACCAGCGCCGAGCCCACCGCCAACAGCCCCATGACAGGAAACAGCCATGCATAGTCGGGCGCCACCGGCATCAGCG
>JBKGHK010000704.1:0-5198 GCA_046520375.1 Pyxidicoccus sp. 3LFB2
GCCCGCCGCGTCATGATGGTGGAGTGCCAGTAGCTGGCCCACCCCTCGTTCATGAGCGGGGGGCGGGGACGGGGGAGGGTGGGTCATGGGGAAGGGACGCTCCAGCAGGGGCGGTCAGACGCGCAACTTACTGGAATGGCCGGGCTTCTGCGGTGTTGAGCCCGATGCCCGGGAACCCCTAGGCTGCCCGCCGCCAGTCCGACACGAGGCGACATGAACACCGACATTCGCGCGCTCACCGAGCGCGTGCAGCAGGAAAGCAGCTTCGTCGAGGTCCTCAACCAGGAGACCGGCAAGGTCATCGTCGGCCAGCGCTACATGCTGGAGCGCATCCTCATCGGTCTGCTCTGCAACGGCCACGTGCTGCTGGAGGGCGTGCCCGGCCTCGCCAAGACGCTCACCGTGCGCACCGTGGCGGACGCGCTCAGCGCCACCTTCATGCGCATCCAGTTCACCCCGGACCTGCTGCCCGCCGACGTGGTGGGCACGATGATCTACAACCAGCAGGCCGCCAACTTCACCGTCCGCAAGGGGCCCATCTTCGCGAACATCGTCCTCGCGGACGAAATCAACCGCGCCCCCGCCAAGGTGCAGTCAGCCCTCCTGGAGGCCATGGCCGAGCGTCAGGTCACCATCGGCGACCAGTCCTTCGGCCTGCCCTCGCCGTTCCTCGTGCTGGCCACCCAGAACCCGATTGAGCAGGAAGGCACCTACCCGCTGCCCGAGGCGCAGGTGGACCGCTTCATGCTCAAGGTGAAGGTGGGCTACCCCACGCGCGAGGACGAGAAGATCATCATGGACCGGATGTCCGGAGGCACCGCGCCCCGGGCCCAGAAGGTCATCGCCCTGGAGCACCTGGTCCGCGCCCGCGAGCTCGTCCACCACATCTACATGGACGAGAAGGTGAAGGAGTACATCCTCAACGTGGTGTTCGCCACGCGCGAGCCCAACAAGTACGGCCTCAAGGATTTGGCGGACTACATCCAGTTCGGCGCCTCGCCGCGCGCCACCATCTCCCTGGCCCAGGCCGCCCGCGCCCACGCCTTCCTGCGCCACCGCGGCTTCGTCACCCCCGAGGACGTGAAGGCCATTGCCTTCGACGTGCTCCGCCACCGCATCGCCATGACGTACGAGGCGGAGGCCGAGGAGCTCACCGCGGAGAAGATCATCCAGCGCGTCTTCGACCGCGTCGAAGTCCCCTGATACCCCCGTGCTCCCCAAGGACCTCATCCGCCGCATCCGCAAGCTGGAGATTCGCACCCGCAAGGTGGTCTCCGACATGCTCGCGGGTCAGTACCACTCGGTCTTCAAGGGCCGGGGCATGGCCTTCTCCGAGGTGCGGCAGTACCAGCCCGGTGATGAAATCCGCATCATCGACTGGAACGTCACCGCGCGCATGAACGAGGCCTACGTCAAGGTCTTCACCGAGGAGCGCGAGCTGACGGTGATGCTCCTGGTGGACGTGTCCGCCTCCAAGGAGTTCGGCTCGAAGGACCGCACCAAGGCGGAAATCGCCGCCGAGGTCGCCGCGCAGATTGCCTTCAGCGCGATTGCGAACAACGACCGGGTGGGGCTCATCCTCTTCTCGGACCGGGTGGAGAAGGTGGTGCCGCCGCGCAAGGGCCGCACGCACGTGCTGCGGCTGGTGAGCGACATCCTCACCTTCAAGCCCCAGGGCAAGGGGACGGACCTGGCCACGGGGCTGACGTACCTGCGGCAGGTGGCGAAGCGGAAGGCCGTCACGTTCCTCATCTCGGACTTCATGGCGCGCGACTACGAGAAGCCGCTGCGGCTGGTGGGGCGCAAGCACGACCTGGTGCCCGTGGTGGTGGAGGACCCGCTGGAGGCGGAGTTCCCACGCCTGGGGCTGGTGGACATGGAGGACCCGGAGACGGGCGAGCGCTTCGTCGTCGACACCAGCGACCCGCGCGTGCGGGGCCGCTTCGCCCGGGCCATGCAGGCCGCGCGCGACGAGCGGCGCAAGCTGTTCAAGAAGCTGGAGCTGGACCACGTGGAGCTGCGGGCCGGCGATGACCATGGCAAGGCGCTCGCGCAGTTCTTCCGCGCGCGGGCCCGGAGGATGGCGGCGTGACGCGGCTTTTGCCCCTGCTGGCCCTGCTCTGGCTCACCGCGCTCCCGGCCTGGAGCGCGCAGCCGCCCGGCGCGCCCGCGGACGACACGGTGCAGCCCCAGGACGTGTCCGTGCGCGTGGAGCCGAAGCAGGTGCGCATCGGCGACCCGTTCGTCTACGAGGTGGTGCTCACCCACCCGAAGGACCAGCGCTATGAGCTGGTGCTGCCCAAGGAGACGGGCGACTTCGAGCTGCTGAGCCAGACGCGCCAGCGCCAGGACGGGGAGACGTCCGCCACCACGACGTTCGGCGTGCGCATGTCCGCCTTCGCGCTGGGCACGGTGCAGGTGCCGGCGCTGACGTTCGATGTGGCCACGCCGGACGGGCCGAAGAAGTTCTCCCTGCCGGGCCGCGAGGTGGACGTGTCGTCCACGCTGCCGCCGGACGCGGACGGGCAGGGCGCGGAGCTGTTCGACTTCAAGCCTCCGGAAGAGGTGCCCATCCGCTCGTGGCAGCTGGTGCTCACGGTGCTGGGCGTGCTGGCCGCGGTCCTGCTGGCCTGGGCCGTGTGGCGCTGGTGGAAGAACCGGCCGAAGCACGTGGTGGTGGCGCCGCCCCTGCCGCTGGACGTGCGCACCCGCAAGGCGCTGGACGCGCTCAAGGCCGAGGACCTGCCCGCGCGCGGCCACGTGAAGGACTTCTACTTCCGCCTCTCCGAAATCATCCGGGGCTACCTCGGCGAGCGCTATGCCTTCGAGGCGCTGGAGTGCACCAGCTCCGAGCTGATGGCCTCGCTGCGCCGCCTGCCCACCCCCGGCCTCCCCGAGGACGCGCTCATGCGCTTCGTGTCCGAGTCGGACATGGTGAAGTACGCGCGCGCGGACGCCTCTCCCGAGTCCTGCCGCGACGCGCTCGCCTTCGGCTACGCGCTCATCGACAAGACGTACGTTCCGCCCCCGCCGCCCCAGGCTCCCGTCAATGCCGCCGCTCCCCGCGTTCAATAACCCCGAGGCGCTCTGGGGGCTGCTGCTGGTGCCGCTGCTGCTGGTGCAGGCATGGCGGGAGCGGCGCGCCCGCGCCACGCTGCGCTTCTCCGCCGCGCACGTCTTCGGCCGGAGCCGCAAGGGCTTCCGCACCTACCTGCTGCCCCTGCTCCCGCTGCTGCGCGCGGCGGCGGTGACGGCGGCCATCCTCGCCATCGCCCGGCCCCAGGGCCGCGACTCGCGCGTGCGGGACTTGTCGGTGGAGGGCATCGACATCGTGGTGGCGCTGGACTTGTCCACGTCGATGGAGGCCGGAGACTTCCGTCCCCAGAACCGCATGCACGTGGCGAAGGAAGTGCTCAGCGAGTTCATCGCCAACCGGGTGAATGACCGCATCGGCCTGGTGGTGTTCGCGGGCGCGGCCTACACGCAGGCGCCGCTGACGCTGGACTACGGCGTGCTGAAGGAGGTCATCAAGCAGCTGCGCACCCGCGTGCTGGAGGACGGCACGGCCATTGGTGACGCGCTGGCCACGTCGCTCAACCGCCTGCGCGACTCGGAGGCGAAGAGCCGCGTGGTGGTGCTGATTACCGACGGTGACAACAACGCCGGGAAGATCAGCCCCATGGACTCGGCCAACATGGCCCAGGCGCTCAACGTGCCCATCTACACGATTCTGGTGGGCAAGGGCGGCAAGGTGCCCTTCCCCCAGGGCACGGACCTGTTCGGCAACACCGTGTGGCGCGAGACGGAGATTCCCATCAACCCGGAGCTGATGCAGGACATCGCGGACCGCACCGGTGGCGAGTACTACCGCGCCACGGACCCGGAGGGGCTGCGCGCGGGCCTGCAGAAGGTGCTCGACTCGCTGGAGCGCTCGAAGCTGATGGAGGGCGGCGCCAGCGCCACCTACCGCGAGGAGTTCCATCCGTTCCTGCTGGCCGCCTTCGGCCTCGCCGCGCTGGAGCTGCTGTTGCGCGCGTCCTTCCTGAGGGTCTTCCCGTGACGCCCGTGGAGCCCTGGCGCTTCACCGTGCTCGGCTACCAGGCGGGACTGGCGCAGCCGTTCTACCTGCTGCTGATGGTGCTGGGCGTGCTGCTGGGCCTGCTCGCGGTGGTGGGGGCCTTGCGCCGCCGCAGCCGCGTGCGCGCGCTGCTGAACGAGCGTCACGCGGAGCGCTTCACCCCGGGCGTGTCGGTGTGGCGCCCATCCATGCAGAGCGGCCTGTACGGGCTGGGGCTGGCCCTCTTCGGCTTCGCGCTGGCGCAGCCGCAGTGTGGCACCAAGAGCGAGCTGACGAAGCGCCGCGGCATCGACGTGGTGGTGGCGCTGGACGCGTCCAAGTCCATGCTCGCCAGGGACGTGCAGCCCAGCCGGCTGGAGCGCGCGAAGCTGGAGCTGACGACGCTGCTGGACGAGTTGAAGGGTGACCGCGTGGGGCTGGTGGTGTTCGCGGGGGACGCGTTCATCCAGTCGCCGCTGACGTCGGACTACTCGGCGGTGAAGCTGTTCCTGCGCGCGGTGGACCCGGAGGTGATGCCCCAGGGCGGCACCAACGTGGGCGCGGCGCTGAAGCTGGCCAAGCAGGTGCTGGACAACGCGGACCGCGGCTCGAAGGAGCGCGTGGTGGTGCTGCTGTCGGACGGCGAGGACCTCTTCGGCGAGGTGGCCGAGGCCAGCGAGGCGCTGAAGGAGGCGGGCGTCCCGGTGCTGGCGGTGGGCGTGGGTTCCGAGTCCGGTGAGCCCATCCCCGTCTACGACAGGCGGGGCGAGTTCGTGGACTACAAGAAGGACGCGGCGGGCGAGACGGTGATTACGCGGTTGGACCGCGCGGGCCTGACGGCCATCGCCGAGGCCTCCGGGGGCTCCTTCTTCTTCCAGCCGCGCGGCGTGGCCATGGCGCAGGTGGTGGAGCGCATCGACCAGATGCAGAAGAGCGAGCTGGAGAGCCGGGTGACGGTCCGCTACGACGAGC
The DNA here is from genome assembly GCA_046520375.1 of Pyxidicoccus sp. 3LFB2. Taxonomy (GTDB): domain Bacteria; phylum Myxococcota; class Myxococcia; order Myxococcales; family Myxococcaceae; genus Myxococcus. Next base: position 5,030 of record JBKGHK010000704.1, read on the forward strand.
GCTTCCAGTCCTTCGCCATTCCGGGGCTGGTGCTGCTCGCGCTGGGCATGCTGCTGTCACCGTCCTCGCGCCGGAGGTCTTCGCCGTGAGCACGCGCGAGGACATGGCGTCGCGCGGCGGCGCGGCGCGTCTGCTGACCTGGGCCCTGGTGGTGGCGCTGGCGCTGCCG
>JBKGHK010000705.1:0-5194 GCA_046520375.1 Pyxidicoccus sp. 3LFB2
CTGAAGAAGATGGACGCCAAGGGCTACGCGCTGGAAGTCGCCCACTTCGTCTGACAGCGCGGCCCGAGTCGGTAGAGCCTCACCCCATCTCTCTCCCAGAGGGGGAGGGAGCATGCCGCAGGCTCCATCCACCTGAGCCGCGCTGTGAGACGCACGTACACTGTCCCCGCCCTCCTCACCGGATGCTCGATGAGGAGGGCCGCGCTGTCTCAAGGCCCTGTTCGCGTCTACTCCGCCGTGTCGGGCTGCTTCGCGTCCTCGGGCTTCAGCGGCACAGGCGCCTGTGCTGTCGGCTGAGACGGCGTCGCCAGGACAGGCTGCACGGCCGGGTTGGGCTGTGTGGCGTCCGCGGACTGCTGACCCTTGCACGCCTTCGAATCCGGCTCCTGCTGAGGCGAGGCCCGTGCCTGGAGCCGCTTCGCCACCGACGGCGCCGGGCACATGGGCAGCGGCGCACCGGTCGTCGGCTTCGCCACTCGCGGCCCCCGCGACGTCGACTCCTTCCGTGAGTTGGAGTCACCGCGCGACGTGGAATCCCCACGTGACGTCGAGTCTCCCCGTGCCAGCGAGTCGCTCTGCGTATTCGCCTTGCCCTCGCTGGTGGACGTGGACGTCGCCGTGGCCACCGCGTTGGGCGCGGGCTTCTTCGCCGCCTCGCCCAACACCTCCGTCAGGCGGTTGTTGCTGTCGTGCAGCTGGCCCTGCGCCCGCTCCATGCTGGCGTCATGCTGCGCGCGCGCCTGCTGAAGGTTGGCATCATGCTGCGCGCGTGCCTTCTCGAGGCTCGCCTCGTACTCGGCGCGCTCCTTCTCCATATGCGCCTTGAGCAGGTCCCGCTCCTGCGAGACTTCGCTCAGCCGCTGCTCCACCGCGTCCTTCTCCGCGTTCAGCACCGTCTCCGCCCGCGCCATGCACGCTCCGAGCACCTTCTCCTCCGGCTCGCGCTCGGGCAGGGGCTCGCCCCGGTTCCACGCCACCAGCGCGCTGCTCTGCCACCGGTAGTCCGCGTGCATCACGCACTCCTGCACCAGCCGCGTCAGCCGGTCCTCGGACCAGATGGGCGTCGGCCGTGAACAGGGCCCAATCTCTTCCTTCACCGAGGAGGGGAACGTGCGGACCTGACGCACCCAGCAACCGTTCCGCTGCTCCATCTTCGAAGCCGTGCAACCCCCCAACCCCATCGCGAGCACCACCACCGCCGCCACACGTTTCATGTTGCCCCCACCATCCCGACGCCGGCCCGCGATTCTTCACGGGCACGGTAGGGACGCTGAGATCTGCCGCCCATTCACCGGGGTCCTTCGGACTCCCTGCGATGTCCGGGGTCCGACGAATGAAGGCAGGCAACCGAGCATGAAGTGACCCACCACGCGTGCGCTGCAGAACGCTCACGGCTCGCACGAGGTGGAGCCCCACGCCCTTGAATGCGCGCGAGGCACCGCTGTTGGGAACTTGTGGAGGGCTTCAGCGGAGCAGCGCTTCCGTATGCGTCAGCAGCTCCGTGCCACCGGGCTGCCCGTGGCCGGGCACCACCACTCGCATCTCAGGGAAGCGCTGGCGCGTGCGCTCCAGGCTCGCGGGCCAGGCCTTCACGTCCGCGTCCCCCACGTTGCCCAGGTTCTTCGACGCGCTGTCCTTCACGAAGCATCCGCCGAACAGGACACCGCTGTCCTTGTGCCACACCACCACGTTGTCCGGCGCATGGCCCGCGCCGGGGAAGAACACCTCGATGGGCCCGAGCGCCTCGCCCTGGGAGACGGTGTGCGTGGGCACCGGCTGGCCGCGCGTCTTCGCGAGCGCCAGGGTCTCCTCCAGCCCGTACACCGGCAGGCCCTGCGCCACGAGCGCGGGCACGCCACCAGTCCGGTCCGAGTGGAAGTGTGTCACCACGGCCGCGCGTACCGGACGCCGCAGTGTCTCGCGGGCCCACGTCAGCAGGTGCTCCGCATGCCGCGCATTCCAGCCCATGTCCACGAGGAGCGAGCCCTCACCCTCCTCGATGAGCAACCCGTTGGCGGGGTAGTGGCCGAAGTCCTCGCCCGACAGCGTCGTGTGGAGCCACACCCCGGGCGCGAGCCGGCGTAACTGGATGTCTTCAGCCACCTTGTACTCACTCGGGCCGTCGGTCTGCACCTGGGGCGTGGCGGCCGGAGCGGCGCGGTCCGGAGTGGAGGCACACGCACCGCCGAGCAGCAGCAGCGCGCAGAGGGGAAGACGGCGAATCGAACGAGCGAGCATCAGGGTGAGCCTCGGTGGGGGTTGCAGGGAACGTCTCGTGGAGGACGCGCCCGGATGCAAGCCACATGCACATCCCCCGGCCCGGCGCGCTCCGTGCGGACAGCGCCGGGCCCTGCCTCCGTGTGAGCCTACATCGCCCCGGTGTCGTAGTCGGAGGGCGCGTCCACGTGGAAGGCCAGGTCCACGGTGCGCTGCTCACCGGGCGCCAGCGGCACCTTCCACGTCGCGATGCCATCCGCCGCCGCGAGCGTGAAGCCCGCGGTGGACTCCGGCTCCAGCTCCACCTTCACGTCATCCAGCTCGGACACCGGCACGTGCTCGGACAGCTCGACCTTCTCGGGCTTCGCGCGCAGGTTGGTGAGCTGGAAGCGGTAGACGAAGCGGAAGCGCTGCTTGCCGCCAAGCAGCCCCTCGGGACGCTGCAGCTCCTCCACCACCGTGCGCTTCACGCGCAGCCCCTCCTCCAGGCCGAAGGTGAGCTCGAAGGGCGCGCCCTTCGCCACGCGCTCCAGCCGCTGGTGTCCCAGGAAGCCCGTGTCCCGGAAGACGCTGACCGGACCGGGCAGCATCGGGAAGGGCGTGGTGTTGCCCATGCGCGCCACCCGGAAGACCACCGGATGCAGCTTGGGCACCGTGCGCCACGAGAAGTCCGCCTTGAGCCGGTGCCGGCCCAGCCGCACCCGCACCGCGCTGCCGTCGCCGGGCACCCGCGTCGCCTCCTGCGCCTCCCACTGCACCGACAGCCCCTGGGACGCGACGCGCAGGCCCTGGCCCTCGGTCTCTCCTCCGACACCGGCCTCGGCGTGCTGCTGCTGCTCGTCCCGCCGCACCAGCACCTTGCGCTCCTTGGGCCGCTTGAAGGCGGAGATGTACAGCGGCGACACCTCGGGCGGCGTGGCGTCCTGCCTGGGCAGCGCGGTGGACAGGAAGAGCTTCGCGCCCGCCCAGTCCTCGCCGGTGGACTGGCGCACGGTGGCCAGCGACGTCAGCTCCACGATGCCCGAGCCCTCCTCCGCGCGCGCCTCGTACATCGGCGCCCACGACGTGCCGCCCACCAGGTATGTCAGCTCCACGCGCGTCTGCGTGCCCTCGGGGCAGGCCAGGCGCACCTCCACGCGCTGCTCGCTGCGCGCGGCCAGCTTCTGCAGCCGGTCGAACTCCGCGTCCACCTCATACCGCCGCCGGCTGAGCGCGCGCTGCCTCTCCACGACGTCCCGCGCCTCCTTCACCGCGCGCAGGCGCACCTCCATCGCCGAGTCGAGCGCCGCGGCCCAGGTGCGCGTGTCCGGCCGGGGGCCCGTGAGTTCGTCCGTCACGCGACTCACCGCCACGTCGGTGAAGCCCTGGGACAGCCGCTCCAAATCCTTCGCCCGCTCGGCGGCGGCCTTCAGCACCTCCTCCTCGCGTTCCAGCGCGAGGCTGCGAGCCGCAAGCTTCGCTCGCTCGGGGGCCACGCTCTGCTCCAGCGTCACCGTGTCGGCGGCGAGGCCCTCCAGGGTGGCGCCGGGGGCCCGGGCGCGGAAGCTCTCCCGCGAGGCAGCCATGGGAATGTGCTCGAACACGGCGGTGGTGGGGCCGGAGCAGGTCACCGTCCGCGCGCGCGTCACCTCCGCGCGGTCCGGGTAGATGACGACAGAGGACACCTGGGAGGTGGTGGCGAGCGCCACGAGGGTCAGGGGCAAAAGGGTCATGGTGATTTCCTCACGGGCTCTGGGTCAGCCGCCAGTGCTGCGGGCGGCGCAGGGAGTACTGGAACGAGACAACCTTCTTGCTGGCCGGCGGCACCACCAGGTCCCACTGCAGCTCGCCCGTCTTCTCGTCCTGGCGGGCGGCGGGCTCGGTGCGCAGCAGCTTCACCTCCACCTTGCCGTCCTGGCTGAGCGGCCACTGGTCCACTACGCGCACCTGCATGGGGAAGGAGTAGGGGTTGGGCACCTCCAGCGTGACTTCATAGGTGTTGATGTCGTCCTTGGAGATGAAGCCCTCTTTCGACTGGAGGATGCGGACGTTGCGCGCGGTGCGCACCGCGGGGTCCACGCCGAGCGGCAGCGTGAAGGGCTCGTTCGGGACGACGAGCTTCAGGTTCGCGGAGCCGGCCGGGTCCGCGCCGACGAAGAGGGACGCCTCACCGCCCGGCAGCACGCCGCGCGACGGGCTCTTGAGCTGGGCCACGAGGAACGCGTCCGTGGCGAGGGCGGGGAAGACGTGGCGCTCCACCTGCACGGGCCAGGACTCGATGAGCAGCGGGACGGTGCGCTCGGACGGGCCGCTGCGCACCGTCTCCAGGCGCGGCGCGGTGAAGGCCAGGTCGTAGCCCCCGGCGAGCGAGGCGGGCAGGTCCTCCGAAATCCGCGGTGCCTGCCAGCCGGGAGGCGGCGCGAGCCCCACGAAGCTGTTGAGCACCGGCTCCACCGGCTCGGAGTAGCCCCCCCTGGGCGCGCCACCCGGCGAGAAGCTCACCCCCGCCGCGCTGCTCCCCACATCGAGGGTGGGAGGCCCGCCTGAAATCTCCATCACCTCACCGAGGCTCTCCGGCAGCAGCTCCACGTTCACCCGGATGGTGCGGTTGCCCCGGAGCTGGACCTCGGAGCGGGCATAGGGCTTGAACTGCTCCTTCTCGAACCGAAGGGTGTAGGGGCTGGGCGGCAGGAACGGGATGCGGTAGTGGCCCGATGCGTCTGTCACCACGGTCCGCTCCGCCTGAAGCAGCGGAGAGGTTGCGGTGACGACGCAATCGGGCACGGGCTGCCGGCTCTGGGCATCGATGACCGTGCCGATGATGTGGCTGTTGCCCTCAGCCACCGCGCCGCTCTGGGTCGGGGCGTGGTGCGAGGGCTGCTGGGCATACTGCTGTGACGACTGCGTGTGCTGCCTGCGCGCCGGCCTGGAGGTCCCTGTCTCGGAAGCCGGGGCGGGCCGCGTCGGCGCGGGCCGCCGCGCGGGCCAGCGGCAGCTC
>JBKGHK010000706.1:0-5176 GCA_046520375.1 Pyxidicoccus sp. 3LFB2
GCACCCCACGCGGCACCTGGTGACGGCGCCTCCGCGTCCGCCGCCGGTGTTCGACAAGCAGACGCGGGGCTCGCGGTATGACCCGCGGCCGGCGCCCAGCGCGACGGTGAAGCTGGTGTGCCCGAACACCGGCTGCAAGCGGGTGAACGACTTCGGCTTCCTCACGAGCCACCCCTACAACCGCTTTGTCTGCCCGGTGTGCCACACGCCCTTCCTGGGCTACTTCGGCGAGCTGCGCGGGCTGGAGGTGGAGGTCCGCCGCAGCTCCAAGCGCTACTTCTTCACGGTGGACGAGGTGGGCCCCGCGGGCACCACGCGCATCGAGTTCGAAGAGGCGAGCGGCCAGGAGTTCCCCGCGGCCCGACGTGACTTGCTCGCCTTCCTCTACACGGAGGCGCGGGAGCTGAAGGCGGTGGTGAACCTCACCAACCAGCGGCTCATGTGGGTGAGCCCGGCGTCCTCGTGCTTCGTGGCGACGGTGGCCTTTGGCGAGGGCGCGCCGGAGCTGGTCGCCTTCCGCGCGTACCGGGACGACGTGCTGCGGAAGAGCGCGCTCGGTCGTGGGTTCATCCGGGGCTATTACCGCTGGGGGCCTGGCGTGGCGACCTGGGTGTCGCGACGCCCGGTGGCCCGGAGCGGGGTGCGGTGGGTGCTGCGGCGGGTGCATGGCCGCCTGACGAGGAGTGGACTCGAGTGACGCAGGAACCGATAGGCGCGCCCCCTCCGCCGCCGAAGAAGCGGACGATGAAGGTGTTGTTGGGGCTGGTGGCGGCGCTGGGGCTGTCGGGCGTGGTGTACCTCGGGGTGCTGGAGGCGCAGCGCGCGCGGCTGGTGCCGGACGGGACGACCGCGCCCTCCATGGAGATGCAGCGCCATGGGGGCGGGACGCTCAAGCTGGAGGAGCTCAAGGGCCAGGTGGTGATGCTGGACTTCTGGGCCACGTGGTGTCCGCCGTGCCGCGAGGAGATGCCGGCGCTCGTGAAGCTGGCCAAGGAGTACGAGCCCCAGGGGCTCGTATTCGTGGCGGCCAGTCGCGATGACGGGCCCCGGGCGTCACGGCTGGTGGATGCCTTCGTGAAGCGCCACCTGCCTGACCTGCAGCCCTATGTCGTGTACGCAAGCGACGATGTGGCGCGGGCCTTCCAGGTGACGGCGCTGCCCACGCTCTACTTCCTCGACCGCGACGGCAAGGTGATGGACGCGCAGCGCGGCGCCCTGTCCGAGGATGCCCTGCGCCGCCGCATCGAGCGGGCGCTGAAGCAGCAGTGAGCGTGGGACAGGTGCACGCCGCAGGCTGACGCTGTCCCGCGTCCCGACGCCGGTTGCTCCCTTCGCGAAGCAGGGCCGTGACGTCGAGCCAGTCCGCGCCGCGCGACGAAGCGCAACCGCGCGAGGTCGCCCGCTGAGAGATGCCGGCTGTGCGAGCGGACCCAGGACGGGCACCACGCTGGCGCCAATGTCCCGGGCGCATGGCCACAGCGTGTGTTCGGTGCCAGAGAAGCAGGGGCACCACGTTGGCTCCTCCGTCACCAGCGAATCGCTACGCCATGGTGTTGCTGCCCGAGAAGCAGGGACGGGCACCGAGTTGGCGCCTCCGTCTCCAGCGAACCGCTACGGCATGCTGTTGGTGCCCGCGAAGCAGGCACGAGCGGCCGCGTTGTCGCTTCCGTCCCCAGCACATCGCTACGGCCGCTTGTCGGTGCCCACGAAGCAGGGGCGGGCGCCACCTCGGCGCCATCGCCCGTTCAGCGCACTGTTACGGCTTCTTCTCCGGAGCCGGAGTCGGAGCCGCCCCGGCGGGGGTCTTCGCCGGAGTCCCCTGCGCGGGCGCCTGTCCGGCGGGAGTCTTCCCCGGGGGCGGCTGCTGCCCGGCGGGGACGACGGTCTCCTTCGGCGCGGTCTCCACCTCGGAGCGGACGAGGCGGAAGTCGACGCGGCGGTTCTTCGCGCGGCCCAGCGCGGTGTCATTGGTGGAGATGGGCCGGTCGAAGCCGAAGCCCTCGGAGTCGAGGCGCTTGCGGTCGATGCCCTTGCTCACGAGGTACTCCAGCACGGAGCGCGCGCGCTTGTCGGACAGGCCCATGTTGAGCGCCCGCGAGCCGCGGTTGTCGGTGTGCCCTTCGATGAGCACCGGGCCCAGCGTGGGGTTCTTCCGCAGCACCGTGGCCACCTCGTCCAGCAGCGGGTACGAGCGCTTCTGGATGACGGCGGAGCCCGTCTCGAAGAGCACGTTGCCCTTGATGCGGATGCGGTCCGACTCCACGAAGACGTAGGGCGGCGAGTCGAACGGGCAGCCGTTGTTCTCCGGCGGGCCGAACTGCTCGGGGCAGTCGTCCTCGTTGTCGGGCACCTCGTCGCCGTCGGTGTCCGGGCAGCCGTCGTAGTCCTTCGGGCCGGCCTTCTCCGGGCACTTGTCGAACTCGTCCATGATGCCGTCACCGTCGGTGTCGACCTCGGGGCAGCCCTTGCGCTCCTTGGTGCCCTTCTCCATGACGCAGCCGTCTTCGCCGTCGACGATGCCGTCCCCGTCGTTGTCCGGGTCCATGCAGCCGTCGTTGTCCTGGAAGCCGTCCTTGTCCTCGGCCTCGGTGGGGCAGCGGTCCCGGATGTCGGGCACGCCGTCACCGTCCGAGTCGAGGAACTTCTCGTCGTAGCGCAGCGCGAACATCACGCGCAGGGCCTCGCGCCCGTAGCCGCTGGAGAGGTTGATGCCGCGGCCCACGTTCAGCTCCAGGCCCCAGTTGCCCCACACCTTCGCGCGGGCGCCGACCAGCACCTCCCACGGCGTCTTGAGCGAGTCCGCCTGGTCGAAGTTGAAGGGCCGCACCAGCGGCGTGCCCAGGTGCATCTCGGCCACGCCCTCCACGTCCGTGAAGCGGCCCATGTTGGGCAGCTCCGCCACCGCGCCCGCGCCCAGCGTCAGCTCATCGTCCACGAGCAGGTTGAGGTACTGGGCATGCGGCCGGATGCGGGCGCCCACGTTGCCCAGCACTCGGAACGGAATGGGCAGGAAGGTGAAGCGCTGCTCCACCGCAAGACGCGGAGCAAAGAGCACGCCGCGCTCGCCGGTGAAGCTGGACGCGCTGCCGGTGGGCAGCCGCACCTCGGCGACGAGGGACACGCCCACGGGGAACTTCTCGCGGTCCAGCAGGTGGACGCGCGGCAGCAGGCGGATGTCGCCAATCGTGGTGCGGCTGACGCCCGCCGCGCCGGGGAAGTCCGGGGCGTCCAGCGCGTCGCGCAGCAGGTTGAAGTTGTCGCCCTGCAGCAGCGTGAAGGGCAGGTCCACCGCCAGCTCCAGCCGCTCGTGCAGCTGGTACGCGAAGAGCAGGTGCGCGTCGAGCCGGTAGGGCAAGAGGTCGCCCACCTTCTCGTCACCCAGCTTCAGCGCGAGGATGCGCCAGTTGAAGTCGAAGAGGAGCGCACCCCGGAAGCTGCCGACCGGTTCTCCTGCATACGCGCCTTCCAGCGCGATGCCGCTGTGCTGCGCCGCGGTGGCTTTCACCGGAACGGCGTCGAAGCCACGGGAGAAGGGGTCGTGCTCCGCGCGGGCTGCGACTGTTGCCAGCAACAAACCCAGGGTCGCGAGTCGGAAGGCTGAGCCACGCATGATGCCTCGCATGGCTCAGGCTCTTAGCACCCGATACCGGAGGGTGGAAGGAAATGACCCACCCTCCGGGAGTGATACAGCCCTGTGTTACTTCTCCATCACCGTCTGCACGGGAACGACCTGGATGGCGTCCGTTTTCACGGGAAGCTTGAAGGTAGAGAGCGCCTCATCCTGCTTCAGCAGCGCGTCTTCCTTCGGCGATGCATAGGTGATGGGCGAGGGCTGGCCGGAGCGCAGCGCCTGGGCGAGCCCCTCCGCGTCCTGGGTGACGAAGGCGAAGTTGAGCGCCTCCGGGTGGACGTGGCGGCGCAGTGCCGCGTGGAGGGACTGGGGCGTCATCGTCTTGAGCGCCTCGCGGTACTGCTCCAGGAAGTTCGGCGTCCCGTAGAAGAGCGAGTCGATGGCGTAGCCCAGGCGGCGCTGGTCCGTCTGCTCCCACAGGCGGGTGTAGCCCTGGAGGTAGCCGCGCATCAGCTCGAAGCGCTCCTGGGGGATGCCCTCCTTCACCAGCTGGTCCAGGAAGTACACCGCGCCGCGCGTGGCGAACAGGCCGGTGGCCGGCACCACGGGGCGGATCCACACGGTGTGGTCCTGCTGGGTGCGGGCGATGTTGGTGCGGTTGTACGTGGAGCCGTAATCCTCGATGAAGTGCTCGGCGTAGGCGTAGTTGCCGTAGTTGAGGCCGCGCTTCTCGCGCAGCTCGTTGAAGAGCACGCCCAGGAACTGGCGGTGCTCACCCAGGTGCGAGAAGGCCAGCGCCAGCGGGAAGAAGTCCGGGTCTCCGCGGCGCACCGGCGTGACGTAGCCCATGCTGACGGCGGTGGAGAGCGTGGACTTCTGGATGATGACGGCGCGGCCGGCGGTGGTGGGCACCGGGGGCAGCTCCACGCGAGGCGCACCCTGCGCGGGCAGCGTGGACAGGCGCGAGGTGAGCGTCTGCTTCAGCGCATCGTCCACCGGGCCGGCCAGGCCGATGACGAGCCGGTCCTGCGTGAAGACGCGGCGGGCGTGGGCCTTCACGTCCTCCAGCGTAATCGCCTTCAGCCCCTGCACGGTGCCGCCGACGTAGTGCGCGTAGGGGTGGCCCTGGTAGAGCAGCGCATCCAGCGCCACCTTGCCGAGCGCCTCGTCATTGGCGCTGCGCAGGCCGTTCTCCACGTCGCTGATGGCATTGGCGCGCAGGCGCTCCAGCTCGCCGGCGTCCAGGCGCGGGTTGAGGATGACGTCCGTGAGGATGTCCATGAAGCGCGGCAGGAAGTCCTTGTGGACGCGGCCGGAGAAGGTGGTGAACTCCTTGTCCGTGAAGGCCGAGAGCTGCGCGGCCATGGGGTAGAGGGCTTCGAGCAGCTGCGCGGAGGTCAGCTTCTGCGTGCCGCCCTGGGCCATCAGCGTGGAGGTGAGGTGGGTGAGGCCCTCCTTGCCCTTCGGGTCATCCACCGAGCCCGAGTGGAAGACGAGCCGGAAGGCGACGATGGGCGTGTCCTGGCGGGCCAGGAGACCAGCTCCATGGGCTTGGGCCGGCGCAGGGGCGTGGCGGGCACGGCCTCCGGGCGCGTGGGCGGCGGC
>JBKGHK010000707.1:0-5176 GCA_046520375.1 Pyxidicoccus sp. 3LFB2
GGGAGGGCGGCACGAGGCCTTCGCCCGGGGCGCTGGGGCGTGGCGGAGGCACAGGGCGCGCTGGGCTACGGCAGGCTGGTGCGGGAGCGGCGCCTCGGACACACGCGCGTGGAGCTGCCGATGGCCCCCCTCGCGCAGGTGGAGGGCCCTGCGCCTGGTGCCTGAGGGAGCGGGCCTGGAGCTGTCGCGTCACGACGCGCCCGGGGCGCCTCTTCCTGTCGGGGGAAGGAGGAGCGTGACTCGATGACATCTCCGACGATGGACGTGGATGGAGCCATGGGGGCGGGGCCGTCCGCCGCTCGCGAGCAGGTGGAGGCGCAGCTCCATGACTACTGCCGGCGAGGTGAGTACAGCCCCGCGGTGGAGCTGGCCATGCGCGCCTATGGGCCGGAGATACGGCGGCTGATGACGTCCGTGCTGCACCACCCGGAGCTGGCGAAGGATGCCTTCAGTCTCTTCAGTGAAAACCTCCTGAAGGGGTTGCCGGGCTTTCGGTGGGAGAGCTCGTTCCGCACCTGGGCGTACCGGCTGGCGCGCAACGCCTGCTACCACCAGCTCCACACGCCCGCGTCCCGCGAGCAGCCGGTGAGCGAGCCCGCGGCGAACGAGCCGCAGCGCCACCGCACGGACACCCAACCCTGGCAGCGCACCGCGGTGAAGGAGCGCTTCCGCGCGCTGCGCGAGCAGCTGGAGCCTCACGAGCGGATGCTGTTGATGCTGCGCGTGGACCAGCGCCTGCCGTGGACGGAGATTGCCCGGGTGATGGCGGAGCCGGACGAGCCCGTCACCCGCGACGCGCTGAACCGCCGCGCCACGGCGCTGCGCCAGCAGTTCCAGCGCGTGAAGTCGCGGCTGCGGGCGCTCGCGATTGAGCAGGGTGTCATCACGGTCGACAAGCTGGACTCGTAGGGCTCCGCGTCTATCGCTTCGCCACGGTACGGAGCAGGGGCCCCGCTTCTTCCAGCAGGGCGAGGAACTCCGCACGCTCGGCATTTCCGGGGGGCGTGGCCGCGCGGGCGATGTCGCGCACCTGCTCGAAGCGCCAGCGGTCCGCATGGGGGCTGCGGCGCAGCAGCTCCGCCGCGCCCATCACCGCCGTCGCGAAGCGCAGGTCGGCGTTGGCCTTATCGAACGTGGGTGCGAGTGCCGGAGCAGGGAAGCGATACGCGCGCTCGGTGGCGGACTCTCCGCGAGGCCGCTTCGCGCGCACGCGCACGGTGGCCAGGCCTTCTCCCGCGCCGGGCTTCAGCTGTAGCTCGTACAGCGCGGTGACGGTGTGTCCGGAGCCGAGCTCGCCCGCGTCCACGCGGTCATTGCGGAAGTCGCGGTCGGCGATGTCCCGGTTCTCGTAGCCCACCAGCCGGTAGCGCTCGACTTGCTTGGGGTCGAACTCCACCTGAAGCTTCACGTCCTGCGCGATGACCTCCAGCGTCCCGCCGAGCTGCTCCTGGAAGATGCGGCGCGCGGCCAGCAGCGAGTCCACGTAGTAGTGGTTGCCGTTCCCCTGGTTCGCGAGCTGCTCCATCATCGTGTCCTGGTAGTTGCCCATGCCGAAGCCCACGGTGGTGAGGGTGATGCCCTCCTTCACGTGGCCACGGATGGACTTCAGGATGTCCTGGTGGTTCGTCGCGCCCACGTTGGCGTCGCCGTCCGAGAGGATGATGACGCGGGAGAGCGAGGCGCCATCCAACGTCTTCATCGCCTCCTGGTAGGCGAGGTCGATGCCCGAGGCCATCGCGGTGGAGCCGCCCGCGGACAGATCGTCGATGGCGGCGTGGATGGTGGCCTTGTGCTCCATGCCCGTGGGAGGCAGCACGCGCCGCACGTTGCCGGCGTACGTCACCAGCGCCACGGTGTCGCCGTCACGCAGGTTGTCCACGAGCATCCGCAGGGCGCGCTTCGCCAGCGGCAGCCGGTCCGGGGACTGCATCGAGCCGGACACGTCCACGAGGAAGGTAAGGTGCGCGGGCTTGCGCTCGGACACGCTCAGGCGGCGACCCTGAACTCCCACGCGCAGCAGGTGGCGCCCGGGCGTGTACGGCGACGGCGCGGCATCCAGGTGCACCGTCAGCGGGCCATCCGCCGCCGTGGGCTCCGGGTAGGTGTAGCGGAAGTAGTTGAGGAACTCCTCCACGCGCACGGCCTCCTTCGGAGGCAGCGTGCCGTCCAGCACCTTGCGCCGTGCCAGCGTGTACGAGGCCGTGTCCACGTCGATGGCGAAGGTGGACAGTGGATCTTCTTCCACCGTCACGAAGGGGTTCACCCCGTAGTCCGTGTAGCCCTCGGCGGAGGGCGGAGGCTCGGCCTGCGCGGTGCTGACTGTGCGTGGGCTCTTGGCGCCCGGGCCTGCGAGTGAAGCGAAGCCCTGGCCCTGTCGTGCGACTCCGGAACCGGTGCCAGAACCGAAATGGGTGACGACACCACCGTAGCTCGCGGGCCCGCCTCCACGACCCTTGGTGTCGATGCCGCCGATGCCGATGCTGCTCGCGCTGCCAGCGCCACCGGCCCCGGTGCCTCGCAGCCCGAGCCCGCCGAGTGGGTTCCCGCTGGGAGCTGGGGCGGACTTCAGGTCTCCCGAACTCCGAGGCATGGCCTTCATCGCCGCCTCTGGCCGTGCGCTCGGAGCGGGTGCCTCGGCCACTGCCAGTGGGCCGCCGGCAGGCGCCGACTTCGCCACGATGAACTTCGCATCGGAGGGCGCTTGGTCTGCCAGCCTGGCCCGGATCGGGCGGGTTGCATCGGACTGCCGTTCCGTTGTCTCGGTGTCCTCCCGTGAACGACAGCCAGATACCGTCGTCCCCAGCAAGAGCGCGCAGACGACTCCCATGACGGCCAGGTGGATCCGCCTCATTCACTGCCTCCGTTGTCGTGGATTCGCGAAGTCCTCCGACAGCGGCGTGCGGAAAAAGGTTCCCGCTCCGTCGCGCCCGGCGTGCAGGGGCTGGTCACCCAGTGCAACCGGACGTGTGACACCTGATGCGAGGTGCGGTCCGAAAAAGAGAAGAGGCCCGCCCTCGCGAGCGGACCTCTCATTTCCCAGCTTCCTTCGCGCGCTGCTGCGTGTCGCAGAACTCGCGGCGGGTGCGATGGGGACCGTCACACCCGCTGGCCCGAGGGGCCGCTGTGAATCACATCCGCTCGGCGCCCGGAGCGACAGGCGGGGTGCAGTCCAGGCACGCATCACCGCAGTACTGGCTCCGGCCGTCGCAGGACGTGCACAGGTACTGGCCCTTCGGGCAGCCCGCGGCGGCCTGCACCTCGCCACCGGGCGCGACGGGCGGCGTGCAGTCGAGGCACGGCATCGCCGCAGTACCGGCTCAGGCCATCGCACGAGGTGCACAGGTACTGGCCCTTGGGGCAGCCCGCGGCGGCTTCGACCTCGACCTCGGGGGCGACGGGCGGGATGCAGTCGGGGCACGCGTCCCCGCAGAACGTCCGGGTGCCGTCACACGAGACGCACAGATACTGGCCCTTGGGACAGCCGGCGGCCTCCTGCACCTGCTGCGAGTCCTGCGGTTCCTGCTTCTCCGGCGCCTGGCTCGGGCCGCAGCCGACGGTCAGGACCAGCGTGAGTGCCGCGGACCAGGCAAGCAACTTGGAGTTCATGGTGTTTCCTCTCTGTTGGGGGGGGGGACTGCGCCGTGAACCTAGCTGCTCGCTCCGACAGCGGAGAAGCGTGTGCCGTCGCGCTGCAATCCGACAGGAAGAGCGCGGCTTCCGTGGCAGTGACAGCGGAGCACGTCTAGGTTCGTGGAATGACGCGCGCGGAATCCGACACGTGGACCCTGCCCTGGCGCGGCCTGGGACTGAGCAGCAACCTGAGCACCGCCGACGTGCCGCAGCCGTACCGGATGCTGGACGAGTCCCCGGGCCTCTTCGACTTCGTCGAGTACAGCGCGCCCCTCGCGCTGGACGAGGCGCGAGCCCAGGCGTCGCTCTTTCCGGAGATGTGGCGGCGGCGCCCGGAGGTGCCGGTGCTCTTCCACCCCGTCCACCTCAACCTCTGGGGCCCGGAGCTGGAGCCCGCGTCGGTGCTGGCCGAGCTGGACGCGCACGCGCGCGCGGTGGGTAGCCCCTGGGTGGGCAACGACGTGGGCTGGTGGCACGTGGGCGGACAGCCCTTCCCGGGCTACCTCTACTTCACGCCGCCGTTCAACGAGGCGGGCCTCGCCGACAGCGTGGCCCATGCGCTCCATGTGCAGCAGCACCTCTCGCTGCCCCTCGTGCTGGAGAACCCGGCCGTGCTGGCGCGGCGGGGGGACTGGCACATGCTGGACTTCATGGCCCGGCTGCACGCGCGCACCGGACTGCCGCTGCTGCTCGATTTGGGGCACCTCTTCAGCCACCAGCTCTCCGCGGGCCTGCCGCTCGCCACGGGACTCGACGGCTTCCCGCTGGACAAGGTCGTCGAGATTCACATCGCCGGCGGCGTGGTGACGCGCCGGGGCCTGCGCCAGTTCTACGTGGACGACCACACCCAGCCGGTGCGCGAGGAGCTCTTCACCCTGCTGGAGTCGCTGCTGCCGCGCTGCCCCTCGCTGCGCGCCGTCACCTTCGAGGGAGACGGCCACCCGCCCGAGGTGGCCCGGGCCTCGCTGCGCCGCCTGCGCAACCTGGTGCCCGCAGGCGAGCGTCCGCCCCTGCCGCTGCGCGCGCCTCAAGACGTCACCGTCCCGCCGCTGACAGGGGAGGCCGGCCGTGGGAGCTGTTCGAGGTGGGCCATGGCGCCGCGCCCGCCGCCGCCCTCGACGACGTGGAGGGCACGCTGGCGGAGATGGACTTCCGCCTCGCCGTGGTGGCCGAGGTGCTGGACAGGGAATGGCCGCTCACGCGCCTGCTCGCCGCGGGGACGCGCGAGCACCTGGCCGCCTTCACCGGCTCGCCCGAGTACCGCGGCCTCTTCGGCGGCACGGGCCGCTCGCTGGGGCAGGTCTTCTCCAAGTGGGCCATGCGGCGCCTGCGCGAGCAGCCCGACGAGGGCGCCTCGGCCGCGCTGCGCTGGAGATGATGCTGCCCACCCTGTTCCGTCCGCCCGGTGCCACCGCCGGGGCCGGGACAGGTGGCGCTGGCGGAGGACGTGCGCCCGGGCTCCCTCCCGGCGGACCTGTCGGAGCTGGTCTACTCCGCGCGCTCCGTGCGCCGGCACCTCACCGCGCGTGCGTGGGCCTGTGGCTCG
>JBKGHK010000708.1:0-5162 GCA_046520375.1 Pyxidicoccus sp. 3LFB2
ATCAACGGCGGCTACAACGGCCTGGCGGACCGCGAGGCCTACTACCGCCGCGCGCAGGGCGTCTTCTAGCGACACGCCGTCAGGGCACTGTCAGCACGCGAGGACCGTGGGCCCCCAGGCCGCGGTCCTCGCTGTGTTTTCAGGGCCCGCAGTGGGCCGGCGTGAGGCCGCGGTCCTCGCTGTGTTTTCGGGGGCCGCAGTGGGCCGGCATGAGGACGCGGACGCGCCTTGTACCGCCTGAGCCTGAGTGCGCGGCGCGGCATGCGGGCCCCCGTGCGGCCCCTGTCCGCACCGTCAATTCGCTCGAATGAGGACT
The DNA here is from genome assembly GCA_046520375.1 of Pyxidicoccus sp. 3LFB2. GTDB lineage: Bacteria > Myxococcota > Myxococcia > Myxococcales > Myxococcaceae > Myxococcus. Next base: position 317 of record JBKGHK010000708.1, read on the forward strand.
CCACCCCGACGGCGCGGCCAGGCCCCCGCCCGGGGGCAGGTGGGCGCGGAAGGAACGTTCGTTCCACGTGGCCTCCCGCCCAGGCAGGTGAGTTCGGAAGGAACGTTCGTTCCACGGGTCTGCCTACCGGGGAGGGTGAGCGCGGAAGGAACGTTCATTCCACCTCTCCGGTGCCCCGAGCAGGCAGAAGGAAGCGCGTCTCGCGACGGAGACCAGCGTCCGGCGGATGCGACACCCGGGCGTCTGTGCAGAGAGGGCCAGCCGCTGGTCCATCTGCTGCACCAGGCAAGGCGTTCCCTTCCGGAGCGCGCCCATGTCCCGAATCGACCCTGCTGTCGGTACCCCCGTCGCCATCGACACCACCCCCACGGAGTCAGCTGACACACCGGCCCCATCCCGGACGAAGGTTCCACAGGCCCCTGTTCCCACCGCACGCAACGAGGTCCGCGCCTATGCCGGGCCCTCAACGCGCGCATCCGAGAAGCCGGGTTCCGGGACCACGCCCACGTCTTCCGGCCCGTCATTCTCCGCGGGAGAGCTGGCCGCCACACAGGGACGACCTCGTCAGGCTGCATCCTCCGAAGTGTCCACCGAGGCATCCGCAGGCGAACTGCTCACCACAGGGAGACGGCGGCACCAGGCCGCATCCTCAAAAGTGCCCACCGAGGCATCCGCAGGAGAGCTGGCCGCGACAGGTGGCCGGCCCCGCCAGTCCGCGTCGTCCGAGGTTCCCACCGACGTGTATGCGGGCATCCGGTCGCACCTGACGCGGAGCCTCACGGACTGGGCGGTCACCGACGGTGACGTGAAGGCGGTCCACGTGGCGCTCGGGACACTGCAGCCAGGGGCCTACCGCGCGGCGCTGGAGCGGATGGAACGCGACGGTCTGCTGGGCGAGTACACGAAGGCGCAGAACCCGGACACTCGGAAGGCCTTCCTGGAGCAGGCCGAGTCGAAGGGCATGCTCCAGCGGCGCAAGGGAGAAGCTCCGGCGGGCCCTCTGGGCTACCCGGCGCAGCCGGACTTCTTCCGCAACGACGCGCGGCTGCCGGAGTCGATGCGCGGTGCGGTGAACGCGCACGCCATCGACGCGGGCGCTGCCTTCTACAAGGCCCACTCCGAGTACCTCGACCGCTACGTCGACGCGGCCAACGGAGCGAAGAGCCTCCAGGAGTTGCACGTCCTCGGAGAGCCTCGCGCGGCGTATCTGAAGGAGACCGTTCTGGACCTCGAATGGAAGGACCCGACCCGGAAGGCCTTCGAGACGGAGTGGCGCAACGGCATCGGAAAGCCGGAGTCCACCAACCGCGCCTACCAGACTGTCAGCGCCCGGCAGCGCGAGCTGACCGGCGAGCGGCCCGGCGGCAGCATCCGGACCCACGGCAAGGCCGAGCTCACGCACCAGGGGTTCAAGCTGGGCACGGAGGCGCATGTCGATACGCGCGGCAAGGTGGGTCTCAAGGGCGAGCTGGGAGTCGCAACCCGAGGTGGCCCCCTGGGCATCGACATCACGCGCGACACCGCCGGCAGCACGAAGGTGGAGACGAAGCTCAACCTCGGCCCGGTCGAGCTCAGCCACGCTTCGGATGGCGAGGTGAAGGTGGGCCTCGGCGTGGGGAAGTACGCCCAGGCCTTCGTCTCGCTCAACCGCGAGACAGCGGAGTTCGGAGGAGGCGTCTCCGCCGAGCTCGGGGCCGAGGGAAACAAGGCAGCGGCGGAGGCCGGCTTCAGCATGAAGGGCCTGTCGGCCACGCGGGCGCACGAGGCGTTCGACAAGCACCACCGGGGCGTCTTCGCGAGTCCGCCCGAGCTGGCCGCCGGAACGGCCTGGGACGCGCTCCCCGAGCAGCAGCGGGTGTCCTACGCGCGGGACGGCTGGGACCCGGGCAGGTGGACGGCGGCCCTGAAGCGATAGCGCCGAGGCCCGCGGGCTCAGCGCAGGTTCGCGGGCAGCAGCTTCTCCACGATGACGATGTCGTGCCACACGCCATCCAGCGGGGCGTGCTTCTCATGGAGACCCACCTCGCGGAAGCCGAGGCTCGCGAGCATGACGCGGCTGCGCGTGTTGGTGGCGAAGACGCGCGAGGTGAGCTTGTAGAAGCCCGCCGCTTCGACGGCTCCCATCAGCGCCTCCACGGCGAGCCGTCCGGCCCCATGCCCCCGGGCCTCCGGAGCGACGTAGATGCTGAAGTCGGCCACGCCCGCGTAGCACTCGCGCGGGCTGTACGCGCTGCTGGAGGCAAAGGCGACGACGCGCCCCTGCTCCTCCACCACCATGACGGGGTGGCGTCCTCCCAGCCAGCCGGCGATGTCCTCGGGCGTGCGCGGCCGGGTTTCGAAGGTGGCGGCGCGCTCGGCGATGCCTGCGTTGTAGATGGTCGCGATGGCCGTGCAATCCGCTCGCGTGGCGGCACGGGCGCTCAAGCGGGGGCGGGTCATGTGCGCTCTTCCGGTGACTCCGGCGGGGCGGCGTCCTCGGACTCCGGACGCGCGCGCAGCAGGTACGCGGCCACCAGGGGCACGTACCAGGGGATGAACAGCAGGTACATCAGCCCCACGGAGGGCTGACTCGCGGCCTTTATCAGGGCGGAGAGCAGCCAGAACACGCCCTGCAGCGCCATGCCCCGGGCCCCCAGTGAGCGCAGCGTCCTGGACTCCAGGAGCCATCCGCAGAGGGCCGACAGCGGTGGGAGCACCACCAGCCCCAGGGACACCGTCATGAACGTATCGCTGGTGCGGGACTGGCTCGTGAACATCCACAGCACGGCGAGCTGGACCGCCAGGGCCAGCAGGGTGACGAACCCCTCGGGGCCGAGGCTCGCGAGCCCCGACTCCCCCGAGCCCCCCGTCCGACGGCGGGCCTCGAGCCGCACCGCTTCGAGCACGTCCGGGTGCACCTCCAGCGCATACGGGTAGCCCAGCTCCAGCAGGGCCTCCACCGCCGCGGCGCGCACCGAGCGTCCGTCGCTTCCCGTGCGCTCTCTGGCCTCCTCCGGCAGGTCCACCAGGGACTGGAGGAAGTCCGCCCGGGCACGGGGCGATTCATCATCGGCGAGCGGGCGGGCAATCGCCGCGAAGAGGGCATCCACCTCGGCCTGGACGATGCCCGGCGAGCTCATCGCCTCCCGCAGCTCAGGCAGGGACTGCGAGGGCGCCCAGGGCGCCAGCGAGGCGTCCTCGGAGGCTTCCGCGACGGGCGGCCGGGACTGGAGTCGAAGCGAGGACATGACGGTGGGGAAGCGGCGGTGGCCAGTCTATCGCCAGCGCGCGCGGCGAGTGCCCGCCGGCGTCGCCCGGGGGGCAGGGGAGCAGGCTCGCGGGGGAGCAACGCCTACCCCCCATGTGCACCCTACCCCCGTGTAACCCCTTTCACGACGAGCGAGGAAGCGCATGGCGACGGAGCGAGCGCAGCGGTTCGTGGACGCATTGACGAAGCTGGAGGAGCACGGTGACCTGGACGGCATCGTGGCCCTCTTCAGTGATGACGCACAGGTGAGCAACGCGGCCTCCCCCCGGGTCTTCGCCGGGCCGGACGGCGCGCGCCAGTTCTGGACGGAGTACAAGGGCACGCTGGGCCAGGTGAAATCCACCTTCCGCAACATGATTGAGGCCGGCGACCGCGTGGCCCTCGAGTGGGAGACGCAGGGCACCGCGCACAACGGCTCGGCCATTGCCTACGAGGGCGTCTCCATCATCGAGTGGGACGGGGACCGCATCAGCCGGTTCTACGCGTACTTCGACCCGCACGCGCTCGGACAGGAGCTGGCCCACAACACCGCGGCCCGCTCCGAGGTCCCCAGCACCACGCCGGCGTGAGCCCTCTTCGCCGCGCGCGTGCCTCAGCCCGGCGCCGGTGCGCGCGGCAACTCCACGGTGACGGTGGTGCCCACGCCCGGGGCGCTCTCCAGGTGGATGCGCCCGCCGTGGGCCTCCACCACCTGGCGGGAGAACCACAGCCCCAGCCCGAAGCCGCCGTAGTGGCGCAGGGGCACCGCGCGCCCGAAGCGCTGGAAGAGGTGCGCCTGCTGCTCGGGAGGAATCCCGATGCCGCGGTCCCTCACCACCAGCCGCGCGAAGTCGTCCGGCGTGCCCGTCACCTCCAGCTCCACCGGCTGGCCCTGCCCGTACTTCAGCGCGTTGGACACCAGGTGGGTCACCACGCCGTCCACGCGCGCGCGGTCCCACCGGCCGGGCAGGGCGTCCGGGGCGGAGAGGTGCACGGCGGTGCCCACGCGAATCATCTCGTCGCTGAAGCGGCCCAGCACCTCGCGGCACAGCTCCACCAAATCTACCGGCTCGGGGTCCAACCGCAGCCGGCCCTCGGACAGGCGGGACACCTCCAGCAGCTCACGCACCAGCCGGCCCAGCCGGTCCACCTGCTGCGCGGCCGCCGAGGCGCGCGTGCGCACGTCCGCGTCGCCCGGGCCCCGCTGCAGGCGCCCCAGCTGCAGCTTCAGGGCCGTCAGCGGCGTCTTCAGCTCGTGGCTGGCGATGGCGAGGAAGTCGTCCCGAAGCCGCAGCGCCTGCTGCGTCTGGTGGAAGAGGTGCGCGTTCTGCACCGCCGTGGTGGCGCGGCGGGCCAGCTCCAGGGCGAGCGCGAGGTCCTCCTCCGTGTGGTGGCGCCCGGACAGCGAGTGGCCCAGCGTCAGCGCGCCCAGCACGCCCTCCGGCGTCGTCAGCGGCACCGACAGCCATGAGCACGGCGCCAGCGCGTGGAGCAGCGCGCGTTGCGCCTCGCCGCCCCCCGTGGTGCTCCACCCCACGCGGCGTCCACGCGGGGGGTGGAAGGCGGGCTGCCCGGAGTCGAGCGCCCAGCCCGAGACGCCCGCGACGTCGGGCGGGTGGG
>JBKGHK010000709.1:0-5157 GCA_046520375.1 Pyxidicoccus sp. 3LFB2
GCCGGCCCGTGGGCGAGGAGCTCGGCGGCGCCGTCGAGAGGGCCGCCCACCGGCGGGTTGCGGCGGATGGGGCGGGTGGCGTCCTCGTCGCCCTCGGGCGGCACCCAGACGAAGGTGAACTCCACCGGGCCCACGGTGATGCGGTCGCCGTCCCTCAGCTGCTGCTCCCCGGGGAGCAGCGTGCCGTTGAGCGCGGTGCCGTTGGAGCTGCCCACGTCCTCGGCGAAGTACAGGCCCGCCCGCTCGATGATGCGGGCGTGCCGTCTCGAGACGCCATGGTCGTGCAGCACCAGGTCGTTCTCCGAGGTCCGGCCGATCTTCACCTCGGACTGCTCGAAGACGAGCTCCCTACCCTCCTGGAGCCCCTTGGTGATGGTCAGACGGATAGGCAGGGCGCGTCCTCAGGAGATCTCACCGAAGAAGAACTGGAACACGATGGGTCCGAACAGCACCATGAACACCGTGGGGAAGATGCAGGCGATGAGCGGGAAGAGCATCTTCACCGGGGCCTCGCCGGCCAGCTTCTCCGCCCGCTGGGTGCGGTCGATGCGCATCTGCGTGGACTGGATGCGCAGCACCTTGCCCAGGCTGGTGCCCATCTTGTCCGCCTGGATGAGCGCGGTGACGAACGTCGTCAGCGGCGGCAGGTCCACGCGGACGATCATGCTCTTCATCGCCTCTTCACGCGTCTTGCCCATCTTCAGCTGCTTGAGCACCAGCTGCAGCTCCTCGCGCAGCGGGCCCGCCTTGCCCTTCTCCACCACCTTCGCCAGCGCGGCGGTGAAGTCCAGGCCTGCCTCCACCGACAGCGTGAGCAGGTCGAGGCTGTAGGGCAGCGCGCGGCTGATCTGCAGGTGGCGCTTCTTCACCTGGTCGTTCAGCCACATGATGGGGTAGTACGTGCCGAGCAGCAGGAAGAGGACGGCCCAGCCCAGGCTCTGGCCCACGCCGTTGAGGATGAACAGGCCCATCAGCAGGCCCACCACGGCGCTGATCTCCTGCAGCGCCATGATGTCCTCGGGCTTGTAGCCCTGGGGCTCACCGGCCTTGATGAGGTTGCGGCGCGCCTTGGCCTCGTAGCCCGGCCAGATGAAGCGGCGGTTCATCGCGCCCAGCCGGCGGATGACCACGCCACCCGCGCCCTTCATGCCGCCCGCCGACTCCTCCCGGACCTCCGAGAGGAAGCGCTCGAACAGCGTCTGGTACAGGCCCAGGCCCAGGAAGCCCACGGCCCCCGCGAAGAGCAGCGCCGAGCTGCCGACCAGCACTTGCGTCAGGACATCCACGGTGCACCCCTCAGATATCGATGTTGACGATGCGCCGGATGATGAGGATGCCCATCACTTCCATGATGGCGATGATGACCACGAGGATCCATCCGAAGATGTGATTCATCATGGGCTCCATCAGGTCCGGCCGCATGTAGTTGAGCACCATGCCGAGCACGCCCGGCATGGCCGCGACAATCCACCCCTGCAGCTTGCCCTGCGAGGTGAGCGCGTCGATCTTCCCTTCCAGGCGGAACCGCTCGCGAATCACCGTGGAGATGGTCTCGAACATCTCGGCCATGTTGCCGCCGAGCTGCCGGGCGATGTTCGTGGACACCACCACCAGCTCCAGGTCGTCGCTGCCCACCCGGCGCCCCATGTTGATGAGCGCCTCTTCCAGGGGCACGCCCAGCTTCACTTCCTTCACGAACAGGCCGAACTCCTGCGACAGCGGCGCCATCGCCTCGCGGGCCACGTGCTCAATGGCCTGCGGGAAGGTGAGGCCCGCCTTGAAGGCGTTCGCCATGGCCTGCAGCGCGTCCACCAACTGGACGTTGAACTTCTTGATGCGCCGCTTGCGGTAGTGCTTGACCATCAGCATCGGCAGGAAGAAGCCGAACACCGTGGCCACCACCGCGAGGATGGGGTTGAAGATGATGTAGGAGAGGATCCCCAACAAGCACATGCACGCGATGTTGAGGATCAACATCTGCCGCGCATCGATGAAGAGGAACATGTCGCTCAAGTCGTTCATCGACTTGGCGACGTAGCGCTCCTGGTACTGCTCATACGCCTTCGACAGGACGCTGAAGATCACCAGGCTGAAGAAGAAGACAGACCCGGTGACGAGGAGGAGGACGATTCCGGCGAGCATGGGCGTGGTTCCCTGGGAGGGGGGGAGGACCCGCGAGGAGCGCCGTTACGGCGCTCCGGCGCCGGCGGCCTTCTCCGCTCCGCCCTTGATGATCTGGATGATCTCCCGGCGCTTCTGCTCCAGCACGCGGGTACGCTCGCCCGACAGCAGCGTGCTGATGGTGGCGCGGCCGCGCTCCTCGATGAGGTCCACGTCGTCCTCGTTGCGCAGGGTGAGCGTCAGCGCGCCCAGCTCCGTCGCCAGCACGAGGATTTCGGCCTCTTCCGGCAGCACCATCAGCGAGATGTTGTTGTACTCGCGCTGGCCTTCCGGAATCAGGTTCACGTTCGTGGTGCCGGTAATCTTGCCCGTGGCCACGACGATGACGTTCTGGAGCAGCGTCACGGCGACGCTCTCGTCCGTCTGCGGGTCGCGGAACGTGCCGATGACGTCCACCTTGTCGTTGGGGCGAATCCACCCGCCCACGGACGTGGTGTTCTTCGCCTCGATGGTGATGGCGCGGGCCTTGCGCTGCACCTTCGAGGACAGCCGCTCGGCGGCCTTCGTGGTCTCGAACTGGCTCCACAGCAGCGGGTCACCCGACTGCAGGGCCACCAGCACCTTCTGGTTCACCACGTAGGAGGCCGAGTCCGGACGCACCACCGAGGAGGTGACGAACTGCTCGGGCACCGAGCGCTGCGAAATCATCTCGAAGGTGATGACGGTGCCCTCGGGGACGTCCTGCGCCGCAACCACCACGGGCACCAGGTTCCATCCGCGGCGGACATCCGCCTCCTTCTTCTTGATGGCGGAATACGCGATGACGCCGGCCAGCAGGCCCAGCACGAGCGCGACGACAAGCGGAGTCTTGCCCTTCAGCATGATTCAGGAACCTCCAAAACGGGGGGTGCCGTTCGGCGGTGAGGCGGGGTCCAGAGGGGGTGTTCGAATACAGTCAGGCGCAACAGGCGCCAATGGCGGCGGATGTTATCCGTGCGATACGCCGGGTGTCAAAACCACCTCCCGCGATAGCCCCGAATCCCACGCCAATCCGGGCGCCAGCGGCCCGGGGTTTTCAGAGGCGTGCTACAGGTCCGCGAGGGCGTCGCGGTCCGCCGAGGTGAGGCCTTCTCCCTCGGTGATGCTGTAGATGGCGTCCTGCACCACCTCGGCTTCGTCCTCGTCGTCGATGCGCTTGCCCGCCAGCAGGCCAAGCAGGTCCTGGAGGGCGGCATCGTTGGTGACGGGCCCCAGCGCGTAGGGGGTGCCCCGCTCGTTGGGGCTCTTCGACTCGTTGAGGCAGTACGTGAAGAGGGGCACCGCCTCGGCCTCGGGGTCCACGCCGCCATCCGGGGGGCCGCCGGGGCCATTGCCCGTGGGCGGCACCGTGACGACGACGCGCTCCACCAGCAGGCCATGCTGGAAGGTCTCGGTGGCGGAGACGATGACGAGCCCCGGGGGGAACACCACCTGCACGGGCGCGCCCGTGCTGTTGCGCAGGGGGACGCAGACCTGCACGTACTCGCCGGAGCCATTGTCCGGGACGCGGCCCCGGACGCCGGTGAGACACTCCGACGACAGGTCGTCCGCGCCGTACACCGTGCCGCTCACCGTCACGCCCGGAGGCAGCGTGAAGGGCGTGCCCTGCGGCTCGCCCGGGTCGTCTCCCAGGCCGGGGCGGACCTCGTTCCTTCCGCTGCCGGGCGGGTCGTCCCTCCCGTCGTCCTCATCTCCACTGCACGCCAGGACTCCCGCTCCCACGCCCACCGCGACGAACAGCCACTTCCAGGCCGCATGCGCCATTGCGCGCTCCTTGTGTCTCGTCACTGCCGCGAAGGACGGCCCGTCCGGCCCCGGGCCGCCCCGTCATGCTCCGCGCCCGAGGCCCTCCCCCACGGCGGTGGCGGGCCTCGCGTGCGACTACAGGTTCCGAAGGGCCGCGCGGTCGTCTTCCGTGAGGCCGTTGCCGTCGGTGATGCTGAAGACGGCCTCCTGGACGGCCTCCACCGGGTCTCTCTGGTTGGAGATGTCCTTGCCCTCCAGCGCCGAGAAGATTTCACGCATCTTCGGGTGGTCGGTGACGGGGCCCAGCTCGAAGCGTGCGAACTCGTCGGACGGGTCGGCCGACTTGTTGATGCAGTAGAAGTGGAGGGGGATGCTCACCGTCTCCGACTCGGAGCCGCCGTCGAACCCGCCGGGCCCGTTCGAGGTGGGCGGAATCGTGATGACCTCGCGCTCCACCAGGATGCCGTTCTGGTACGTCTCCGTCGCGGAGACGAGGACGAGGCCCGGGGGGAAGACCACCTGCACCGGCGCCCCGGTGGGGTTCTTCACCTCGATGCAGGCCCGCACATAGAGGCCACTGCCCGCGGGGTCCGTTTCATCCCCCGCGCAGTCGCCATCATCGTTCGCGCCCTTCAGGGTGGCGGACACCACCTGGATGCCCGCGGGAAGCGAGAACGGCGTGCCCTTGGGCGCGTTCCGGTTCTTGCCGAAGCCGGGCACCTCGCCCGCCGGCGTCTCGTCGTCCGGCCCGCCACCGTTGTCATCCCCGTCGTCCTCACACCCCGCCGCCCCTACCAGGGCCGCCACCACCAGCCACGTCCAACGCGCCTTTGCCATGTGCGCCTCTCCCTGAGTTGCCAGCGGAGCCCCCTCACGGAAGGTGCCGCCGGGTCAGCATGAACCCGGAGCCTCGCCGGGCCTGCTTTCCGAGGCAACCCCGCAAGCATGCCCCCGTCAAGGAAGCAATGAAGCGGGGGGTTCAGCGGCAGGCAGGTCGGGGTTGAAAAGGCCCGTCAGGACGACGGGTTCGCCGGTGGCGTCCCTCAGGAGCGCGGGCTGACCCTGCTCCAGGCCCACCACACGCAGCGAGAAGGTGACGCCATCCGGAGAGACGAAGAGCCACACATCCCCCGGGACGGTCCGCTCGGCCGGCGAGTCCGGCGCCTCGACGCGCACCACCCGGGGCGGCACGGCCTGGAAGGCGCGGCTCCAGACGCGGCCATCCGCGCGAAGCCCCTGCTCCAGCAGGGC
>JBKGHK010000070.1:0-24052 GCA_046520375.1 Pyxidicoccus sp. 3LFB2
CGCTGGCGCCGGCAGTCGGCCTCCGCGCGCCTGCGGATGGCGCCGCCGCGATACAGCCCCACCACGTCGTAGCCGATGCCGGCCGTCACCCGCGGCTTCGGCCCGCCCAGGGGCGTGGCGTTGATGCCACCCTCCGCCTCACCGACATTCACCACGCCAATGCCGGCGAACAGCTCCGGCGCCAGCTCCAGCGCGGCCTCCGCGTCGGCCACGCCGCGCACGAAGTCGCAATAGCCGCCCGCCCGGTCCTCCACCTGCACGGGCGCGGCCGCGCCAGGAGGCGGAGCCCCCTGCGCCAGCGCGGTCCGCGCCGCCAGGGACAGCAGCGCACCGCAAGTGAGCATCATCCGCATAGACGGTCTCCCCCCCACGGCGGGCACAATCACAGCAACATCGGGGGCCGGCCCAGGTGGAGCAGATCCTCCCGGGCGGCATCCGAGTCCGACAGCTGGATTTCCACCATCACCCCCCGGAGCATGTACTGCCGGATGGGATGCTTGATGGACACCTCGCCCTCCAGCGCGTTGCCCACCACGCCCACCTCGCGGCACCAGAACAGCTTGGCCGCGCAGGAATAGAGCGGCGTGCCCTGGCCGGCCTGCCCCAGGTTCTCGTAGGGCACGAAGGCCACCGTCAGGTCCTTCTCGATGGCCCGCAGGTACGGCGACGCACGCAGCGACGCAATCAGCGTGGCGTACCGGAGGCCCACGTCGTCCAGGGCCTTCAGGTCCTCGTGCAGGCTCTTGAGCGTGGCCTCCGCGCGGGCCAGCTCCAGCGCCGAGTGGGTGAACTCGCGCTCCAGCAGCAGCACGTCCGTGGTCATCCCGGCCGGCGTGCCGTCCTTGCCTAGCCCGCCCTCCACCGCCGCCAGGCCCGCCATCTCCCGGTGGAGCGCGTCCAGCTTCGTCTCCAGGTCCACCGAGCTCTGCGCCAGCGACAGGTTGCTCTGCGCCAGCTGGGCCAGGTGGTGGTTGGCGGTCAGCTGGTCCTCCTGCTCCATCAGCCGCGCGCCATACAGCGCCTCGGTGCGCACGCGCGTCAGGCCGGAGAAGGCGCGGTTGGACGTGACGATTTCCTCCCGGGCCAGGCCGTACTCGCGCCGCAGCTCGGACAGGCGCCGGGACACCCTGTCGCGCGCGTTGCGCTCACCGCGCAGCGCCACCCGGAAGCGCTGCTGGAAGGCGCGCTCGGCGGTGATGATGCGCTCGGCGTCCGCGATGCGGTTCTCCACCGAGCGCCGCTCCGCGAGCACATGGTCTCTCGCGGACGTCTGTGCGGCCACCTGCGTGTTGAGGGTGAGGATTTCCGGGTCCGTGGGCGACACCACGGTGGGCGTCGTCCAGCTCCGGCTCACCATGAAGAAGCCCTGCACGGAGAGGAAGGAGATGAGCCCCAGCATGATCAACGCCAGCAGCACCGAGCCCATGAACTTGTAGGCCGCCACGACGATGGAGTTGATGCGATTGGCAACGCGTTGGTTCATGAATGAGAACCCTCACCAGCATGGGTGGGAGGAAGACCGCCGCCGTTGTCGGCGGGCGACTCGGCCGGAGCGCTGCTGGGGCTGCCACGCGTCTCCCAGCTGCCCGAGTCCAGCGTCAGCAGCGCGAGCGGGGTGAACAGCGCGTACGTCACCGGCATCAGCATCGCCATGGGCAGGAAGCTCGCGCCGTGCACGCGCCGGTCCTCTGGCAGGTGCCGCGTCTCGAAGCGGTAGATGACGCCCAGCAGGCCGATGACCAGGAAGTGGAAGGCGAGGATGTCCCAGAACTCGCCGTTGAGGACGTTGTGGACGATGACCACCGGGTACGAGAGCAGCAGCGCGAGCTGCGACACGTAGTGGACGGTGACGACCGGGTGCAGCCGCCAGGCGTGGGACAGGCCGCCCAGCAGGTCCACCAGGTTGGAGCGCCGCCACCGCAGCTGCTGGGAGAAGTACCCGGCCAGGTTGGCGGGCGCGGCGGTGAAGCAGAAGGCGTCCAGCGTATAGACAGTCTCGTAGTTGTGCTTGACGATCTGCCGCGTGAGGAAGCGGTCCTCGCCGTACTTGATGGGGACGCCGGCGATGGAGCGCGCCTCGAGGATGGGCTCCAGCTCCAGCAGGACGTGGCGGCGGTACGCGGTGAGGCAGCCCGTCAGGCACATCACCTGGCGGAAGCTGCGCTCCAAATCCTTCAGCCACTCCTGGGCGAAGTGGAACTTGATTTCAATCATCCGCGTCAGCCAGTTCTGGTGACGGTTCGTCACGAAGGTGCGGCCCCCCACCGCGGCGATGCGCGGGCTGGTGAAGCGGCGCACCAGCTGGCGGACGGCGGCCTTGTCGACGATGACGTCCGAGTCCACCGAGACGATGATCTCCGCGTCGACGGCGGCCTTCACGCCCCGGTTGATGCCCTTGCGCTTGCCCATGTTCTCCGGGTTGCGCAGCACGATGACGTTGGGGTGCCCCTCACCGGCCTTCAGCGCCCAGGCGAAGCTGTCGTCCTTGGAGCAGTCATCCACCACCACGATTTGCAGCAGGTGGCCGGGGTAGTCCTGCTCCAGGAGGCTGCGGACGGCGTGGAAGATGCCCTTCCCCTCGTTGAAGAGCGGGATGACGATGGCCACCCGAGGAAGGTACGTGTCATCCACCCGGTCGAACTGCTGGCCGCGCAGGCGCCTCAGGAACGGCCCGAGGATGTAGCGGTTCATCAGCACCACGATGAACAGCAGTTGAATGGGAAAGAGCTCCATCAGGTCCTGCTCCCCCTCACACCTTCGAGCTCCTGCCACACGGAAGCCGCTTCGCTTCCGTGGCCCCCATTTCGAGCGAACGGGAAGGTTGGCGGACATAGGCCTGGCGCCAACTGCCCGCCCGTGCAGGCACTCTGACGGGCAGTGGGCACATCGGGCCCGTGTGCCACGTCCACTTCCCGGCATTGCTTGCGACTGGGGACCTGGGTGACGGGGGAGCCAGGGCCCCTCAGGTTCTGCCCCCGGACTTCTGGCGGCGTCGCCTGGGGGGAGCCATGTCATCAGGATCAGGATTCAAGGTGCCGCGGGGGCTCGCGGTGCTGTTCGGTGTGTGTGCGGCGGCCTTCTCCGCGGGGGCTCGCGCCCAGGTGCCGTCGGAGGTAGGGCAGTGGACGCACCTGGGGACGTGGCCGGTGTCCGCCACGCACGCCAACCTCCTCCCCAACGGCAAGGTGTTCGCCTTCGGTGAGTTCGAGGAAGGCTCGGGCCCGCCGGTGCTGTGGGACCCCGTCACCGGCGCGCTCGGCCCGGCGGCCACCCCCGCCTACAACATCTTCTGCTCCGGGCACTCGTTCCTCGCCGACGGGCGGCTGCTGGTGACGGGCGGCCACACGGACACGCACGTCGGGCTGTCCCATACGACGGTCTACGACGGGGCCTCGGACACCTGGAGCCCCGGCCCCGACATGAACGACCACCGGTGGTACCCCACCAACACCACGCTGCCCAACGGCGACGTGGCCATCCTCTCCGGCGAGACGCACGGGGCGGGGATGACCAACGAGCTGGTGCAGGTGTACCAGACGGGGGCGCCGGGCGGCGGCCCCGCCAACACGCTGCGAGACCTGACCACCGCGGTGAGGGACTTGCCGTACTACCCGCGCATGTTCGTGGCGCCCAACGGCAAGCTCTTCTTCGCGGCCCCCCGGCGCGCCACCCTGTATCTGGACTGGCACGGCACGGGCACCTGGTGGGGGCACGGCCGCAGCCTCTACGGAGGCCGCACCTACGGCTCGGCGGTGTACTTCGACGGCAAGGTGATGATTGTCGGCGGAGACGACCCGCCCACGGCCACCGCGGAGCTCATCGACCTCCATCAGCCCAACGCGGCGTGGCGCTTCACCGCCTCCATGTCGCTGCCCCGGCGGCAGTGCAATGCCACCATGCTGCCGGATGGCACGGTGCTCGTCACCGGAGGCTCCAGCAGCGTGGGCTTCAGCGACGCCGCCGGCGCGGTGAAGTACGCGGAGGTCTTCGACCCCACCCTGGAGAAGTGGACGAAGCTGGCCTCCTCCCGGGACTTCCATGGGTACCACTCCACGTCGCTGCTGCTGCCGGACGGGCGGGTGCTGCATGGCGGTGGCCGCAACGTGCAGACGATGGAGATTTTTTCTCCGCCCTACCTCTTCAAGGGCGCGCGTCCCACCATCGCCTCCGCTCCCGACGTGGTGGTGCCGGGCACGAGCTTCAGCGTGGCCACGCCGGAGGCGGCCTCCATCCGCAAGGTGACGCTCATCGGGCTGGGCGCGCCGACGCATGCCATCGACCAGGGGCAGCGCTTCCTCACCCTGGGCTTCACGGCGACCGGGAGTGGGGTGAACATCACCGCGCCCGCCACCAACGTGGCCGCGCCCCCGGGGCCGTACCTGCTCTTCCTCGTCGACGACAAGGGCGTGCCGTCCGTGGGGAAGGTGGTGACGGTGTCGCTGTTGCCGCAGAAGCTCCAGCGCGTGGTGTCCTTCAGCGACGTGTGGCGGTACGACGCCAGCGGCGCGGACCCCGGCCCGGAGTGGAGGCTGCGGGAGTATGACGACTCGGCGTGGAGCTCGGGCCCGGGGCAGCTCGGCTACGGGGATGACGACGAGGGGACGCTGCTGACGCGCACGTCGCCGTCGCAGTCCTCGGTGTACTTCCGCAGGCACCTCACCCTGGACAGGCCCGTCACGCGCGCGCAGCTGGAGCTGCTCTTCGACGACGGTGTCGGGGTGTGGGTCAACGGCGTGCCGGTGTTCGCGCGGCACCTGGACAACGGCCTGGCCCACGAGGCGTACGCCTCCGCCTCGGTGAGCAACGAGTACCTCCGGACCGAGGTCTCGCTGTCGGGCACCCCCTTCGTGGTGGGGGACAACGTCATCGCCGTCATGGTGAAGCAGGTGAGTGCCACGTCCGACGACCTCACCTTCGCGCTGGGGCTGGAGGTGGAGCTGGGCGAAGGGGTGCCCGACACACTCACGCTGGTGGCGCCCAATGGCGGCGAGGAGCTGATTGTCGGCACCTCCGTCCCCCTGCGCTGGAACACCAGCGGCAGCGTGCCCACCGTGGACCTGGCGCTGTCGACGGACGGGGGCGCCAGCTGGACGCCCATCGCCTCCGGCATGGCGAACACGGGCGTGCACACCTGGCAGGTCCCCAACACGCCCACGGCGCAGGCGCTGGTGCGGGTGTCCCGCGCCGGTGGCGGTCTCCCCACGGACGTGAGCAACGCCGTCTTCTCCATCTCCAACGTGCGGCGCGAGGTGCTCATCCCCTGGAACTCCACCTGGAAGTACCTGGACACCGGGGTGGACCCGGGGACGTTCTGGAAGACGTCGGGCTTCGACGACGGCGCGTGGCCCTCCGGCATGGGGCAGCTTGGCTACGGCGACAGTGACGAGACGACCGTGCTGACGCGCACCACGCCGTCCCAGACGAGCGTCTACTTCCGCAAGAAGGTCACCGTGTCCGGCCAGGTGACGAGCGCCACGCTGGACGTGCTCTATGACGACGGCATCGTCGTGTACGTCAACGGCACCCAGGTGCTCAGCCGCAACGTGAGCGCCAGCAACGTCGCGCACGCGAAGTACGCCAACGCGGGCGCGGAGAACTCCAGCGCGACGGAGACGGTGCCCCCGGACGTGTTCGTGCAGGGGGAGAACACCGTCGCCGTCGTGGTGAAGCAGGTGGGCGCGACGTCGCCCGACCTGACCTTCGATTTGTCCCTGGAGCTGGGAATCAGCGTGCCGCCACCGGCGGGGAGATGAGCACCGCCGCGCGCTGGAGGTCTCTTGTCAGCTCCTGCTGGCGGGCCTCGCGCTGGGCGGGGGACTTGAAGGCGATGCCGGCCATGGACTCCTGGGCGGCGCGGGCCACGCGCCCCACGCCGTCGCGGGAGATGACGCCCACCTGGAAGGCCTCCAGCGCGGCGCCCACGTAGGTGTCGAAGTAGAAGACACGCTTGGCCCGCCAGGACTGGCGGGTGGCCTCGGGGGTGTCCACCACGTCGTGGATGAAGACGGCGTGCACCGACTGCGGGGCCGCCGTCAGCATCCGGTCTCCGAACTCCACGTCCCCCTGGCCGCTGTCTCCGACGAAGACGAAGCCGTACTCGGGGAAGACGCGGATGTAGCGCTGGAAGTTGTCGAACTTCTTGTCGGCGATGCGCGAGTTGCCGATGAGGTGGGCGAAGCTGCCGGAGAGCACGGCGGGCGGCGGCACGCCGTGCTCGCGCAGCGTGTCCAGCGTCATGTTCTCCACCACGCCCAGCGCGTCCATGGGCCGCGCGGTGACGAAGGTGAGGTCCCCGTCGCGGCCGGGGATGATGCCGGGGCCGCGGTCCAGCTCGGCGTAGAAGGCGAGCACGCCCGGGTACACCGTCTTGGACGGATACCGCGAGTCCTTGAGGTTCGCGTAGAAGGTGTCGTCGATGTCGCTGAGGACCTTGTTCTCCCCGCTGGGCGTGGCCTCGGCCTCGCGGCGGATGTGGGTGAGGATTTCCTCGCGCAGGCCCGGGTCGTCCACGTCGTCGAACAGGAGCTTCTCCAGGTCCTGGTGGTTGCCGCCCGCGTCGAGCAGGTTCTTGAACGTGGTCAGCTCACGGCCGCGCAGCCCGAGGAACAAGTCGCGCACGCGGCGCTCGCCCTCGGCATGGGTGGTGCCCACCTGGAGCGCCGTCACCAGGCTGGCCCGTACGGGCAGCGACAGCTCCGAGGCGCGCCGGGTGCACAGCAGCTCCAGCAGGGCGGTGTGGTGGTCCGGACCGATGACGCGGTCGTCCAGGTCGCCCAGCAGCGCCTCCAGGTCCACGTTCGTCATCAGGAAGTTGAGCTCGGCGGCGGTGGCCCCGGTGAGCAGCTCGAGGATGCGGCGCTCCTCCGAGGTGTCCGTGTGGCCGGCCATGAGGGTGCGCAGCGTCTCCAGCTTCCTCGTCGCGGCAGTCAGGTCCATGGTTCATCCCCCCGGCCCGGTGTGTGTCTCACTGCGTCGGCGCGCGGGCCCGCGTCCGAGCCTCCCGAGCCTACGCGGGGCCCGTCCCGGCGTGGTAGATGTAGGCCATGTCGACTGTCACCCACTCCCTCGAGTTGAAGCCGGACGAGGTCCACGTGTGGATTGTCGAGCCGGAGCGCATCGACGACCGGCAGCTGCTGGAGGCCTACTGGGGCCTGCTGGACGCACGGGAGCGCGAGAAGCAGCGCCGCTTCCGCTTCGAGCGCCACCAGCGGCAGTACCTGGTGAGTCATGCCCTGGTGCGGCTGACGCTCTCGCGCTACGCGCCGGTGGCGCCGCAGGCGTGGACGTTCGCCACCAACGCGTACGGGCGGCCCGAGGTGCAGGGCGAGTGGGGCACGAAGCTGCGCTTCAACCTGTCCCACACGGATGGCATGGCGCTGGTGGCGGTGGGGACGGGGGCCGAGCTGGGCGCGGACGTGGAGGACGCGCAGCGCGAAGGGGAGACGGTGGAAATCGCCGACCACTACTTCGCCGCCTCGGAAGTGGCGGCGCTCCGCGCGCTGCCGCCCGAGCGCCACAAGGAGCGCTTCTTCGAGTACTGGACGTTGAAGGAGTCGTACATCAAGGCGCGCGGGGCGGGCCTGTCGCTGCCGTTGGACCAGTTCGCCTTCCACCTGGAGGCGGGCCAGTCACCGCGCATCTCCTTCGACCCGAGGATGCAGGACGTGCCGGACGCGTGGCAGTTCGTCCAGCTGCGCCCGTCGGAGCGGCACCAGGCGGCGGTGGCGCTGAAGCGGGCGCGCGGCCTGCCGCTCAGCGTGCGCTGGCAGTTCACCGTGCCGCTGGCAGGGGACACCACGCCGCCCCGCATCCAGGCGGCGTGAGCGGGGCAGGGCCGCTCAGGGCGCGGCGGGCATCCAGCGCCCGAGGTCCTCGCGCACCGCGGTGAGGATGGCGTCCTGCTGCTGGCGGATGAAGAAGTGGCCGCCGGGGAAGTGGCGCACGCGGAAGTCCTCGCTCCCGGTCTCCTCGCGCCAGCCCTCCAGCCTCTCCAGCGGGACGTGCGCGTCGCCCACCGCGCCCATGACGGAGATGGGGACGTCCAGCTTCACCGCGTGGTTGCCGTTCTCCCACCAGGCGAGCGCGAAGTCCGCGCGCAGCGTGGGCAGCAGCAGCTCCAGCAGCTCGCGGTGCTGGAGGATTTCCTCCGGCGTGCCGTCGTACTTGCGCAGGTGCGCGATGAACTCCGCCTCGGGCAGGTGGTGGATGGGCTTCCGGTCGTTCTCTCGCGGCGGGCCGGCGGCGGCCACCATCAGCCCGCGGGGCATGGGGCCGTTGCGCAGGTGCAGGCGGCGCGTCAGCTCCAGGGAGATGCGCGAGCCCATGCTGTAGCCGAAGAAGGCGAAGGGCCGGTCCAGCAGCGGCGCGAGCACGGGCAGCAGCGCGTCCACCAGCGTGGGCAGGCTGTCGAAGGGCTTCTCCATCAGCCGCCGCTCGCGGCCGGGCAGCTGCACGGGGCACAGCTCCACGCCCGCGGGCATGCCGGCGCCCCAGGTGTTGTAGATGGCCGCGCTGCCCCCGGCGAAGGGGAAGCAGAACAGCCTCATGCGCGGCGCCGGCAGCGGCTTGCGCGTGGGGAACCAGCGGTCGGTGGGAGTCGGGCTCGGAGGCGTCGCGCTTGGCATGGCGGACAGGCTCTGTCGCACGGCCATGGAAAACGGGTCAAGCCCCAGGGGGCGGGCGCACCATGATGAGCTTGGGGTACGCGCACCGGAAGCCCGCCTTCTCGTAGCTGCGCTGCGACGCCGTGGAGGGCTCCGTCGCGGCGGTGGCCACGTCGCAGCCCTGCTCCGCCGCCCAGGCCAGCCGCGCGTGGATGAGCGCCACCTGCAACCCCCGTCCCTGGTACGGCCAGGGGACGCCGTCCCCCGACAGCAGCGCCACGCCGCCCGTGGCGGACACCACGCCCACGCCTCGCGGCTCTCCGTCCACGAAGGCCAGGAAGCACGTGTTGCACGGCGTGCGCGTCAGGTTCAGGCCGCCCGCCAGCTCCACGTCCGCCGACACGGGCCGCCCCGCGTAGGCATGGAAGAAGAGCTCCGCCCACGTGCGCTCCTCGCCCGCTTCCAATGGGCGCACCGTCACGCCCGGAGGCGGGGGCGGCACGCTGCCCGGCGGGCGCCACCAGACGAGCTGGAAGGCCTCCACCGCATAGCCCCGCCGCGCCAGCTCCCGCCCCAGCGAGGCGTCACAGAAGGGGCCCAGCTCGATGCGCACCGCGCCGCCATCCTGGCCCAGCAGCGCCTCGATGCGGTCCACGTCCTCCGCGCGCACCACGCCGTCCAGCCCCACCCCCAGCGCGACGGAGTACAGCGCGCGCGGCCCCGTGTAGATGGCGCGCCCTCCCGCCACGAACAGCGAGGGGCGGCCCACGCGCCCGGGCAGCGGCGTCTGGTCCACCTGCTCCGCTTGCGCCTGCTCGATGCGCCACGCCAGCCTGCGAGGCTCCGGATGCGGGAAGGTCTCGGCGTCCATGGGCCACCTCGGGCCCAGTCTGCCCTGAAACCCGTACTGTCCGTGAGGCACCGCGCGTGAGGGCGTGGCCCCTACACCCGCGCCCTCGGGCCTCAGGGGGCGTGACACGGAGGCGCGGGCGCTGGAGGGGCGGTGGTAGCTTGCGCCGCGCTGTCCCCCCGAGAGGCCCGAAGGGCCCCGCAGTCCAAGGAGCACGACGATGCGACAGTCCGCGGGTTTCATCCTCTGGCTGACGGGCCTGTCCGGTGCGGGCAAGAGCACGCTGTCGCGCGCGCTGCACGCGCAGCTGGAGCCCCTGCGGGCGGTGGAGCTGCTGGACGGTGACGAGGTGCGCACCTGGCTGTCGCGCGGGCTGGGCTTCTCGCGCGAGGACCGCGAGGAGAACGTGCGGCGCATCGGCAAGGTGGCGATGCTGCTTGGCCGGCATGGCGTGGGCGTCATCGTCGCCGCCATCTCCCCGTACCGGAGCTCGCGCGACGAGGTGCGCCGCATGGCCACCGCGCAGGGCATTCCCTTCGTGGAGGTCTACATGCACACCGGCCTGGACACGCTCATCGCCCGGGACGTGAAGGGCCTCTACAAGAAGGCGCTGGCCGGAGAGCTGCCGCACTTCACCGGCGTGTCGGACCCGTACGAGGCCCCGGAGTCGCCCGAGGCCATCGTCCGCTCGGACGTCGAGCCGGTGGAGGCGGGGCTGGCGCGCGTCCTGGACGTGCTGCGCGCCAGCGGCCTCGTGGCTTCCTCCGCGGCCTGAGCTTTTCCGGCCCAGGCCCGCGGGAAGGGGCTGCGCGGCGGCCTACTTGAGGATGCGCTCCATGCGGACGTAGGGCCGCTCGGCCTGGATGCCCTTGGAGCGGCAGTGCTCCAGGAACTTGTTCGACTCGATCATCTGCGGCGCCTTGTCGTCGTACACGAGGATCATCACGTGGCGCAGCCACGGCTCCTGGCCCATCGCGTAGACGTAGACCTCCTTGGGGCTGAGGTAGTTGGTGATTTCCACGGCGCGGGCGCTGTCGGAGCCGTTGAGCCGGCGCGCCTGGTCCATCTTCCGGGGCAGCGGGTTGCTCAGGAGCGGGCCGTACATCCAGCTCATGGGGCCGCCCTCGCACTCCATGCCGAGGAAGAGCACGTCGATGGTGCCGACGATGTCGCGCAGGTGCTGGTACAGGCGCGGTTCAATCGCGTTGGAGTCCGCCGCCATCAGCATGGACTTGCCGCCCAGGCGGACGAGGTGCGCCGTCTTCGCCTGGATGGCGAGGTCGCTGTGCTCGCCGAGGAAGGGCAGGCCGGTGATGGTGCCGCCGGGCACGGCAATCTCCTGCAGGTCGTCGATCTCCACCACGTTCTTGAAGCCGGTGTGGTGCAGCATCAGCCGCAGCGAGGGGTCCGCAATCGAGTTGCCGTTGTTGCGCGGGACGATGATGGTGCCCACGCGGTGGCGGAGCTGGAGGAGCGTCTCCATCATCAGGTGGTCGGCGTGGCCGTGGGTGAGGAGCACGTAGTCGATGTGCTCGGGCAGGTCCGAGTGCGTGTAGCGCGGCAGGTCCGTGGGGAACTCGTAGCTGATGACGGGGTCCGTGAGGATGCTGACGTCCTTCGTCTCCAGCAGCACGCAGGCGTGGCCGAAGTAGCGCACGCGCACGCCCTCGCCCGTGTAGCGCTCCGCGCGGCGGGGCTCCGCCTCCGTGAAGAGGTTGGCGAACGCGCTGGCGGCGCTGTTGGGCACGCCGAGCATCTCCGCGACCTGGCCCGGGGAGCCGGGGGTGTGGCGCATGCGGAACAGCGCGTCCAGGCCCTCGTGCTTGAAGGGCACCTTCAGCCACAGGGGCGAGTCCCCCTCGAGGCGCGGCGTGCTGAAGATGTACGGGCGCCAGTCACCGTCCACCAGGTTGAGCGTCACGCTCTGCGAGGACTCCTGGTAGAAGCGGCTGCGGTACAGCAGGGGCTCGATGACGCGCGCGCTGGCACGGTGGCTGAGGTCGTACGTGAGCTCCACGTAGCCGCGCAGCAAGTCTGGCACCTTGGCGTAGAGCGCCTCCAGCGAGCCGCCGTTGTTGGGGGCCATGAGCTGCTCCAGCTCCGCCATGGCCTTGGTGTACGCGAGCATGTGCGCCTGCTCACGCTGGGTGCGCTCCAGCAGCTCCTTCACCTGGGCCACGCGCGACGCGGGGTGGTTGATGAAGGGGCCGCCCATCAGCAGCGGGTTCTTCAGCGCCGCCACGTGGACGTCCGGGTTGGCGACGAAGGACTGCATCAGCTTCTGGTGCAGGTTCGTCACGAACAGCGGAGCCGTCGCCGGAGACAGCAGGTACCACCAGACGTACCACTGGTTGTAGAGCGGCTCGATGGCGACGTTCGGCTTGAGGTACATCGGACGGTCCAGCATTGCGTTCTCCGGGTGAGGCTTGATTATCCAGCAGGCCTCGCGAGCTGCGAAGCCCGTTGATACACGGATTTCCGTTGTGAAGCACGGGGCCCCGGTCAGGGGTGACACAGGCAGTGTGTGTGCGCTCCGTGCGCCGGTGGAGCCCGCGTTCCGCGCCGAGAGTAACGCCTCGCTTCGAGGGAGATGGCAAGGCTCCAGGCCCCCACGCAGGAGGCCTTGCCCGCCGGGACTCGGGCGGCGGTCGGTGGGCCAGGCTGCCGCTCCCGGTGGGCCCCTCCGCGTTCCCCTGGCGCCCTGGGCGCGGCGGCTGGCGCCGGCGGACGTCCAGGACATGCTTCAGCACCTCACGAAGCCGGCGTCTTCTCGCTGGCGCGCCGGGGCTTCCGGCGGCGGAGCTGTTTCCCCACGAAGGGCATGGCGGAGGCGGCCGCGTGAGTCCTAGCGGAGCAGGGTGGGGCGTTGCGGTACTCGCACGGGCATCCTCGGAGCCCCGGATTGCTCGGAGGGGGCGAGACGCGACCTGGGGTACCCAATCGGGCGAACTCACCTGAAGGCCCTGCGGACCCTCGGACAGAAAAACGCCCTGCTTCCGCGAACTGGGAAGCAGGGCGATGACCCCGACAGGAATCGAACCTGTGGCCTGCGGTTTAGGAAACCGCCGCTCTATCCAACTGAGCTACGGGGTCGTTTCGGAGGGGTTTACAGCAGGGCCCCCACCCTGCGCAACGGCGCCGTTGAGTCCGGTAACGCGTACCGGGTGCAGGGGGCTGAAGGCGCGCAACGCGAGCGAGGCCCTGGCGGAGCCGGGGCCTGTTCGAGCGCGTCACTGCCGCCTACCTGACAAAGGTGGAGGCAGGCGAGCAGCACGGCCTCCACCGCTACGCCGCCCCCAGTACCCGCCGGGCCACGGCCTCTTCAATCACCGACTCAGACCTCAAGGCCCTGCTGGAAGAAACCCTGGCGTTCCTGCTGGCGCAGCTCCAGTTCCAGAAGGATGTGCTGGAGGAGTAGGAAGCAAGCGACGTTGGAAGACGGACAGTCAGGAGGACCCCAGGGCTCGTCTGGGATTCCCCCTATTCCGTTCCGGTCGCCCGATTGGGTAATTGTCTTTCTTCCACGATTCCATTCGAGGAGAGACAGACATGAGGAAGCTTGTCGCGATGATGTGCCTGGCCCTGGGAGTCATCGCCTGTGGCCCGGCCGATGGCGAAGCGGTTGAGTCTCTCGGCTCCACGGAGCAGGCGCTGTGCCCGACGGGATGCCCCTGGGGCACCACCTCCATGGGGTACGTCTGGCTGGCGACCGGTCGGACGTCGAGCTCCTGCCCCAACGGATACGAGCAGGAAACCCTCATGTGCTACGACTCCTCATCTGGCTCGGTCGTATCGGGCGGCACGACCTGTCGCACGCGCTGTGCCCTCATCGAAGCCGAGTGAGCGCCAGGCTCGTCACGCGGTTGTCGGTCGCCAGCGGAGGGTGCTGAAAGGCGCCCTCCGACGTTCAGTGCGGTGACTCCGAGGCTCCGTACATCGACTCAATCAACGCCGCGTGCTTCCGAACGACCTCGTGGCGTTTGACCTTCAGCGACGCCGTGAGCTCGCCACCCTCCACCGTGAACGGGCCGGGCGACACACGAAACGTCTTGATGCGCTCGAAGGACGCCAGGCTCGAGTTCGTTTCCGCGACCAGTGTCTGCAGGACGTCGTTGATTCGCGGGTGCGCCGGATCCGCCGGGATGCCCTCACGTCGAGCCACCACGGCCAGTATCTCCGCGTCGAGCGCGAACAAGGCCGTACAGTAATTCCGCCCCTCACCGATTACGACGGCCTCCTGAACGAGCGGGTTTCGCTTGAGCAGCGCTTCGATCTTCAGCGGCGCCACGTATTTTCCACCGCTCGTCTTGAGCAGCTCCTTCTTCCGCCCGACAATCCGAACGAACCCCTCTGAATCAATGGAGCCCAGGTCTCCCGTTCGGAACCATCCGTCGTCATCGAAGGCTTCAGCCGTTGCCTCCGGGCGATTCAAGTAGCCCCGGGTGATATTCGGCCCGCGGGCAAGCAGCTCACCATCGGGCCCCACCTTGAGCTCGCAGCGTCTGAACGGTCTTCCAACGCTCCCTGGACGCACGTCGTCCTTGCGATTGACGGTCAATCCGGGGCACGTCTCCGTCAGCCCGTAGGCCTCCAGCACGGTCAGCCCCAAGGAGAGAAAGAACAGCTGAACATCGACGCGGAGCGCAGCGGCTCCCGAGAGAAGAACGGAAGCGTTGTCCAAACCCAGACGTGCGCGCAGCTTCGCCAACACGAGGCGGTCCGCCAATCCACGCTGAGCCGCCAGCCACACCGGCAGCGGCTTGCCGCCAGCACCACGGGCCGCGACCTGACGGCCCACGCCCAGGGCCCATTCCAAGAGCCGTCGTCGCAACCCCTGCTCGCTCTCGATGGCGCTCGTGACCTTCGCCATCATCTTCTCGAAGACACGCGGAGCCGCCGGGAAGAACCCCGGGCGCGCAGCGAGCAGATCCGCTGCCAGCGTGGGCACCGTCGACATGACCAGCGGCGCGCCGAAGAACGGACCCGCGAACTCCACCATGCGTCCGAAGGAGTGCGCAGCGGGTAGGAAGAGAAACAAGCCGTGCCTGAGCACGTTGTCATCCAACAGCCCCGCGTCGGCGACGTCTTCGAGCATCGCCAGCATGTTGTCGTGGGTTTGAATCACCGCCTTCGGGGCTCCGGTGGTTCCCGAGGTATAGGTGAAGGTCGCGACGTGCTCGCGTCGAATCAGCGACACCCTTCGACGCAGCTCATCCTCCAACGCTGTTCGTCGGGCGCGCCCCCGGGCCTCGAGGCTCTCCAGACTTTCCCAATCGTCCGCGGGAGCAAGGCCGGCCGGATGGATGACCACCACCTTCGCCCGGGCACCGAGCTCGTCCGGCGAGTAACGCCTTTCGAAGAACGTGAATCCCTTCCGAAAGGCTCGCACCTTGTCGAGCTGGCTCCCGTCGTCCACGACGATGAGCTGTGCCGCAGTGTCCACGTGCATGTAGCCCACCTCTTCCGGCAGCAGGCTCGCGTAGACGGGGACCGTCTTGAGACCGACGCTCAGGGCCGCGAAGTCGACGAGACACGATTCCATCGTGGTGTTTCCGACGATGGTGATGCACGCGCCATCGTCCACCGGACCGGCGCTCAACAACCCCGAGGCGATGGCTTCGATGCGCGGGGCCACCTCCGACCAGGGGACGTCGACATAGGCATCGTCTCGTCGCACCCGGAATGCGACGCGCTGCGGCGACGCGCGCGCCCGGTCGGCAATCATCTGGGGCAGGGACGGGTGTTCATGGGCCATGAGGCCTCCTCTGTTCGAACGAAGCGTCATCGGTACGGGCAGGGGCAGGGGCAGGGGCAGGCGGCAGGGTTCAACGCACCAAGCTACGTGCGGCGCCACGGCCACGCTTGTATGATTCTGCAGATGCAGAGCCACTTGTTGCTGGGCGGAGGACGAGCGCTGTACGTCGGCCGCTTCCACGAGTTGCCCAGGCATCGGTTCGCCGCCAACGCCGTACTCGTGGGGCTCGATGATGCGTTCGACCTCGTCGACGGCGACGGCCACGTCGAACAGCACGAAGCCGCCTTCGTGCGGGGGTGGCAGTGGCATTCGCTCGACTTTCATGGCGGACGCGCAGCCGTGCTGTTTCTGGAGCCTGGCGCAGGACTCAGCCGTCCGGTCGACGCAGGCGCGTTGCGCGCAGCCGTCGAAACGGCCCTGGCCGCGCGAAAGCCCGAACCCTGGACCGAGCTCTTCCAGAACGCCCTGAACCTGGGACCCTGTCCGCTGACGGTCGACGCACGCATCGCTCGCGTCGCCGCGTTTCTTTCCACACCCGAAGACGAACCCTCCGATGCGGTGACGCTGGCGCAACGGGTGGGGGCCTCCACGTCCCTCGTCGAACACCGATTCAGGGAACAGGTCGGCGTCCCGATGGGCGCATTTCGCGCCTGGCACCGGATGCAAGCGGCCACCGCGCTTGCACTCAGAGGCCGAAGCCTCACCGAGGTGGCGTACGCCGCGGGCTTCTACGATTCGGCCCATTTCTCCCGACTCTTTCGCAGCATGTTCGGCTTGCCGCCCTCGAAGGTCTTCACCCATGGCCTCACGGGCGCCGTCTTCGACGCACGAGGCTCCGAAGCGAGTCGATGAATCGCCGGTGCGACTTTCTTTTCCAGCGCGTGACCTGACGTCATGACCCGCGGAAGGAGTCTCATGACGGCGTTGGGAATGAAGTGGTCTGCCCGGAAGGTCCTCTGTCTCCAGGGGAGGGGAGCCTCGTTCCGGGTGCTGGGGGCGGTGTCGCTCCTGGCGCTCGGTCCGGCTTGCGGAGACTCACGCTCCGAGGTTCCGGTGCAGGAGGCGGCGAAGGGCCTGACGGCGGCGGACTGCCTCCCGGAGTACCCGGGGACGCCCGTCATCGCGGGGGATGACTTCGACAACACCCTCGACGGGACGCCGGGCGCCGAGCGCATCTGCGGCTTCGGCGGCGCGGACTACATCCGCGGGCTCGACGGCAACGACAACATCGCCGGCGGTGACGGCAACGACCAGGTGATGGGCAACGTCGGTGACGACATCGTCCAGGGCAACGCCGGCTTCGACCGCATCTGGGGCGGCCGAGGCAATGACCTGCTCCGCGCCGGCCGCGACGACGACTTCGTCTACGGGGACCCGGACAACGACCAGCTCTGGGGGGACCTCGGCAATGACCGCGTCGAGGGCGGCTCGGGCAATGACCGCGTGGCCATCCGCTCCACCGACGGGTTCGACACCCTCTGGGACGAGTCGGGTGTCGACGCGCTCTGGCTGCCGGACCGCACCGACCCCCGCGGTGTGCGCTACGTCCGCGAGGGCAACCACCTGCGCATCCGGGACGTGGGCGGCGTCGACATCGCCCTCATCGAGAACCACTACGGGGCGGGCACCATTGAAAGCGTCGAGTTCGGCAACGCCGACGCGCCGGCGAACAACGCCCCGTACGGCAACGTGGACGCCGTCAACCCGGGGCGGGTGACGGGCTGGGTGTATGACCCCAACCGCACGAATGGCTCCATCGGCGTGCAGCTCTACGTCAAGCGCCTGGACGGCAGCGTGGTGACGGTGCTTGCCGCCACCGCCAACCAGTCGCGGGGGGATGTGCAGGCGTTGGGCCAGACGCCGCTTGCGGAGGTGGGTTTCTCCGTGGACGTGAGCCTGCTGGCGGACGGTGACTACGTCTACGAGGTGTATGCGCTGGACGCGCAGGGGGACAGCTCGCGCAACGCGCTCATCCCGCACGGCTTCGGCGGCGTGCGCTACCACACCGGCAGCATGGACGAGACGCGGACCGAGTGCGTGTCCGTCTTCACCGAGGGGCCGGACTACCTCCGTGGCCTGCACGGCAACGACATCATCCATGGGCGCGGCGGCGCGGACTGGCTCTTCGGCAACCGCGGCAGTGATGTGCTTGCGGGCAATGGCGGGGACGACTCGCTCTGGGGCGGCCTCGATGACGACACCCTCCGCGCCGGCCAGGGCAACGACACCCTCTACGGCGACAGCGGAGACGACTCGCTGTACGGCGACCTCGGCGACGACAGCCTGAGCGGCGGGGACGGGGCGGACCGCTTCGTCTTCCGGCGCGGGGACGGCAACGACACCGTCCTGGACGCCACCTCGGTGGACAGCGTCGTCTTCACACGCATCAAGCCCACCGAGGTGACGACCACGGCCAGCGGCTTGGACCTCATCGTCACCGTCAACAACAGCGGCGGCTCGGTCCGCATCGTCAACTTCTACGTGAACAACCCGAAGGTGGTCTACGACACGCGCCCCAACATCGTCCTCGTCTTCGCGGATGACCTGGGGGCCGGCGAGATTGGCGCCTACGGGCCGAGCCTCATCCACACTCCGAACCTCAACGCCATGGCGGCGGAGGGCCTGAAGTTCACGGACTTCTACAGCAGCTCCACGCTGTGCCCGCCCGCCCGCAACGCGCTGCTGACCGGCAAGCACACGGGCCACACGCCCATCCGCTGGCTCAACGGCGAGCGACTGGTGCCGCCCTTCGGCACCATGGGGCAGGTGCTCGGCTCGGCCGGCTACGCCACGGGCATGTTCGGCAAGTGGGGCATGGGGAACAACGCCTCCGAGTCCCCGCCGCACCTGATGGGCTGGGGCAACTTCGTGGGCATGAGCACCCACACGGACGCGCACCAGCAGTATCTGGATGGTGTGACGAAGAGCTGCAGTACCGACCCGGCCCAGAGGGATGTCTCCCTCCACCTGTGGAGGATTGACGGCTGCAACACGGTCCCTCACTCGGCGCAGGGCCGGTACGTGAACGACGAGTTCATGGACCAGGCGCTCGGCTTCATCGACGCAAACGCGCGGGAGCCCTTCTTCCTCTACCTGCCCCTCACGCTGCCGCACGCCGAGCTGGTGGCGCCGTACGACGACTTCAAGAAGCAGTACATGGATGGCACCAACCCGGCCGACCCGACCCACAGCCTGTGGGATGAGACGCCCTTCCCGGGCAACGGCACCTACTGCCGTGCGGAGCCCATGCCCAGGGCCACCTTCGCGGCCATGGTGTCGCGGCTCGACTCGTACGTGGGCCGCATCAACCAGCGGCTGCGGGAGCGGGGCATCGAGAACGACACGCTCGTCATCTTCACCTCGGACAACGGCCCGCACACCGCGGGCGGCAAGACTCCGGCGGACCTGGCGCACTTCAACAGCACGCGCGGCCTGAGGGGCGCCAAGTTCAGCCTCTTCGAGGGCGGCATCCGCGTGCCCACCCTCATGCTCTGGCCGGGCCGCATCCCCGCGAACGTTTCCACCGACGTGCCGGTGGCCGGCTATGACCTGCTGCCCACCTTCGCCGAGCTCGCCGAGGCGAAGAAGCCGGCGGGCATGGACGGAGTGTCGCTGGTGCCCGTGCTCAACGGCTCCTCCATCCCGACGCACGAGTTCCTCTACTTCGAGGGCTCGGACACCAATCGGGGCCAGGGGCCCGTGACGCCGCACCTCACGCGGCAGGCCGTGCGCTACGGGCACTGGAAGGGCGTGCGCCTCTACCGGGGCGGAGCCAACAACGACCCGAACAACTACTATCTGCAGCTCTTCAACCTGGCCACGGACCCGGGCGAGACGACGGACGTCTCGGCGGACCCGGCGAATGCCGGCGTGCTTGGCACCATCAAGTCCCTGATGAACTCGCAGCGCGACACCAACATCCTCGGCACGCCGGACGTGGACTACCCCACCATCCCGCCGATTCCCTGAGCCGGGAGTGAGTGGGGCGGTGCTGGCGGCGAGGGCGGACGCCGCCAGCACCCCGCAGAACAAGCGGTTCGAGACGCAACGGCTCCCACCGGCAGCTGCGTGGCCTCCAGCTCGGAGAGCGCCAAGTGAACGAGAGCCACGGCGCAGCTCAGTGCTCCGAGCAACCCCACCCAGCTGAATGACTCACGACGCCGCGCTCCCGAAGGCATGACCACCCCTTTTCAGGTGATGGGCTCACGTGCCACCACGCCGTAGAAGATGAGGCTCACGCGAAATGTCGCGCTGAAGTCCGCGTCGCGGAGGAACAGGGAGAATTCGGCGCACCAGCGCGTCAGGGCGGAAGCCTGTTCATCCCCGGGAAGGGTGCGCCGCGGGCAGGCCCTCGTCTTCCTCATCATCACGTGAGCGCTTCGCCTCGCCCCGCAGCTTCTGCATGAGCACGTAGAGGCTGGGGATGAAGACGAGGTTGACGACGGTGGACAGCAGCATGCCTCCGAAGACCGCCGTGCCCAGGCTGTTGCGCGAGGCGGCTCCGGCGCCTCTGGCCAGCATGAGGGGCACCACGCCCAGCAGGAAGGCGATGGACGTCATCAGGATGGGGCGCAGGCGCACCTCGGAAGCCTCGATGGCGGCCTCCACGGCGCTGCGGCCCTGCTCACGCAGCTGCTCGGCGAACTCCACGATGAGGATGGCGTTCTTGCTCGACAGGCCCACCAGCATGACGAGCCCCACCTGGCAGAAGACGTCGTTGGACAACCCGCGGAGCACCTGCAAGCCCAGCGCGCCCAGCACCGCCAGGGGAACCGAGAGGATGACCACGAAGGGCAGGGTGAAGCTCTCGTACTGGGCGGCGAGCACCAGGAAGACGAAGAGCAGCCCCATCCCGAAGATGACGAGCGTCTGGCCGCCGCTCTCCTTCTGCTCGAGCGAGAGCCCGGACCACTCCGCGCCCGTGCCCTGCGGCAGCACCTGCGCGGACAGCTCCTCCATGGCGGCCATGGCCTCGCCGGAGGAGACGCCGGACGCCGCCTGGCCGTTGATTTCCGCGGAGCGGAAGAGGTTGTAGCGGCGGATGATCTGCGCGGAGGTGGTGGGCGTCACCTTCACCAGCGACTCGAGCGGAATCATCAACCCGGCCTCACTGCGCACGTAGAAGGCGCCGATGTCGTGCGGCGTGTCGCGGAACTGCTG
Organism: Pyxidicoccus sp. 3LFB2; assembly: GCA_046520375.1. Classification (GTDB taxonomy): domain Bacteria; phylum Myxococcota; class Myxococcia; order Myxococcales; family Myxococcaceae; genus Myxococcus. Next base: position 20,369 of record JBKGHK010000070.1, read on the forward strand.
CTCCGCCTGCAGGTAGACGCGGTAGGTGCGGCTCGCGTAGTTGAAGTCGTTGACGTACTGGCTGCCCATGTAGAGCTGCAGCGTGCCGAAAATCTGCTCGATGGGAACGCCGAGTGCCTTGGCCTTCTGTCGGTCCACCTCCACGTGTAGCAGCGGCGTGTCAGCCGTGAAGGAGGTGAAGACACCGCGCAGGCGGCTGTCCTCACTGCTCCTGCCCACCAGCTCCTGCGCGGCGTTGGCCAGCTCGGCCAGCTCGCGTCCGCCGGAGGTGTCCTCGACGATGTACTGGAAGCCGCCCACGGTGCCCACGCCACGGATGGCCGGCGGCAGGAAGGGCACCACTCTCGCCCCGCCAATCGCCGCCAGCGGGGCGCGCAGCCGCTCCACCATCGCCGCCACCGAGTGCTCCTCGCCCTGGCGCTGCTCCCAGGGCTGGAGGTTCACCCAGACCTGGGCCAGGTTGGGCCCGTTGTTGCCGAGCGAGCTGCCTCCGAGGACGAACATGACGCGCGTTTCGGGCTGCGCGCGCACGATGTCCTCCACCTCCTTGATGACCTTCTCCGTGCGGGCGAGCGACATGCCCTCCGGCCCCTGCACCGAGATGATGAAGTAGCCCTGGTCCTCGTCCGGGATGAAGCCGGTGGGCACCACGCGGAAGAGGGCCACCGTGGCGCCGAGGAAGGCGACGAAGACGAGCAGCACCGCTACCGGGCGCCTGAGCAACCGGCGCAGCATTCCGCCGTAGAGTCGCTTCGTCCCGTCGAGCACCTGGTCCACCTTGCGGAAGAAGATCCACTTCTCCCCGTGGTGTCGCTTGAGCAGCAGGGCGGAGAGGGCAGGGGTGAGCGTGAGCGCGCACACCGTGGACAGGCCCACCGAGGCGGCGATGGTGAGGGCGAACTGCCGGTAGATGATGCCCGTGGTGCCGGGGAAGAGGGCCACCGGGACGAACACCGCCACCAGCACGATGGAGATGGCCACCACCGCGCCGGCCACTTCCTTCATGCCCTCGCGCGCGGCCGCCCGGGCACTGAGGCCCTTCTCCACCATCAGGCGCTCGATGTTCTCGATGACGACGATGGCGTCATCCACCACCAGGCCCGTGGCCAGGGTGAGGCCGAAGAGCGTCAGGGTGTTGATGGAGAAGCCGAACAGCTTCACGAAGGCGAAGGTGCCCACGAGCGACACCGGGAGGGTGAGCGCGGTGATGAGCACGCTTCGCCAGCCGTGCAGGAAGAGGAAGATGACGAGGATGACGAGGGCAATCGCCTCCAGCAGCGTCTTGAGCACCTCGTTGATGGAGGCACGCACCGCCAGCGTCGTGTCGGTGGACGCGCGGTACTCCAGCCCCGCGGGAAACTGCTGCGCCAGCCGCTCCATCTCCTGGACCACCGCGTCGCGAACCTCCAGCGCGTTCGCGGTGGGCAGCTGGTTGACGCCCAGGCCGAGGGCGGGGCGGCCGTTGAAGCGCAGGAACTGGCTGTAGTTCTCGGCGCCCATCTCCGCGTGGCCCACGTCTTTCACCCGGACCAGCTGGCCGTCGGGGCTGCGCATCACGACGATTTCGTCGAACTCCGCAGGCTCGATGAGCCGGCCACTCGCACGCACCGCCAGCTGATAGTCCTGGTCATTGCGGCTGGGGGGCTGGCCGACCTGGCCGGCGGCCACCTGGAGGTTCTGCTCCTGCAGCGCGCGCGACACGTCCTGGGGCGTGAGCTTGCGGCGGGCCAGCTCCGTGGGGTCCAGCCACAGGCGCATGCTGAACTTGCGCTCGCCGAACAGGCGCACGTCGCTCACCCCGCGCACGCGCTTGAGGGCGTCCTTCAGGTTGATGTCGGCGTAGTTGCTGATGAACTCCGCGTCGAAGCGGTCATCCGGGCTGTACAGGCCGAAGGAGATGAGCAGCTGGTTGGCGCCCTTGTTGACGACGATGCCCGTCTGGTTCACCTGCGAGGGCAGGCGCGCGGCGGCGCGGCCGACGCGGTTCTGCACGTCGACCGTGGCCACCTCGATGTCGCGCGAGGGCTCGAAGGTGATGGTGATTTGACTGGTGCCGTCGTTGCTGCTGGTGGAGGAGATGTAGCGCATGCCCTCCACGCCGTTGAGCTCCTGCTCCAGGGGAATCGTGACGGCGCTCTCCACCACCTCGGCGCTGGCGCCCACGTAGGTGGACGACACCGTCACCTGTGGCGGGGCCAGGTCCGGGTACTGCGCGATGGGCAGGGTGGGGATGGCGATGGCCCCCGCCAGGGTGAGCAGGATGGAGATGACGGCCGCGAACACGGGGCGCCGGATGAAGAAGTGGATCATGACGTGCCTAGAGGCTTTCTCCGACGGGCTTCGCGCCCTGCGCGGCCCGAGCCTGGGCCGCGCCCTTCGGTTTCACCGGCGCGCCATCGCGCAGGGACTGCAGCGAGGAGACGGCCACCCTGTCACCGGGCTGCAGTCCCGCCTCCACCACGTAGGACGACTCCCCCAGGGCCCCCAGGGTGACGGGGCGGCGCTCCACCACCGTCTTGCCGTCCTTCTCCTGCACCACCAGGGCGAAGGACTGGCCGCTCTGGCGCACGACGGCCAGGGCCGGCAGCTGCAGCGCCTGGCGGGTGGAGTAGACGAGGCGCGCGCGCACCAGCTCACTGGGGCGCAGGCCCACCGTGTTGCGGAAGGCCGCCTTCACCTCCACCAATTGGGTGCTCGGGTCGGCCTGGGGCGCCACGTAGAACAGGGGGCTGGTGACGAGCACCCGGCCCAGCGAGTCGATGACCTCCAGCGGCGTCTCGGGATTCAGGGCACGGGCCCGCTCGCCGGGCACCGACACACTCACTTCGAGCACATCCGCCTGGGCAACGCTGGTGAGAGGCGTGGTGGCCGCCACCAGGTCTCCGAGCCGCACCAGCACATCGCTCACGGTGCCGGCGAAGGGGGCGCGCACCACGTTGAAGCCCAGCACCACATTGCGCTGGGACACCTGGGCGGAGGCGGAGCGGGTGGCAGCCTCGGCCGCCTCCACCGCCGCCGCCGCACGCTCCAGCTCCTGCGCACTGGCCAGGCCTTCCTTGTAGAGGGCCTCCGTGCGCGCGCGGGTGCGGCGGGCCAGGTCGAGGTCCACCTGGGCCGAGCTCCGCTCCGCCTGGGCGCTCTCGAGCGCGGCCGTCTGCTCGCGCGCATCCACGTCGAGAAGGGGCTGACCGGCCTCCACCTTCTGGCCGGGGCGCACGTGAATCTTGCGGACGTAGCCGGCCACCTGCGGCAGCACCGTGACGCTCTGTCGCGACAGCAGCGTGCCCAGGTACTCGCCCGTCTCGCGCACGGTGGACGGCTGTAGCTGCACCACCTCCACCTCGCGTGGTGGCGGCGTTACCTTCTTGGCCTCCCCGCCGGAGCAGCCCACGAGCAGGCCGAGCAGCCCCACCGCCATCACCCGCGCATCGAGGGCGCGTCCCCAGTTCACCAGTCGCATCGTGCCTCCGTCAGAAATGCGTCCAGGCGCGCCTGGACGAGCTCGAAATCCCGCAGCGCCAACGTCAGCTCCGCCCGGCGCAGGGCCGCTCCGCTCTGCACGAGCTCGAGGCTGGTGCCCCTGCCCACCTCGAAGGCGCGCCGGGTGAGCTGGTCCGTCCTGTCGGCCAGCTCGCGCGCGGCGGCCGCCGTCTTCACCAGCGACTCGGCGACCTCCACCCCGCG
>JBKGHK010000710.1:0-5152 GCA_046520375.1 Pyxidicoccus sp. 3LFB2
CTCGTGGGTGGCGCTCCATGCTGTCCGGGGCAGGAGGGGAGGCTTCCCGGTCACGTGGCTGGCGCTCGGGGTTGTCAGGCGCGAGCGGAGAAGCTGCGCGGCCTGGTGGCCAGCATCCGTGGCTGTCAGGTGCAAGGGACGGGAAGCCGCGGCCGGAGGCTGCGAAGCCCCGTGGCGGGGGTTCGTGGCTGTCCGGCGCAAGGGGTTGGGCGTGGAGCGGCGCGCTGGTCGCCACCGTGGCGGTGCTCGTGCTTACGGTGGCGCCCTCGACGCCTCTGCCTCCCGAGGTCGCACCGGGCACGTACGTGGGCATCAAGGGCGCGCCCACGGTGGTGGTGCACGTGCGCCACGGAGAGGCCGTCTCGCCCTGGGATGGCACCCGCCCCCTCGTCCCTGGAGACAGCGTGCGCCTGGAAGTCGCCGCGCATGGCTACTCGCGGGTGCTCGTGAGCTCGCGCACTCCCGATGGCCGCTTCGTGACGCTCCATGAGGGGACGCTGCCGGACGGCGGTGCGCTGCTGCCCACGAGCTGGCGGGTGGATGCCGAGGGCGAGAGCGAGCACCTCCTGGTGGTGCTCAGTCGTGCGCCCCTCGCCCCCGAGGCCCTGCGACAGGTGTTGAGCGAGCGCAGCGCCACTCCGGACGTGTGGGTGACGGAGCTTCAGCTTCCCAAGCAGTCCGCGCCCTGAGCGGAGTCCAAACCGGCGACAGGAACGTCCCGCGAGGCCGCCGGGACGCATGCACATCCAGGTGAGCGAAGGAGACGACGACCATGGAGAGCCAGGTGCTGAAGAGACGGAGCGTGGGCCGCCGGGGAGGGTGGGCGATGGCGGTCCTCGTGGCGTTGCTGGGCACGGCGGCCCTGGGGGCGCCGCAGCGCATGGCGGTGGTGGTGGGCAGCAATGGTGCCGCGGGCGGCCGGCCCGCGCTGCGCTACGCGCACGAGGACGCTCGCCGGATGGCCGAGGTGCTGGTCCAGGTGGGCGAGTTCCGCCCCGAGCACGTGAAGCTCCTGCTGGACCCCTCCCCCGAGGCGCTGATGGCCGCGGTGGATGAGCGAATCAACGCGCTCCGGGGCAAGGCGGGCGAGACGCTGCTGCTCTTCTACTACTCGGGCCACGCCGACCCGCGCTTCCTGTACCCCGGCGGGCAGGCGCTGGCCGTCGACGAGCTGCGCAAGCGCGTGGACTCTCCGGCGGCCACGGTGCGGCTGGGAATCATCGACGCCTGCAGTGGCGGCGGCTGGACGCAGGCCAAGGGACTGCAGCCGGACGCCCAGCCCTTCCAGGTCCATGTGCCGATGGTCGTGGGCAGCGAAGGCAGCGTGCTGCTGGCCTCCAGCTCGGGGCTGGAGAACGCGCACGAGGCGGAGACGCTGCGGGGCTCCTTCTTCACGCACCACCTCGTGGCCGCCCTGCGCGGCGCGGCGGACCAGGCGGGAGATGGAGAGGTGTCCGTCGTGGAGGCCTTCAGCTATGCACGCGAGCGCACCGTGCGGGACACTTCGCTGATGGGCATCGCTCCCCAGCACCCGAGCTTCGAGCTCAACCTGCGAGGACGCTCCGACCTGGCGCTCACCCGGGTGGCGTCGGCGGGGAGCCTGCTGCAACTCCAACAGACGCAGGGGCCTCTCACGGTGATGCAGGCGGGCAGCGGCGGGCAGGTCGCGGAGCTGGCTCACGGTGAGCGGCACGCGTTGCTGGCGCTGCCACCAGGACGCTACCTCGTGGTGCGCAAGGACGAGGGAGGCAAGGCGCGAGCACGCGAGGTGACGCTCCGGAAGGGAGAGACGGTAACCCTGGAGGAGGGCAGCCTGGAGCCCGTGGGCGCCACGTCCCTGTTGCTCAAGGGAGGCCCGCCGCCGACCCGCACCCTGTCGCTCTCCCTGTTCCCGAGCGGTGAGTTCATGGGGGAGGCGTTCGGCGTGGAGTTCGAGCAGGCCCTGGGGCGCCGCTTCTCGGTGGCCATCGCGCCGTATGTCGACAACTACGCCAACCTCGGAGCGACCCTGTCGGGCCGTGTCTTCGTCGTCGGCCGGGCCCCCTCCGGCTTCTGGCTCGGAGCGGCCGGCTATGGGGAATACGAAACGGACCTCACCACGGACTCGTGGCGGTCCAACCTCGTCGGAGTGGGGCCCACGGCGGGCTACACCTTCATTTACGCGCCCTATATGGCTTCCCTCAGTGCCACGCCCTTCGCCCAGTGGCGGCACATTCCGGGCGCCAGGGGTGTGCCTCCCGATGCGCCCCTCGGCTGGAGCTTCGACCGCATCAACACCAAGGTGCGCGTCAACCTGGGCGTGGCCTTCTGAGGCCACTCGGATGGCCGGTTTCCGGGGCCGGCTGCGTTCTTCTCTCGCCGCCGATGCGGCAGGAGGAAGTCACATGATGATGAAGACGAAGCGGCTGGGTGTGGTGCTTGCGATGCTCCTCGCGGCCTGTGGCACGGAGTCGCCTCGCGCGGAGCAGGAGCCGCGGAACACGGAGGAAGAGGTCCAGTCCGGCACGTCCTGCGAGGACATCGAGCAGGTGGTGGAGCACGTGCGGAACGGGCTGGGCAGCTGCACGCCCAACTACAAGAACCAGGAGCCGCTGGCTTTCAACCGCCCCGAGTGTGAAACCGAGCTGCCCACGATTTGCGGCCCCTCGGATGAGGCGTCCATCCAGGCGTACGTGGCGTGCCTGCAGGCGGTGACGGCGTGCAACCCCGCGCAGCAGGAAGTCTTCGACGAGGCCATCGATGAATGCCTCGATACCTTCCAGAACAGTGACGCGGACTATTTGTGCGTCGACGTGGTCGTCGGCGACTGAGCCGGCCGAAGCAGGCTCACTCAGGGGCGAGCACCGCCGAGGCCGAAACATCGGGCTTCGGCGCTGCGACCCCTGAACAGATTCAGTGGGGTTGGCTCGCAAGGTGACACGACGTCCGACCTGCTAGCGCTGGAGCCCGGACGGTGCATGGCCGCGCGACGGAGGGCTTCCGAGCTGGCAGGCCCCGGTTCCGTGATGGCTCGCCGCAAGTTCCGGGTCGCCCGGGTGGTGGGGATGCGGCATCTCCTCCTTCAGGTCGGTACCGGAAGGGGCGCGCCATCATGGATACCCGGGTGATGAGGCAGGAGACGGCTCATGGCGAGGTGTTGTCATGACCGCCGCTGTTCGCCAGGGCAGGGTGGGCCCGGTGGGGCAGGGCATCCCGGAGCGCGTGTCGGCGCTGGACTGGGAGCGCATCCACCAGGAGTTGGATGCGCAGGGCTGTGCGACCGTGGGCACGCTGCTCTCTTCCTCGGAGTGCACCGCGCTCTCGGAGACCTATGCTTCGGACACCGCGTTCCGCAGCCGGGTCGTCATGGCGCGGCACGGCTTCGGGCGCGGTGAGTACAAGTACTTCGCCTCGCCGCTCCCCGACCTCGTTTCGGGCCTGCGCACGGCGCTGTACCCGCCGCTCGCGCGCATCGCCAACTGCTGGAATGAAACGCTGGGCATCGAAGTCCGCTACCCGGAGGTGCACGCGGACTTCCTCGCGCGCTGCCACGGGGCCGGGCAGACGCGGCCGACACCTTTGCTCCTGCAATACGGTGAGGGTGACTACAACTGCCTTCACCAGGACCTCTACGGGGAGCACGTCTTTCCGCTCCAGGTCGCCTTCCTCCTCTCCGTGCCAGGGCGGGACTTCACCGGGGGCGAGTTCGTGCTCACGGAGCAGCGGCCTCGCATGCAGTCCCGCGCGGAGGTGGTGCCGCTAGGACAGGGGGACGCGGTCATCTTCCCGGTGCACCACCGGCCCGTGAAGGGAACGCGTGGGCACTATCGCGTCAACCTGCGCCATGGCGTGAGCCGGCTGCGCTCCGGCCGCCGCCACACGCTTGGAGTCATCTTCCACGACGCGCAATGAGCGTGCGCCATGGCGCGAGCCGGTTGCGCTCCGGTCGCCGTCACACGCTCGGAGTCATCTTCCACGACGCGCGATGACCTGCCGGGCCCGTGGGCTCGCGGCTATCATGCGCGGCCGAGGTGGACGGGCGCGCGATGGACTATCAGGCGATTCTCACTGAGGTGATGGAGGCGGTCCGGCCCGTGGTGGGGCAGGGCCGGGTGGCCAACTACATCCCCGCCCTCGCCTCCGTGGACCCGGGGCGGTTCGGCATGGCGCTGGCCACCGTGGACGGCGACCTGTTCGGTGTCGGCGAATGGCGGACGCCCTTCTCCATCCAGAGCATCTCCAAGGTCTTCACCCTCGCCCTCACGCTCGCGCGGGATGGCGATGCCGTCTGGCGCCGCGTGGGCAAGGAGCCCTCGGGCAACCCCTTCAACTCGCTGGTCCAGCTCGAGTACGAGCAGGGCATCCCTCGCAACCCGTTCATCAACGCGGGCGCCCTCGTCATCACCGACCGGCTGCTCAGCCTCACCGGCGATGCCCGGGGCCTGCTGCGAGACTTCCTCCGCGCGGAGAGTGGCAACCCCGCGCTGGACTTCGACCCCGTCGTCGCCGCCTCCGAGGCCGAGCACGGCCACCGCAACTCCGCCCTGGCCCACTTCATGGCCAGCTACGGCAACATGGAGAACCCCGTCGCCTGGGTGCTGGAGCACTACTTCTGGCAGTGCTCCCTGGCCGCGAGCTGCGCGGACCTCGCGCGTGCGTGTGGCTTCCTCGCCCGCCATGGCCAGCTCGCCAGCGGGCAGAGACTGCTCACCCGGAGCCAGGCCAAACAGGTGAATGCCGTCATGCTCACCTGCGGCACCTATGACGCCGCCGGAGAGTTCGCCTACCGCGTCGGCCTGCCCGGCAAGAGCGGTGTCGGTGGCGGCATCATCGCCATCATCCCCAATCGCTGCGGCCTGTGCGTGTGGAGCCCCGGGCTCGATGCACGTGGAAACTCGATGGCCGGCGTGGAGGCGCTGGACCGCTTCACCACCCTCACCGGCCTCTCGGTGTTCTGACCCGACTCGGGCCATTTCTGACCGACTCACCTCGGTCGACGGGGCCATCGCAAGCGGGCCCGCTGTCCCGGTCGACGGCACGTCGCCCCCTTGGGGAGGCCTGCCAGCGCCTCCGAGGCCGGAGTCTTCTCCAGGGGAAGATGTGCCAGGGCCTCGTGGTCCGGCGTCTTGTTCGCGCGCCAGGGCACGCCAGAGCGCCCGGGCCGGGGCGAGCA
>JBKGHK010000711.1:0-5150 GCA_046520375.1 Pyxidicoccus sp. 3LFB2
TGGCCCGCGAGGTGGGTATCGAAGGAAAGCTGGGCGGCCAGGCCCGCGTGCCCGGCACGGCCGGCATCTGGCGCGACCTCACGGACAACGTGAACCAGCTCGCCGCCAACCTCACCACGCAGGTGCGCGCGATTGCCGAAGTCGCCACCGCCGTGACGAAGGGTGACCTCACGCGGTTCATCACCGTGTCCGCGCAGGGCGAAGTGGCTGCCCTGAAGGACAACATCAACGAGATGATCCGCAACCTGAAGGACACCACGCGGAAGAACACGGAGCAGGACTGGCTCAAGACGAACCTGGCCAAGTTCACCCGCGTCCTCCAGGGGCAGCGAGACCTGCTCACGGTGTCCAAGGTCATCCTGTCGGAGCTGGCGCCGCTGGTGGACGCGCAGCACGGCGTCTTCTACATCTCCGAGCGCGCCGAGGGCGGGGAGCACGTCCTCAAGCTGCTGGCCTCGTACGCGTACCGCGAGCGCAAGGGCCTGGCGAACACCTTCAAGTACGGCGAGGGGCTGGTGGGGCAGTGCGCCCTGGAGAAGGAGCCCATCCTCCTGTCGGACGTGCCGGACTCGTACATCCGCATCTCCTCCGGGCTGGGCGAGGAGGTGCCGCGCAACATCGTCGTGCTGCCGGTGCTCTTCGAGGGTGAAATCAAGGCCGTCATCGAGCTGGCCTCCTTCCACCGCTTCAGCGAAGTGCACCTGGGCTTCCTGGAGCAGCTCACGGAGTCCATCGGCATCGTCCTCAACACGATTGCCGCCAACATGCGCACGGAGGCCCTGCTGAAGCAGTCGCAGGCGCTCACCGACGAGCTCCGCAAGCAGCAGGAGGAGCTCACGGAGACGAACAAGCGGCTGGAGCAGCAGGCCACGTCGCTCCAGCAGTCCGAGGAGCTGCTCAAGCGGCAGCAGGAGGAGCTGCGCCGCACCAACGAGGAGCTGCAGGAGAAGGCGAAGCTGCTCTCCGAGCAGAAGACGGAGGTCGAGCGCAAGAATGGCGAGGTCGAGCAGGCCAAGCGCGCGCTGGAAGAGAAGGCCGAGCAGCTCAGCCTCACGTCCAAGTACAAGTCCGAGTTCCTCGCCAACATGAGCCACGAGCTGCGCACGCCGCTCAACTCGCTGCTCATCCTCAGCCAGACGCTGAGCGACAACGTGGAGGGCAACCTCACCACGCGGCAGGTGGAGTTCGCGAAGACGATTCACGCCTCCGGCGCGGACCTGCTGGAGCTCATCAACGACATCCTCGACCTGTCCAAGATTGAGTCCGGCACCATGGCGGTGGACGTGGGGCCGCTGCGCTTCACGGACCTGCGCGAGTTCGTGGACCGCACCTTCCGGCAGGTGGCGGACAAGAAGGGGCTGGAGTTCAACATCGGCCTGGCGGACGCACTGCCCGGCGAGCTGGAGACGGACGCCAAGCGCCTGCAGCAGGTGCTCAAGAACCTGTTGTCCAACGCCTTCAAGTTCACCGAGTCCGGCTCGGTGGCGCTGCGCATCGGCATGGCGAAGAGCGGCTGGTCGGCGGACCACCCGGTGCTCACCACGTCCCCGTCGGTGGTGGCCTTCACCGTGGTGGACACGGGCATCGGCATCCCCAAGGACAAGCACCAAATCATCTTCGAGGCCTTCCAGCAGGCGGACGGCTCCACCGCGCGCAAGTACGGTGGCACCGGCCTGGGGCTCTCCATCAGCCGCGAAATCGCGCGCCTGCTGGGCGGCGAAATCCGGCTGGAGAGCGAAGTGGGCAAGGGCAGCATCTTCACCCTCTACCTGCCGCTGGACTTCGTGGCGGACCGCCAGGACCCGAAGGCTCGCGAGGCGATGCCGGTCGCCGCGGCGCTGCACGCCGCGGTGGTGGAGGCGCCCACGACGTTCCCGCAGTCGCGGGTGGACATCGACGATGACCGGGGCACCATCCAGCCGGGAGACCGGGTGCTGCTGGCGGTGACGCATGCGGCGGACCACGCGGCGCGGCTGCGGGCCGCGGCGCAGGGCACGGGCTTCAAGGTGCTCGTCTCCACGGAGGTGGAGGGGCGCTGGACGCCGTGCGCAACGCGCGGCCGGTGGCGGTGGCCGTGGACCTGGACCTGCCGGAGATGGCGGGCTGGGTGGTGCTGGACCGGCTGAAGCATGACGCGGCCACCCGCGCCCTGCCGGTGTACACCGTGTCCGACGAGGACCACCGCGAGCGCGCGCTCAACCTGGGCGCCATCGGCCACCTGCAGTCCGCGGCGGACCCCGAGGTCGCCGCGGAGGCGCTGGCATCGCTGAAGAGCTTCGTGGAGCGCAAGGGCCGCAGCCTGCTCATCGTCGAGGACGACCACGTCCACCGGCAGACGCTGGTGGAGCTGCTGGGCAGCGAGGACGTGCGCACGGTGGCGGCGGGCACCGCGGCGGACGCGCTGGCCGCCCTGGCCGAGCGCCGCTTCGACTGCATGGTGCTGGATTTGGGCCTGCCGGACATGTCCGGCACGGAGCTCATCCGCCGCATCCGCGAGCAGCATGGCGCGGGCGGACCGCCCATCATCGTCTACACGGGCCGCGAGCTGTCGCGCGCCCAGGAGACGGAGCTGCGGCGGGTGGCCGAGGCGATTGTCGTCAAGGACGCGCAGAGCCCCGAGCGGCTGCTGGAGGAGACGAGCCTCTTCCTGCACCGCGCGCCCTCGGCCCTCACCGAGCCCAAGCGCCGCATGCTGGAGAAGGCGCGCGAGCGGGACCCGCTGCTCGTCGGCCGCAAGGTGCTGGTGGTGGACGACGACGTGCGCAACATCTTCGCCCTCAACACCGTGCTGGAGCGCTACGGCATGCGGGTGGCCTTCGCGGAGAGCGCGCGCGAGGGACTCGGCCTGCTGGAGAAGGACGCGGAAATCGAGCTGGTGCTGATGGACGTGATGATGCCGGAGATGGACGGCTACCAGGCCATGCGCGCCATCCGCCGCATGGAGCGCGTCAGCCACCTGCCCATCCTGGCCCTCACCGCCAAGGCGATGAAGGGCGATAGGGAGAAGTGCCTGGAGGCCGGCGCGTCCGACTACATCACCAAGCCGGTGGACATTGAAAAGCTGCTCAGCCTGCTGCGCGTCTGGCTGCACGCGCCGCGCGGCGCGCAGCCCCGGGGCCCGCGCACCGAGGTCTCCAGTTGAGCACCGGCTCCACAGGCGCGGAGCTGGAGTCCATCGAGGTGGACCTGCTCCTCGAAGGCGTGGCCCGGCAGTGGGGCTTCGACCTGCGCAGCCATGCCCGGCCGCTGCTCTTGCGGCGGCTGCGGCGGCACCTGCGCGAGGAGCGGCTGGACAGCTTCTCCGAGCTGCAGGCGCGCGTGCTGCATGACGGCGAGGCGCTGGAGGGGCTCTTGCGCACGCTGTCCTGCACGCCCCCGTCGCTCTTCTCCGACGCGGCCTTCTTCCGGGACTTCCGCACCAAGGTGGTGCCGGTGCTGCGCACCTGGCCGTCGGTGCGCGTGTGGCACGCGGGCTGCGGCACGGGCGAGGACACCTACGCCCTGGCCATCCTCCTCCAGGAGGAAGGGCTGTGGGGCAGGTGCCGGCTGTACGCGTCCGACTCCAGCGAGGGGCTGCTGGCGGACGCGCGCACCGGCGTGCTGCCGCTGCCCACGGAGGACGACGCGCGCCGCTACGCCGAAGGGGGCGGGAAGGGCGTCCTCAGCGACTACTACATGCGCGACGGCAACTGGGCGCTGCTCCAGCCGAAGCTGCGCGACGGCATCTTCTTCACCCAGCACCACCTGGCGACGGATGGCTCCTTCAACGAGTTCCACGTCATCGTCTGCCGGGACACGCTCTTGACCTTCAACCGCACGCTGCACAACCGCGTGCATGGGCGCCTCTTCGAGAGCCTCGCGCGCTTCGGCTTCCTGTGCCTGGGGCGCAAGGAGTCGCTGGCGCGCACGCCGCACGCCGCGGCGTACGAGGAGCTGGAAGGCACCGGCCGCATCTTCCGGAGGGTGGCATGAGCTCACTGGGTCTGCTGGTGGTGGGTGCGCCGCGCGCGGCGGCGGCGGACGTGGAAGCGCTGCTGACGCTGCTGCCCCGGGAGCTGCCGGCGCCGGTGGTGCTGGCGCTGCACCGCGGGCCGCATGACATGCTGGCCGCGCCGCTGGGCGCCGCTGCGCGCTGCCCGTGGTGGAGCCGGACGACAAGGACGACCTCGTCCCCGGCCGCGTGTACCTGCGCCCGCGGGCTACCACCTGCTGGTGGACAAGGGCTGCGTGTCCCTGTCCGTGGAGCCGCCCGAGCACGGGCAAAGGCCCTGCCTGGACGCCCTCTTCGAGTCCGCCGGGGACAGCTATGGCCCCCGGGCCGCCGGGTTGCTCTTCACCGGGCACGAGGACGCCCCGCGGGGCTGGCGCTGCTCCAGGCGCGCGGCGCCGCGTGGCCGTGGTGGGTGAGGACTGGGAGGGCGGCGAGGGACAGCAGGGCGAGATGGAGCGCCTGTCGCTGGGCACCGTGGGGGCGTGGCTGGCGCGCCTGGCCTATGTGCCGCGCGCCAAGGTGCAGCCGTGAGCGCTCCGGGCGAGCGCGTGTCCATCCTGCTGGTGGATGACCAGCCCGAGGGGCTTTTGGCGCTGGAGGCCACCCTGGCCCCGCTGGGCCAGCGGCTCGTGCTGGCCAAGAGCGGCCGCGAGGCGCTGCGCCACCTGCTCACCGGGGACTTCGCCGTCATCCTCCTGGATGTCGTCATGCCGGAGATGGATGGCTTCGAGACGGCGCAGCTCATCCGCGAGCGGGAGCGCAGCCGCGACACGCCCATCCTCTTCCTCACCGCCCTGTCGCGTGGGCAGCTGCCGGAGATGCGCGGCTACGCGGTGGGCGCGGTGGACTACCTCCTCAAACCCTACGAGCCGGAAATCCTCCGCTCGAAGGTGGGCGTCTTCGTGGACCTGTTCCGCAAGACGGAGCTGGTGCGGCGGCAGGCCGAGGCGCTGCGCGAGGTGCAGCAGCGCGAGCACGAGCGCGAGCTGGCCGAGGCGTACCGGCGCGCGGAGGCGGAGCGCGGCAAGGTGCGCGAGGAGCTGCTGCGGCGGGAGATGGAAGCCAACCGCAACCAGTACCGCTGGCTGGAGGCGGTGCTGGCCGCGCTGCCCACGCCCCTGGCGCTGGTGGAGCCGGGCAGCGGCCGCACGCTGCTGGC
>JBKGHK010000712.1:0-5144 GCA_046520375.1 Pyxidicoccus sp. 3LFB2
GCGCGGCTGGCTCGCATGAGACGCAACTGCTGCCGGTGGCCAGGAAGCCCTGGGCGCGGCGCTGCTGGGGCTGGCCTCGGGCGAGGCGACGATGCGCGAGGTCGTCCACGGCCTGCACTTCCTGAAGCACCAGCAGCGGCGCCAGGTGGACCTGCGCGTGCAGCGCGAGCTGATGTTGCTGGAGGTGGCCCGGCAGGCCGGCTGCGCGGTGGAGGCCCTGCCTCTCGTCGCGGCGCCGGAGCAGGCCGGCTAGGGCGCACGCGGGACGGGGCGCTCCGGGACAATCCTCCTGCGTCCGGGCGTTCAAAGCAGTTAGGCTCCCTGCGCGGAAATCATGGCGGAAACCCTGCTCGAAGAACTGAAACGGTACGTGGGCTTCGGCGCGGAGGACGAGCGGGCGCTCGTCGCCCTGCATGCCGTCGCGAAGCCCCACTTCCCGCGCATCGCCCGCGTCTTCTACGACCGCATCCTGGAGCACGAGGGCGCGCGCCAGGCGTTGGAGGGCGGCGAGAGCCGGGTGGGCCACCTGCGCGGCACGCTGGAAATCTGGATGAGCCAGCTCATGAGCGGGCCGTGGGACGAGGCCTACTACGAGCTGCGCTGCCGCATCGGCCGCATGCACGTGCGCATCTCCCTGCCGCAGCACTACATGTTCGGCGCGATGAATGTCCTCCGACAGGAGCTCAACGGCATCATCGACGAGGCGTACCTGGACAGGCCCGACGCGCTCCGGGCGGCGCGCACCGCGCTGGGGAAGATTCTGGACCTGGAGCTGGCCATCATGCTCCACACCTACCGCGAGGATTTGCTGGCGCAGCAGGCGCGGAACGAGCGGCTGTCCACCTTCGGCCAGCTGGTGGGCTCCATCGGCCACGAGCTGCGCAACCCGCTGGGCGTCATCGAGACGTCGCTCTACATCCTCAAGGGCCGCCCGGGCGCCGTGGACGAGCGCACCGCCAAGCACCTGGTCCGCATCGGTGAGCAGGTGGGCATCGCCAACCGCATCGTCTCCGACCTGCTGGACATGATTCGGGACCGGCCCCTCCAGCGGCAGGAGGTGTGGCTGGACGAGGTGTGGCAGGAGGCGCTCACCGCCGTGCAGCGGCCGGAGTCCGTGGCCGTGCGCGAGGAGGGGCTCGCCGCGCTCCCGCCCGTGCAGGGCGACGCGGGCCAGCTGCGCCAGGTGTTCGTCAACCTGCTGGAGAACGCGGTGCAGGCACTGGAGGAGTCGGGCGGCACCATCTCCCTGTCCGTGGGCGCCCAGGACGCGGCCATGGTGGAGCTGGTGCTGGAGGACTCCGGCCCCGGCGTGAGCGACGCCATCCGCCGCCGCCTCTTCGAGCCGCTGATGACGACGAAGGCGCGCGGCATCGGCCTGGGCCTGCCCCTCGTCAAACGCATCCTGGAGCGGCACGGCGGAAGCATCGCCTACGCGCCCCGGGACGGTGTCGGGGCGCGCTTCGTGCTCCGGCTTCCCCTCCTACCCGCGGAGGACGCCCATGCGTCAGTACCTTCTGCTGGATGACAACCGCGCGTTCGCGGAGAACCTCGCGGAGATTCTCCGCGACGAGGGAGACCAGGCCACCGTCGTCACCAGCGGTGACGAGGCCGTGCGGCTGGCGCCACATGCCGGGCGCTCGCATCTGGCGCTGGGGCTGGTGGCCCTCAAGCAGCGGCAGGAACCGGTGGCGAAGACGGCGCTGGCCAAGGCGGTGGAGCTGGAGCCCACCGACGGCCTGGCGCACCTGGCCCTGGCGGACGTGCTGGTGCGCGACGCGGCGGAGCTGCCCCGGGCGGTGGAGTCCTACGAGGCCTTCCTGCGACTGGCGGATGGCTCGCCGGAGGCGGCGCGGGTGAAGAAGGCGCTGCCAGCCCTCAAGAAGAAGGCGGCCAGATAGCGTGAGGCCCTTTCCGACGCGCCCCGAGGCCGCCTCGCTGCTGCGCATCATGTGGAGCAACGCCTTCCTGCTCTCGTTGCTCTACCTCGTGGTGGGCTTCGGGGTGGAGCTGGCGCTGCGCTTCTTCCCGTCGCGGTTCCTCCAGCGACTGTCGCTGTCGCTGGACTCGCTGCCGGCGCGCGCGCTGGAGATGGCCGGCGCCATGGAGCCGCTGCGCACGGCCTACTTCTCCGGCCGCATCACCGAGTTCGGCGTGCGTGTCCTCTTCGGCATCACCACCGTGGTGGTCATCTTCATGCTCGCCCTGGTGGTGGGCTCGCTGATGGGCGGGATGCGGCTGTTCGTGGCGCGCCGGGCCTGGCGCCGCGCGGGCGGACGCTAGGCGCGCTTCTTCCGCACCCGGGGCGGAGTCGCCGGCACCGCCTGCGGCTCATGCCCCGCGGCGCGCGCCATGAGGCAGATTTCCACCACCTTGGGGCCGAAGCGCTCCCAGCGGCTTTCCCCGGTGCCCTTCACCGAGAGAAACCCGTCCCGGTCGATGGGCAGCGCCGCGGACAGCCCCAGCAGCGTGGCGTCGTTGAAGATGATGAAGGGCGCCACGCCCAGATCCTTCGCCAGATCCTTGCGCCAGCGGCGCAGCTCCGTGGAGGCCAGCTCGCTGTAGTTCATCACCGGCGGGGCCGTGGAGGACGAGGAGCCACGGGGCCGGGACGCGGCGGGAGGCGCGGCCAGGAGCGGCGGCATCTTCTCCGGCGTGCACACGTCGCAGTTGCCACACTCGGTCCCCACCTCCTGCTGACCGAAGTACCGGAGAATCGCCGAGCGCCGGCACTTCTGCTCCCGGTCCGTGTACGCGTACTCCGTCATCCGCCGCAGCAGCGCCAGGTTCTGCCGCTCCTGCTCGCGCACGCGGCTCAAATCCATCCCCAGCTCGCGGAAGGGCACCCGCTCCAGCGCGCGGATGGAGCGCCCGGAGAAGGGCCGCCGCACCCGCGCGGCGCCGGACTTCTCCAAGAGGCCCAGCGCGTGCCGGACCTCGTCCACCGACAGCCCCGTGCGCCGGGCAAGAATCGGCAGCTCCGTGGTGGCCTGCCGCCCCACGGGGAAGGTCTCCAGCAGGGACTTGAGCAGCCGCTGCGCGTCCGCCGCATGCGGGTGCGCGGCCAGGGCCTTCTCCGTCAGGGTGATGCCGTGCTCGCCCTCGCCCCGGCCTCCTCGCTCAATCTTCCCCTCGCGCTCGAGGATGCGCAGGGCCGCGGACACCTCGAACTCGCTGGCATTCACCGTGCCCGCCAGCGCGTACACGCCACGCTCGAACTCCTCCACCGACTGGAGCACGTTCCACACGTCCGCGAACACCGCCTCGGAGGGGTGGCTGCTCTGGATGAGGCGCTCCTGCGTGTACACGTCCGCGTGGTTGAAGAGCAGCACCGCCCGCGCGTCTCCGCCGTCGCGGCCCGCGCGGCCAATCTCCTGGTAGTACGCCTCCACCGCCCGGGGGATGTTGGCGTGGGCCACGAAGCGGATGTCCGGCTTGTCGATGCCCATGCCGAAGGCATTGGTGGCCACCACCACCGCGTCCTTCGTGGACATGAAGGTGTCCTGGGCCTGGCGGCGCGCGTCGTCCTCCATGCCCGCGTGGTACAGCATCGCCTTCAGCCCCTGGCCGTGCAGCTCGGAGAAGATGCCCTCCGCCGCCCGTCGCGTGGAGCAGTAGATGATGCCGCTGCCCCCCAGCGCCGCCAGCCGCGCGCACGCCTCGTGCCGGTCCGAGTCCCCGCCCACCTCCTGCTTGCCGAGGAAGAGGTTGGGGCGGTCGAACCCCATGGCGTACTGCACCGGGTCCTTCATCAGCAGGACGCGGATGATGTCCGCGCGCACCTCGGGCGTGGCCGTGGCCGTCAGCGCCACCGTGCGCGGCGGACGCAGCCGCTTGCGCACCTGGCCCAGCAGCGCGTAGTCCGGCCGGAAGTCGTGGCCCCACTGGGAGATGCAGTGCGCCTCGTCCACGGCGAGCAGGTCCACGCCCACCTCGGACACCGTCTCCAGGAAGCTCAGGCTCCGGAAGCGCTCGGGCGCCACGTACAAGAGCTTGTACTCACGCGCGCGCAGCCGGCGCATCCGCTCCGCGCGCTCCAGGTCCGACAGGGACGAGTTGATGAAGGTGGCCGGAATGCCGCGCGCGGTGAGCGCCTCCACCTGGTCCTTCATCAGGGCAATCAGCGGCGACACCACCAGCGTCAGCCCCGGCAGCAGCGTGGCGGGCAGCTGGTAGCACAGGCTCTTGCCCGCACCGGTGGGCATCACCACCACCGTGTTGCGCCCGCTCATCACCGAGGAGATGACCTGGGCCTGCCCCGGCCGGAACTCCCTCAGGGCGAAGTGGCGAACCAGTCCCTGCTGGGCTTCCTCGAAGTAGGGCAGGGCCACCGGCATCGCGCGCATGTTCACCATCCTGGTCCGGCCGTCAACGGAAACGTCGCCGGCGTGCCACCCCACCTCACAGGTCGAGCCCCGGTGGAACGGGAACAGCCAGCAGCGCCCGCTTCCGCGCCACCTCCCGCACCCGCAGCGCCGTCCGCTCCGGCTCCAGCCGGCCGTCAACCACCACGTCCCCCTCGCGCACTCCCACCGGCAGGGTGGCGCGCTCCACCGTGCACGCCTGCCCGGTGTCCAGCCGCACCACCTGCGCTCGCGAGTCCTCCAGCAGCTCCACCTGCACCGCGCCCCACGTCCCCACCGCGCCCACCATCATCAGTCGCCTCCATTCGCGGACCATCCGCGCCTCACTTCCCGCTCCGCGTCGGGCAGCAGTCCCCGCTCCAGCATCGACACGTACGCCCCGTCCCCCACCACCACGTGGTCCAGCACCTTGATGTTGAGCAGCTGCGACGCGGCGACGAGGTGCCGCGTCAGCGCCAGGTCCTGGACGCTGGGCTCCGGGTCCCCAGACGGGTGGTTGTGCGCCAGGACGATGGCGGTGGCGCGCGACGTGAGCGCCGCGGCGAACACCTCGCGAGGGTCCACCGGGCACGCATTCATCGTGCCCTCCGCCACGCGCGCGTCATGCACCAGCACGTTGCGCGCGTTGAAGCACAGCACGTGGAAGACCTCGCGCCGCAAGGTGGCCAGCTTGGGCGCCAGGTACCCGTGAATCTCCTTCGGCGTGCGCAGCTTGGGCCGCCGCTCCACCGCGCGCTGCGCCCGGCGGCCCAGCTCCAGCGCCGCCAGCACCTGCGCGGCCCG
>JBKGHK010000713.1:0-5139 GCA_046520375.1 Pyxidicoccus sp. 3LFB2
TGCGCGGCGTGCTGCTGGTGCGCGCGGCGGGCACGCGCCGCACCTTCACGCCCCGGGAAATCGACTTCCTCACCACGGTGGCGCACGCCACGGCCGTGGCGCTGCGCAACGCGTCCGTCCTCCAGTCCGTGCGCGGGCAGACGGAGGCGGAGAAGACGGCGCGCCTGGCCGCCGAGGAGCAGGCGGCGTCCTTCAAGCCCTACCAGCTCTTCTTCGCGCACGTCAGCGAGGGCGTGGCCATCCTCGACGACAAGGCGTGCGTGCTGTCGCTCAACCCCTCGGGCGCGGCCATGCTGGACATGCCCCCGCACGAGGCGCGGGGCCGCCACCTGCACCAGGTCACCCAGCCGGTGGACGAGTGCGTGCTGATGGAGCTGGTGACGACCGCCTCGCGCGGGGACGCCCGCTCCGGCGTGGACGTGGAGGTGTGCACCGGCGCGGGACGGCGCCTGACGCTGTCCATGTCCGCCGCGCCCATGCGCGACGAGGAGGCCGCCACCATCCTCTCGTTCCGGGACGTCACCGACGCGCGCAAGCTGGAGTACGAGCTGCGCCAGACGAAGGACTTCCTGGAGCGGCTCATCGACTCGTCGGTGGACGCCATCATCGCCGCGGACCTGAAGGGTCGCATCATCCTCTTCAACAAGGGCGCGGAGGCCATGTGCGGGTACACCTCGCAGGAGGCCCTGGGCGGTCTCACCGTCCACCAGCTCTATCCGCCCGGCGTGGCCAAGCGGGTCATGGCCATGATTCGTGCTCCGGAGCATGGCGGCAAGGGGCGGCTGTCCCTCACCCGCGAGGAGCTGCTGCACCGCTCCGGTGAGCGGGTGCCGGTGAACATGACGGCGTCCATCGTCTACGAAGGCGGCCGCGAGGTGTTCAGCGTGGGCATCTTCACGGACATGCGCGCCCGCATGCAGCTGGAGCGCAAGCTGTCCGACGTGGAGACGCGGCTGGAGGAGAGCGAGAAGAGCGCCGTCATCGTCGCGCTCGCCGGCACCGCCGCGCACGAGCTGAACCAGCCGCTCACCTCGGTGATGGGCTACGCCGAGCTGCTCAAGCGCCGGCTGAAGGAAGAGGACTTCGCCTGGAAGCCGGTGGACATCATCTACCGCGAGGCGGAGCGCATGGCGGAGATCGTCCGGAAGATTGGGAAGATCACCCGCTACGAGACGAAGTCGTACATGGGGGCGCAACAGATTCTCGACCTGGACAAGGCCTCCTCCCATGAAGACTGAGCCCCGCGTCGTGCGCATTCCCGGTGGCCCCCAGGCCGAGTCCTTCCAGGCCTTCTTCGAGGCGCTCGACGCGCCCGCGGCCATGTGCGACCCGGGCCTGCGGCTGGTGGCCGTCAACGAGTCCTTCCGCCGCTTCTGTGCCGAGCACCACGTGTCCGTGGACGACGTGGCGCGGGCGCTGTCCGGCGCCTGTGTGCCTGCCGACGGCTCCAGCTGCGATGTGGAGCTCCTGTCCGACTCCGACCTGGCCGGCGTGGTGCTGACGCTGTCGCGCCGCGGGGACGTGGTGGCGGTGCGCGCGCGCAACGAGCCGGAGCTGGCGCGCAACCGGCTGGTGGTGGCCGAGAAGGCCCTGCTGGAGCAGGCCCGCACGGAGAGCGTGCTCTTGGATTTGGGCCGCAGCGTGGCCGAGTCGGGCGGCGAGGAGGAACTGGTGGCCGCCGTGGCGCGCGGGGTGAAGGAGTTGTTCCCCGGGCGCTCCTTCTGCATCCGCATTACCGACGCGCGCACCGGTGGACTGACGTCGCTCTACGCGGAGGGCCGGCTGAAGGAGGGCGCGCACGAGCCGTTGGCGCTGCTCCAGCGCGCGGTGGACAAGACGAACCTGGCGCGCGCATCGCTGCCTCCGGGCCGTGTGGCGGTGTTGAACGAGGTGCCGCTGCTGTTCCAGGGCAGCACCCACGGGGTGAGCGCGCCGCTGGTGGCCAGCGGGCAGCTCTTCGGCGCCATCAACATGGAGTACCCGGAGGGCTTCGACGCGGACGTTCAGCACGACGAGCGCGTCCTCCTGCAGCTGGCCAACCAGGTGGCCGTGGCGGTGAAGAACGCCAAGCTCATCGACGAGCTGACGTTCGTCCGCAAGTACCTGGAGGACCTGCTGGAGAAGGCCAACGCGCTCATCCTGGTGGCCAGCCGGGACAAGCAGGTGGTGGTCTTCAATCAAGCACTCAGCGCGCTCACCGGCTTCCGCAAGGAGGACGTGCTGGGCAAGGACCTCTTCTGGCTGGTGCCCGAGAGCGAGCACCTGCGCCTGACGCAGGTCATCGCCTCCGCCATGCGCGGCGAGTCGGTGAACAGCTTCGAGACGCGCCTGCTGTCGCGCGACGGCGGCGAGGTGCGCGTGTCCTTCGCCACCTCCTCCATGCTCACGCAGCACGGTGAAGTC
The DNA here is from genome assembly GCA_046520375.1 of Pyxidicoccus sp. 3LFB2. Classification (GTDB taxonomy): domain Bacteria; phylum Myxococcota; class Myxococcia; order Myxococcales; family Myxococcaceae; genus Myxococcus. Next base: position 2,404 of record JBKGHK010000713.1, read on the forward strand.
GAAGGCGTCATCGCCATCGGCCAGGACATCACCGTGGTGAAGGAGCTGGAGAAGCGCATCATCCACGCGGAGAAGCTGGCCTCCATCGGTCAGCTCGCCGCCAGCGTGGTGCACGAAATCAACAACCCGATGACGGCGGTGGCCACCTACGCGGACGCGCTGCTCCAGCGCTCGCGCACGACGCCCGGCGCCAACCCGGCGGACCAGGAGAAGCTGAGGAAGATTCTGGAGAGCAGCCACCGCATCCTTCGCTTCACGCGGGATTTGGTGAGCTACGCGCGGCCGGCGCAGGACAAGCCGGAGCGGGTGCAGCTCAACGCCGTGGTGGACATGGCGGTGGGCTTCTGCGAGCACGTGGTGGCGCAGGCGCGCGTCAGCGTGCACCGGGAGTACTCGGAGCTGCCGCCGCTGTCCGCGGTGCGCGCCAACCTGGTGCAGGTCTTCGTCAACCTCATCACCAACGCGTGCCACGCCATGCAGCCGGGCGGCGCGGTGTACCTCGCCACGGGGCAGGACGGGCAGGACGCGGTGGTGACGGTGCGCGACACGGGCACGGGCATCGACCCCAAGCACCTGCAGCGCATCTTCGAGCCGTTCTTCACCACCAAGCCGGAGGGCAAGGGCACCGGCCTGGGGCTGTCCATCTGTCAGGGCATCGTCGAGAACCACGGTGGCCGGCTCACGGTGCACAGCTCCATGGGCGAGGGCACCACCTTCACCGTGCGGCTGCCGCTGCCGGTGGGGTGAGGCGGGGCATGAGCGCCTTGCCCGCTCAGCGCGGCGCCATGAGCGCGTTGACCTGGGAGTAGGGCATGGCGCCCTCGGTCAGTGAGGCGGTGACGCCGTCGCGCAGGAAGGCCGTGGCGAGCGCCGCGGCCCTGCCGAAGACGCCTTCGGAGATGGAGGACCCCGCGCTCAGGCGCCGGACGCCCAGCGCCGCCAGCTCCGTGGGAGAGGGCAGGCCCGGCCGCGCCATCACATTCAGCGGGAGGCCCGCCGCCGAGGCAATCGCCCGGATTTCGGCGGGGTCCACCACTCCGGGGACGAAGAGGCCATCGGCTCCCGCGGCGTGGTAACGCTCGGCGCGCGCCAGCACCTCCTCGACCTGTCGGCCCTTGGGTGCCAGCCCGCGCAGGTACACGTCCGTGCGGGTGTTCACGAACACGTCCACTCCGAGACGCGCACTGGCGCGCTTCACCTGCTCGATTTTCGCGCAGAGCAGGTCCGGCGTGCCCCCGCCGTCCTCGATATTGATTCCCACCGCGCCTGCATCGATGACCGTGGCGACGGCCTCGGCCACGGCGGCGGGGTCGCTCGAATAGCCGCCCTCCACGTCCACGGTGAGCGGCACCCGGATGACGCGGGCAATCTCCGTCACTGTCGTGGCCAGCAGCCGCACGGGCAGGTGGTCTCCGTCGGGGTACCCGTGCGCCCAGGCCACTCCGGCGCTGGTCGTAGCCACCGCCTTGGCTCCCAGGCTCTCCATCAGCCGTGCGCTCCCGGCATCCCAGGCGTTGGTGAGGAGCAGCAATCCTTCGGTGTGCAGTCGGCGGAACCCCTGCGCGTTCAGCGAGTGTGGCGACGTCATGGGACTTCCTTTCTGGAGGTGGGCGGAGCCCGTCAGACGTACGGAGTGCACGTCCGTTTCACATTCAGCGATGAAGACCGGCGCTACCGGGCGAAGGGCAGGAGTGGCTGTGCCGTGCCGCCACCCTCATGGGCCAGCAGCCAGCGCTTCCGCTCGAGCCCACCGCCATAGCCGGTGAGCGCGCCATTGGAGCCCACCACGCGATGACAGGGCACGACGATGCCCACCGGATTCGCGCCATTTGCGAGCCCCACCGCGCGCACGGCGGCGGGGCGGCCGATGCGGCGCGCGAGCTCGGAGTAGGACACCGTGGTGCCGCACGGAATGTCGCGCAGGGCGGCCCAGACGGTTCGCTGGAAGGGCGTTCCGCCCGTCTCCACCGGCAGGCTGGCGATGACGCCGAGGTCTCCCGAGAACCAGGCGCGCAGCGCCTGCGTGAGGCCGCCGGGGTTGCGCTCCGGTTCGAGCACGAAGCCGCGTTCCCCATAGTGCAGGCGCAGCAGCCGAAGCAGCCGCGCCTCGTAGTCGGTCCAGTCGACCGCGCGCAGCCGGCCCTCACGGTCCGCGACGATGACCAGCTCGCCAATGGGTGTATCGGTCCGGTCGATGCGCAGGGGCAGGGGCTCAGCCATGATGGGCCTCCCGAGCCACCGCATCGGCGGCCCACACGATGGGGATGTCCGTCCGGTCGATGCACAGGCGCAGGGGCTCAGCCATGACGGGCCTCCCGCGCCACCGCATCGGCGGCCCACAGGTGCTGCGCGGCATAGGCCCGCCAGGGTCTCCACGGCTCCGCGCGTTGCAGCAGAGCCTCGGGTGTCGGCCGCTCTCCCGCGTCATTGGCCGCACCCCGGAGCAGGCCGATGTCGCTGGCCGGAAATGCATCCGTCTCCCGCAGCGCGCGCAGCGCGATGTACTGCGCCGTCCACTCGCCCACTCCGCGAATGGAGCGCAGCCGTGCGATGGCCTCCTCCACCGTGCCGAAGGGATGGAACAACTGCGCATCCGCGAGCGCCGCCTCCGCCATCGCCTTGAGCGCCGCCCGCCGTGCCGAGGGCATGCCCAGCGCGCCAAGGTCGGCCGAGGCCACGCGCTCGGGTGGAGGGAATGCCCGGGACAGCCCCGCATGCGGGCGGGCCGCCTCCGGC
>JBKGHK010000714.1:0-5122 GCA_046520375.1 Pyxidicoccus sp. 3LFB2
GCCGCTCGGCTGCTACTCCCCTCCCTCTAGAGGGGTCGAGACAGAGCCAAGGAACGTTCGTTCCACCTGCGGGCCGCCCGAAGGGAGCGTCCACCAGCGAGCGCAGCGTCCCGGCCTCCGCTGGGAGCACGGCCCTCAGTCACCACGTCCCGCGTGTACGAAAGTCGTCGGCCCCACGACGCGCGGCTGCTGGGTGTCCACGACTGAGCAGGCACAGCCCCACCGACGCGCCGCAAGCCGGGCACGACACCCATGCCGACGCCAGACTCTCCCCTCCTTCCGGCCCGGGAGCCCGTCATGAAGCGCGTCCTGCTCCAGCGCTCGCTGCTCAGCCTCTGCCTCGCCTGGGGCACCGCCGCGCATGCCGAGCCGCCCACGCCGGAGCGTCCTGCTCCCATCCAGGGATGGGCACCAGCCTACGACGCGCACATCCGCGCGGAGGCGACGAAGGCCCCCGCCCTGCTCTCGCTCCCCACGGACAGGATGGCCGACTTCTGCCCGAGGTGGGCGGCGATGCCCGCCGACGCGCGCCTCCAGTTCTACGCGGACCTGCTGTACGCCATCTCAGGCCCCGAGTCCGGCCGGGACCGCCGGATGATGTTCAACGAGACGGGCATCCTCGACAAGGCCACCCGCAGGCAGCTCATCGACCCGGTGACGCGCAGGCCCATCCTCAGCGAGGGCCTGCTCCAGCTCTCCTATGCGGACATGCGCAGCTACCCGCAGTCAGACGGCCTGGGCTGCCACTTCGACTGGGACGCCGACCGGAGCGCGTTCCTGAGTGACTTGCAGGCCAGCGCCGGGGCCCGCACCTTCCACTCGCTCCACCCGACGCGCTCTCTTCTCAATCCGTACGCGCAGCTCACCTGCGGCGTGCACGTCCTCAACACCCTGGCGCGGCGCTTCCCCCAGGAGGGCTTCCGCACCGCCGCCGGCAGGTACTGGTCGACGATGCGCCCGAAGAAGAAGTCCCATGCGCGGGTGATAGCGGCCCTCCAGGCGCGCGAGAGCGCCTGCTTCCAGTCCTCCCCCGCCGCGCACGCCGTGCTGACCGCGCTCTTCCAGTCCTGGGCGGGCCTGTCCTCCGGCCCGGCGGCGCACGGCCTCGTCGCGGAGGCGCGCCTACGTGCTCGCCTGGACGAGCCGCACCACCACCGCGAAGTGGAGCCCCGCGCCCACGAGCGTCAGGGCGTGGAAGAACTCGTGGTACCCGAACACGCCGGGCCGCAGGTTCGGCCGCTTCAGCGCGTAGGCGACGGCGCCCAGGGTGTAGGCGGCGCCACCGGCCAGGATGAGTGAGAGCCCGGTGACGTCGAGCGCCTGCCGCGCCTCCTTCAGGTACGGCACCAGCGTCCAGCCCACGCCGACGGCGAGCGCCGCCGTCACCACCTTGGGCGCGTGCACCCAGAACAGCGACTGGAGCACGCCCACCAGCGCACCGCACCAGATGGCCAGCAGCAGGCTGTCACCCGCCGCGCCGCGGATGCCCAGCAGCGCAACGGGCGTATAGGTGCCCGCGATGAGGATGAAGATGGACGCATGGTCCATGCGCCGCATCCACGCCCGCCCGCGCGGGGCCCAGTCCACCCGGTGGTACGTCGCGCTCACCGTGAAGAGCACCACCAGGCTGACGGCATACAGCGCCGCCGCGGTGGCGGCCCTGGGGGTGGGCGCCATCGACACCAGCACGCCCCCCGCGATGAGCGCGACCACGGCGGCGAACTGGTGCAGCACGCCCCGCAGCTTCGGCTTCTCCGCCGCCTGGGCGTTCAGGACTGGGCCTGCGCTTCTTCCACGGTCGACTCCCTCGGGGGCCGGGGGATGAGATAGTCGCGCTGGATGGTGGCCAGCCCCAGCTTCTCCAAGAGCACGCAGGCACCATAGCCCATGTCGATTTCATGCCGGCGGTAGGAGAAGGACGCCGAGCCCGGGTAGCGGTGGTGGTTGTTCTGGAAGCCCTCGCCGAAGATGAGCCACGCGGCCAGGTGGTTGTTGCGCGAGTTGTCGGACGTGTCGAAGTTGCGCCCGCCCACCGCGTGCCCCAGCGAGTTGACGATGCCGCCCTGCACCGGGTGGCTCATCATCCCGAAGAAGTAGGCGGCGCCCAGCAGCCAGCCCACGCCGAACCCCAACGTCAGTCCAATGACTCCGTGCAGGACGTACGGCAGGTACCAGCGCCCGGAGCTGTTCAGCCGGTTGAGCGGGAAGTCGAGGTCCTTCGCGTAGCGCGTGTACTCCGGCTCGTTGCGCAGCAGCCCGACGATGACGCGCTTGTAGTTGCGCAACTGCTCCATCCCGATGCCGAGAATGCCCACGTTGACCGGCGAGTGCGGGTCCAACGGCGTGTCCGAGTGCTCGTGGTGGAGCCGGTGCATCACCACCCAGGCCTTCGGGTCCAACCCCGTGAGCCAGTTGCCGCCAACGAGCACCACCCGACGCAGCACCGGGTGCAGCCGCACCGCCTTGTGCGCCAGACCCCGGTGGTAACCCACCGTAATCGTGAGGATGTTGAGCAGGTATGCGGCGAAGAAGACGGCTCCGCAAAGAGCAAGGTACATGAGGGCCTCCAGCTCCACCCACTGGTTACTGGCCAGTAGGTTTCGCTAGAGTAACCTACTCGCGGGTAACTTGGAGTTCAACTTGGCGACGAAAAAGCGACTTTCCGGCGCCGACCGCCGGCTCCAGCTGATGCAGGTCGGCCGGGGGGTCTTCGCCTCGCATGGCTACGAGGCGACCTCGATTGAAGAGGTTGCCCAGCAGGCAGGCGTGTCCAAGCCCATCGTCTACGAGCACTTCGGCGCGAAGGAGGGCCTGTACGCGGCCATCGTCGACCGGGAGATGGACGACCTGGTGGCGCGCATGTCGGAGAGCATCTCCGAGGGCACGCCCCGCGAGCGCTTCGAGGCGGCGGTGCTGGCCTTCATGACGTACGCGAAGGAGGAGCCCGCGGGCTTCGCGGTGCTCACGCGCGACTCGCCCATGGCCCCCGCGCGCCGGGGCCTGACGCGCGTCATCGATGACCTGGCACAGCGGGTGGGGGACATCTTCCGCAGCGAGTTCGAGCGCGCGGGCTTCGACCCCCAGGTGGCGCCCATCTACGCGAATGCGCTGGTGGGCATGGTGACGCAGGTGGGCCAGTGGTGGGCCGCCGAGGGGCGCTCCTTCTCCATCGACCATGTGGCCCGCCACGTCGCGGCGCTGGGGTGGATGGGACTGCGGCACCTGCCCCGGGAGCCGGACTCGCCCGGGGCACGGCACGGCGCGAAGCGACGCGGCTGAGCCCGCGGCCTTCCGCGGAACATGCTCACCTGGGGGCAGTCCAGGTGACTTCGAGCGAAGAGCGATAGCCTCGGGGCCTTGACCCTCCTGGCCCCGAGCTCCCCATGACTTCGCCCCGTCTTCTCCGTGTCCTCGCCCTGCTGCCCATCGCCTTCCAGCTTGCGGCCTGTGGTGAGGATGCGCCCGAGCGCACTGTCCTGAAGGCCCCGCAGGATGAGTCGTGGAGCTATCCACGGTTCTCCCCGGATGGCGCTCGCGTCTTCTTCACGAGTTCCCCCCTCGCCCCTGGTGAGCCGAGCCGGATGCGGAGCGTGAACGCGGACGGCACGGGGCTCCAGAGGGAGAATGCCCCCCACTCCCCGGTCTGGAGCGCGGACGGCACCCGCTTCATCTTCGCCAGGGAGGGCCACCTCTACAGCAGTCCGGTGGAGGGAGGAGGCCCGGCGGTGCTCGAGGCCGAAGGGCTCGGCCTGCCCCACTACGTAGATCTGGACGTGTCACGGGATGGCAGGTGGCTGGTCTTTGGCGTGCACGGGACCAGCTTCCAGGGCGAGCGGCCCGGTCTGAACCTGTTCGACTGGACGACACGCGAGGTGCGGCTGCTCAAGGAGCGCGGCGCCTCGCCGGTCCTCTCCCCGGACGGGGAGCGGGTGGCGTATCTGCACAGGGTCTCGGATGCCGGCCCCTACGAGCTTCGCGTCCTCACGCTCACCACGGGGGAAGACCTGGGTGTGTCACTCGCCGCCAACGACCGGCGCCCCATGGATTGGATGCCCGACGGCCGGCTCGTGGCCTTGACGAAGGACGGCATCACCTTCTTCGACCTGTCCGGGGCGGCGCCCCGGGCAACCCGGGTCATCAACGAGTCCGCGCCACGGGACCTGGACGTCTCCCGGGATGGCAGGAAGATGGTGTACGGCATCGCCGGGGAGGACGACCTCTACGTGCTGACGGGCTTCTGAAGCCGGCCGGCCCGGGTGCAGCGTCCCCGCAGCCTGCCACCGGCGCGCCCTCAAGCGTGCCTGGAGGGCCCTGGAAAAGAAAGCGCCCCGGCCACCCGCTGGGGGCAACCGGGGCGCTGTGCTCACGGGCGGCCTGCTGGCAGCCCGTCAGCGGGAGGGGGCTGAGACAGCCCCCTCCGCGTCAGCATCAGTTGAACGTGACGATGAGCGTGCCGTCGGTGAAGCCGCCCTTCGCACCGAACACGTTGATGTAGTACTTGCCCGGCTCGAAGCCGTTCAGGTTGCAGTTCTCCGTGCTGTGCTCATTCACACCACGGCAGTCGTAGGAGCCGAAGGACGGCGCCGCCGCGCGCTGCACGTAGAGGTCCGCGTTGCCCGTGCCACGCAGCCGCACGTGGATGTTGCGCGTGCCACCGTTGGTGCGCTCGGGAATCTGGACCGTGAACACCTGCGAGGAGCCCGCGGCGCCGGAGAGGCCGGAGATCTGCGTGCCCGGCTCGACAGGCACATAGCCGCCGTCCCACGTCACCACCAGCGACACGCCGGAGTAGGCGCTGAAGCCGTTGATCATCACGTACCAGATGCCCTCGCCCGGAGCCGGGAAGGTGCACACCTCGTTGTTGCCCGAGCTGTACGGACGGCAGTTGTAGCTCGTCGTGGTGGGGGCGTTGAGGTAGCGAACGTACAGGTCCGCGTCACCCGTGCCACCGGACATCGTGAACTTCAGGTTGGTGGCGCCCTCGGGCACCGTCACCGAGAAGTACTGCTTCGCGCCGCGAGCACCGGACAGGTTGGTGGCCGGCACGTTCTTCTCGATGGGGGTGTTGACCGGAGGAGGAACCGGCACGCCCACGCCCACGGCCTTCCACGCGTTGCCCACC
>JBKGHK010000715.1:0-5078 GCA_046520375.1 Pyxidicoccus sp. 3LFB2
GCTGCGTCCCCGCCACGGGCTGCACCGGCGGCGTGACGGGCGCCGCGGGCGCCTGCGCCACCTTCGTGGGAGTCCCCGCATCCGCCGCGTCCGGAATGGCCACGTCCGCCAGCTGCGCGGTCATCTCCACCGACACGTCGTGCGACAGCTTCAGCTTCAGCCGGGGGTCCGGCGCGGTGGGGTTGATGCTCGGCATCACCTTCACCCGCACCCGCAGCCCCTTCTGCACCTGGAACGTGACGGACGCCGTCAGCTTCCAGAGGAAGCCGCTCTCCTCGCTGAAGAGGTTCCACGCCTCGTTCGCATACGTGACGTGCGACACCAGCGTGAATGAGCCCTCCTCCACCTTCACCACCGACAGCCGGTGCTGGCCCGGGGCGTTGAGCTTGTCCGCGCCCGGGACGGCCAGCGGCTGGCCGTTGAGGGAGAAGTCCGCCTCCACCAGCTTGTAGCCGCGCTCGGTGCCGGCGCCGGGAAGGCCCTCGAAGGAGATGACCACCTCCGGCGGAGGCGTCTTCACCAGCGCCTCGAGCTGCCGGTCCAGGTCTTCGCGCGCCCGCTGCTCCACGGACGAAGGCTCGGCCGCGCGCGCGGTGGCGGCGAGCAGTCCCATGATGACGAGAAGCAGTGACTGTGAGGTGAAGGAGGCCACGGGGGTCTACAGCATCTCACAACCGGGCCATATCGCGAGTTGTCCGCCAGCGGGGCTGACGACCAGCCGACCCTCCGTCCCCCTCCCCGCCCCAGGCCCGCGTTATCCTGCCGACATGTCTCAGCGCTACCGCTGCCTCCCCTGCGGCCATGTGTACGACCCGGCCGAAGGCGACCCCACCTCCGGCATCCCTCCCGGCACCGCCTTCGAGGACCTGCCTGCCGACTGGTACTGCCCCGACTGCGGGGCCACCAAGGCCGACTTCGAGCCGATGTCGGACTGACCTTCCCCTACCCCGACTTTTGGCTCCCATCGGGAGAGGTTCTCGGCGCCTCCGGGGCTTTCCCGTCCCCGGGCGCCTTCCGGCTACCCATCCAGGGGCCTTCGGCGCTACGCCTATGTCCCCATGAACGACTTCCAGTTCCAGGAAATGTTGCCGCTGGGCAAGGATGAGACGCCCTTCCGGCTCCTCACGAAGGACCACGTCTCCACGTTCGAGGCCGCCGGGCGCACCTTCGTCCAGGTCGAGCCCGAGGGGCTCACCCTCCTCACCCGCGAGGCCATGCGCGACATCGCGCACCTGCTGCGCCCCGGCCACCTGGGCCAGCTGGCCCACATCCTCAAGGACCCGGAGGCGTCCGCGAATGACCGCTTCGTGGCGATGGAGCTGCTGAAGAACGCCAACATCGCCGCCGGCGGCGTGCTGCCCTCCTGCCAGGACACGGGCACCGCCATCGTCATGGGCAAGAAGGGCCAGCACGTCCTCACCCGGGGCAACGACGAGGAGGCCATCTCCCGGGGCGTGTTCGAGACGTACCGCACGTCCAACCTGCGCTACTCGCAGATGGCGGCGCTCGACATGTACAAGGAGGTCAACACCAACAACAACCTCCCCGCGCAAATCGAGCTCTACGCCACCGACGGCGACGCCTACAAGTTCCTCTTCATGGCCAAGGGCGGCGGCTCCGCGAACAAGAGCTACCTCTTCCAGGAGACCAAGGCGCTGCTCAACCCGCAGAGCCTGCTGGCCTTCCTCGACGCGAAGATCCGCTCGCTGGGCACCGCCGCGTGCCCGCCGTACCACCTGGCCATCGTCGTGGGCGGCACCTCCGCCGAGTTCGCGCTGAAGACCGCGAAGTACGCCTCCGCGCGCTACCTGGACACGCTGCCCCGCGAGGGCAACGCCCTGGGCCGCGGCTTCCGCGACGTGGAGCTGGAGCAGGAGGTGCTCAAGCTCACGCAGCGCACCGGGATTGGCGCGCAGTTCGGCGGCAAGTACTTCTGCCACGACGTGCGCGTCATCCGCCTGCCCCGCCACGGCGCGTCCTGCCCGGTGGCCATCGCCGTGTCGTGCTCGGCGGACCGGCAGGTGCTGGGCAAGATTACGCGCGACGGCATCTACCTGGAGCAGCTGGAGGCGGACCCGGCGAAGTACCTGCCGGAGCCGACGGAGGCGGACCTCGCCAGCGAGGTGGTGAAGATCGACCTCAACCGCCCCATGAGCGAGATTCGCGCCGAGCTGTCCCGCTACCCCATCAAGACGCGCCTGTCGCTCTCCGGCCCCCTGGTGGTGGCGCGCGACATCGCCCACGCGAAAATCAAGGAGCGGCTGGACGCGGGCCAGGGCATGCCGCAGTACCTGAAGGACTACATGGTCTACTACGCCGGCCCCGCGAAGACGCCCGAGGGCATGGCGTCCGGCTCGTTCGGCCCGACGACGGCAGGCCGCATGGACGCCTACGTGGACCAGTTCCAGGCCCAGGGCGGCAGCTTCGTGATGCTGGCCAAGGGCAACCGCTCCCCCGCGGTCACCGAGGCGTGCAAGAAGCACGGCGGCTTCTACCTGGGCTCCATCGGCGGCCCGGCGGCGCGGCTCGCCCAGGACTGCATCAAGAAGGTGGACGTCCTGGAGTACCAGGAGCTGGGCATGGAGGCGGTGTGGAAGATTGAAGTGGTCGACTTCCCCGCCTTCATCGTCGTGGACGACAAGGGCAACGACTTCTTCGCCAACATCAACAAGCCGACGGCGAAGAAGGCCTGAGCCCGGCACGGGCGCCCCGGGCCTTCAGACCCGGGGCGTCTCGCTGCTCGTCACAGGCGCGGGCGCCGGGACGCGCCTCTTCGGTGGGATGATGGAGCGGCGCGGCCCCTTGATGGCGACGCCCAGCAGCATGACCGCCGGGAGCATCATCCCCAGGCCCTGCGTGAGGTTGTCGGGAGGCCGCACGACGGCGCCCAGCACCATCGCGGAGAAGAGAAGACCACAGACCAGCCGGATGATGATGGAGCTCACACGGGACCTCTATCAGGAGTGTCGCCCAGCCTAATCATCCGGGGCTGACTGTCCACCCGCTCCCCAGCCGGCCATCCGGCTCGCCGCACGTCCATAGGTGACGTGCGGCGGGCCGGCGGGGACTACCAGACCTTCACGCGCTGCTCGGGCGGCAGCCAGGCCGCGTCGCCCTGCTTCACACCGAACGCCTCGTAGAACTCGGGCATGTTCCGCACCACGCCGTTGACGCGGTACTGCGGGGGCGAGTGCGAGTCGGTCAGCAGCATCTGCCGCATCGCATCGTCGCGGTACAGGCCGCGCCAGATCTGCGCCCAGCCCATGAAGAAGCGCTGGTCGCCGCTGAAGCCGTCGATGGCCGGCGCCTGCTTGCCCTGGAGCGACAGCTTGTAGGCCTTGTACGCCACCGTCAGGCCGCTGAGGTCACCGATGTTCTCCCCCAGCGTCAGCTTGCCGTTGACGTTCATCGCCTCCAGCGGGCTGAAGCCGTTGTACTGCTCCACCAGCATGTTGGTGCGCTGCTGGAAGCCCTCCTTGTCCTGCGGGGACCACCAGTCACGCAGGTTGCCCTCGCCGTCCGAGCGGCTGCCCTGGTCGTCGAAGCCGTGGCTGAACTCGTGGCCGATGACGCCGCCGATGGCGCCGTAGTTCGTCGCGTCGTCCGCCTCCGGGTTGAAGAACGGCGGCTGGAGGATGGCGGCCGGGAAGACAATCTCGTTCATCGTCGAGCTGTAGTAGGCGTTCACCATCTGCGGCGTCATGCCCCACTCGGCGCGGTCGATGGGCTTGCCCAGCTTGGCCATCTGCCGGTTGAACTCGAACGCGTCCCCGCGGCGCACGTTGCCCACCAGGTCACCCGCGACGACTTCCAGGCTCGAGTAGTCGCGCCACTTCTCCGGGTAGCCAATCTTCACGTTGAACTTCGCCAGCTTGGCTTGCGCCTGCGCCTTGGTGGCGGGGCTCATCCACTCCAGCCCGTCGATGCCCTGGCGGAAGGCCTCGCGCAGGTTGTCGACCAGCTCCTTCATCCGCTGCTTGGACGAGGGGGTGAAGTGACGCTCCACGTAGAGCTGGCCCACGGCCTCGCCCAGCGCTTCGTTCACCACGCCCACGCCGCGCTTCCAGCGCGGACGGTTCTCCTGCATGCCCTGCAGCGTCTTGCCGCGGAAGTCGAAGTGGGCCGCCTCGAAGGTGCTGCTGAGCAGCGGGGCGCGCTCGTCCAGCACCTTGAAGGTGAGGTACTGCTTCAGCACCGGCAGCGGCGTCTTCTTCAGCAGGCCGGCCATGGCCTGGAAGTAGTCCGGCTGGCGGACGATGACGGCCGGGGTGCCCTCGGCGCCCGCGGCCTTGAGGAAGCGTGCCCACGAGAAGCCCGGCGTCAGCGCCTCCAGCTCCGCCACGCTCTTGAGGTTGTAGGTGGCCTCGCGGTCGCGGTTCTTCACGCGGTCCCAGCTCTTCTCCGCCAGGGCCGTCTCCAGTTGGAGGATGGCCTGCGCCGCCTTCTTCGCGTCCTTCTCCCCGGCCAGCGTCAGCAGCTTCTCGATGTACGCCACGTACGCGGCGCGAGTCTCTACGAAGCGGGGCTCCTGCTTGAAGTAGTAGTCACGGTCCGGCAGGCCGAGCCCGTTCTGGCTGGCGTAGACGATGTAGCGCGTGGCCTGCTTCTGGTCCTGGCCCACGAAGATGCCGAAGGGCACCTGCACGCCGTCACGCATGAACTCCGCGAACAGCTCGGGCATCCCGGCCGCGCTCTTCAGCGCCTTCACGCGCTGCAGCTCCGCGCGCACCGGCTCCACGCCCTGCGCTTCGATGCGCTGGGTGTCCATGAAGCTGTTGTAGAGGTCGCCCACCTTCTGCGGGGTGGAGCCGGGCTGCCGCGCCTGCGCCGCGCCGGCCTCCTCGATGATGGTGCGCATCGCCAGCTCGGCGTTGTCCGCCAGCTCGATGAAGGTGCCGTAGCGGGCGCGGTCGGCGGGGATGGGCGTCGTCTTCAGCCAGGTGCCGTTGACGAACTGGTAGAAGTCATCCTGGGGGCGAACGGACCGGTCCAGGTGCTTCAGCTCCACGCCCAGCGAGCGCACGGCCCCGCTGGCGGCCTGCTCCGACGACGTGGCGGGCGGCGTCTCGGCGGGTGCC
>JBKGHK010000716.1:0-5058 GCA_046520375.1 Pyxidicoccus sp. 3LFB2
CCGCGTACACCAGCACCGCGCCGCCCGTGCTCCCGTCCAGGCTCTCGAACTGGTGCCGCACGCCGACGGGCAGCTCCTCCTGGGTGAAGGGCTTCGCCGCCGCCATGCGCAGCGCGCGCGTCAGCGAGGCGCGCGTGTCCTCGGGCAGCCGCTCCGGGTCCAGCTTGCTCAGCTTCGCCGCAATCGACTGGAGGATGGCCTGCTTCTCCTGCTGCTGCTCGGGCACCAGGTCCCCCAGCGCATTGACGAAGTCGATGGTGGACTCCTTGCCCCGGGCCGCCTTGCGCGCCTCCAGCTGGCGCACCACCTCGCGCTCCATCTCCAGCGAGTCGGTCAGCACCACCACCGGCGTCTGCGAGTAGCCCAGGATGTTGTTCACCTTCTGGTCCAGCACCGCCGACGCCTGCTTGTAGTCCTCCAGCGTGCGCGAGTCGTAGTTGAACGACACGCGCGGCGCCTGCGACACGAGCGCCAGCACGCCCACGCCCACCACCAGCCCCACGCCCCGGTACGAGCGCGGCAGCCACCGCGCCAGGTGCCCCAGCGGCCCCGTGGCCCCCTGGTGCGTGCGCGGCGTCCAGCCGAAGCGCGACGCCAGCCCCAGGAGCGCGGGCAGGATGAGCAGGTACGCGAAGATGCTCACCAGCATGCCCACCGCGGCGATGATTCCGAACTCTCGGAACGCACGGAACTCGGACATGGCCAGGCTGAGGAACGTCAGCGCCGCCACCATGGCCGCGATGAGCGCGGAGAAGCCGGTGTGCCGGAAGGACTCGGCGATGGCCGCCTCGGACGTCATCCCCTCCGAGCGCAGCGTGCCGTAGCGGCCCAACAGGTGGATGCCGTGCTCCACGCCCAGGCCGCCGAGCACCGCCGCCAGGAAGCCGGTGAGCAGGTTGACCTGCCCGTACGCCAGCCCCACGAAGCCGTACGTCCACCCCAGGCCCGCCAGCACCGGCGCCATGGTGAGGCCCACCGACAGCGCGCTGCGGAAGTGGAAGGCCAGGTACGCCAGCAGCAGCACCATGGCCAGCGTGGACGCGCTCGCCAGGTCCTGCACGATGACGCGCTGCTGGTCGATCTTCTTCTTGTACGTGCCCGTCACCGCCGTCTTGAAGCCCGGCCCGTACTTCGACAGGTCCTGCTTGGCCAGGAACTCCTCCACCTGCCCCACCACCACCTTGGAGTAGTTCAGGTCCGCGGCGCTGCCCCGGGGCTTGGCCATCAGCACCACCATGCGCTCGGTGGTGTCCAGGTAGTACAGGTCGCCCTGGCCGGCGAGCCGCTGGTTGGCGCCACCGGCGTACTTCTGCTCGATGTCGGAGAAGTCCACGGACGGCGGAGGCGCGTCATCCAGCCGGACGAAGAGCGGGTTGGCCTGCTCCTTCTCCCAGGCGATGCGCGCGTCGATGCGCTTCTGGATGACCTCCAGGTCCGGCACGTCCACGTAGTACAGCGCGTGCTCTTCGAAGAAGGCGCGGGGGCGCTGGTGCGTCACGTAGCGGATTTCCGGCAGCGCCCCGAGCTTCGGCGCCAGGTCATCCGCGAAGCGCTTGAGGGCCTCGGGCTCGGCGCCCATGCCCACCACCACCACGTTGCCCTGGCCACCGAAGCGCTTTCGCAGCTTTTCGATGTCCTGGACGCTGGGGAAGTTCTTGGGCAGCAGCCCCACGAAGTCCGCGTTCAGCGTCAGCGTGCGCGCGAAGAAGATGCCGGCCACCGTCAGCGCCAGCGTCAACAGCAGCGCCTGGAAGGGCCGCCGGTGGTTGCGCGCGGCCAGGCGTCCCATCGCCCCCTCGAACCGCTCCGACCAACGCTTCTCATCCATGTCGCGATACCTGCTGTGTTGACTGGGCGAAACGCCGCCCACCTTGGGCACGCGCAAACCGGCGAGTCAAACCGTTTATGCCGTAGCCCGGAAAGTAAGGTAGCGAATTACCTGCCCTGTTTAACAAGGGCTCCGCGTGGATGCCCGTCTGTCCGCTCGCGCGTTTTTACAGGGCTCGCACGGGCCGTGAGACACGCCTATCGCATCCATGAGGAGCGCCTTTTGTGCCCTCCCGGAGGGCGGACGGGCAGGCGTGTCCGACTGCAACGCCTCTCTGGAGTGGGCACGTTGCCCCGCGACATGGGGACCGCGCCAGCGGGCACCCCGGGGAGGGGAAGACGCTCCGCCCTCCGCACCACCGGAGGGCCGGTGGGCTGGAGGCGGGCCTTGGCTGCGCATGGACTCGGACCCGACGACACACGCGGAGCGCGGGTGGATGGTGCGCGTGGAGCGCACCCTGGGCACGGTGGCGGCCCACAACCACCGCCGGCCCGTGCTTGCCCTGCTGCTCGCGACGGTGCTGGCCCTGGTGGGCGGCCTGCTGGCGCGCAACCTCTCGCTCAACGCCAACCTCGTGGACCTGCTGCCGCGCTCCTTCCAGAGCGTGCAGGACGTGCATGAGATGGAGCGGCGCCTCGGCGCGCTCGGCTGGGTGGTGGTGGTGGGCGAGGGAGGTGACGCCGCGTCGCTCCAGCGCTTCGCGGACGACCTGGCGCCCAAGCTGGAGGCGCTGCCCGGCGTGCGCTACGTGGAGTCCCAGCGCCCCAGCGCCTTCTTCCGCGACAGGGCGCTCTACTTCCTGTCGGAGGAGGACCTGAAGGAGGTCCACCGCCGGCTGGAGGCGCGCCTCGCCTGGGAGAAGCAGCAGGCCAACCCGCTCTACGTGGACCTGGTGGGCGAGGAGGCGCCGTCGCTGGACTTCTCTGATTTGGAGGCGAAGTACGGCACCAACGCGGGGCAGCGGCTGTCCAATGGCGAGAGCGACTACTACCTGGACGCGAAGGCGCGGCGCGTGGTGCTGCTGGCCAAGTCGGAGACGTCCTCGGCGGACCTGGCCTTCTCGCGCCGCATCATCGGCGAGGTGCGCACGCTGCTCGACGCGCAAGACTTGAAGCAGTACGGGCCCGACTTCCGCACGCACATCACCGGCACCTTCCAGAAGAAGCTGGACCAGCAGGAGCAGATTGCGCGCGACATCGCCGTGTCGTCGGCGGTGGCGCTGGGCCTGCTCTTGCTCTACCTGCTGCTGCACTTCCGCAGCGCGCTGGCCGTGGGGCTGGTGCTGACACCGGTGGGCACGGGCCTCGCGTGGACGTACGGGCTGGTGGCCGCGGTGTACGGGCAGGTGAATCTGCTGACGGGCTTCCTGGGCGCGATTCTGGGCGGCCTGGGAATCGAGCACGGCATCCACCTGCTGGGCCGCTACCTGCACCTGCGCGGCCAGGGCGAGTCGTCCGAGCAGGCCACGCGCGAGTCCTTCACCCACACGGGCGGCGCGGCGCTGGTGTCCGCGCTGGTGGCGGCGCTCACCTTCTTCGTGCTGGGCACGTCGCGCTTCCGCGCGTTCCGTGAGTTCGGCGTCATCGCCGGCGTGGGCATGCTGGTGCTCATCGTCGCGTATGTGCTGGTGATGCCGGCGCTCCTGGGGCTGGCGTCGCGCTGGGGCTGGCGGCCGGGGCGCGCGTCGGTGGTGACGACGGAGTCCCCCACGGGCCGCGTGCTGGTGCGCCGCAGGGGCGTCATCACCGTGGGCTTCGCGGTGCTGCTGGTAGGGCTGCTGACGCAGGCGGGCCGGCTGCGCTTCGACTACGACTTCGGCGTGCTGCAGGACCAGGGCCTGCAGTCCTTCGTCCTCGACCGCGAGGTCAACCGCATCATCGGCTACTCGCAGTCGCCGGTGGTGATGCTGACCGCGACGCCCGAGGAGGAGCAGGCCGTGGTGCGCGAGCTCCAGGCGCGCCAGCGCGCGCGCGGAGACGAGTCCACCATCGACTTCGTGGCCTCGCTGTCCGCGCTCATTCCGCCCCGGCAGGCGGAGAAGCAGGCCCTGCTGAAGGACTTGTCGCGGCTGCTCGAGGACGTGCCCGAGGAGCACCTGTCGCCGGAGCAGCGAGCGCAGCTCGTCCGCCTGCGGCAGCAGGCCCGGGCACAGCCCTTCACCCCCGAGGCGCTGCCGCCGAGCGTGCGCCAGCAGTTCCAGGGCGTGGGCGGCGGGCAGAGCGGCCTCGTGCTGGTGTACCCGTCGGTGAGCCTGTCGGACGGCGCGGCCATTCGCGCGCTGGCGCGAGAGCTGCGGGGCGTGCAGCTGCCGGGCGGCGGTCGCATCTCCGCGGCGGGCGAGCCGATGGTGCTGGCCGACATCCTGGAGATGGTGACGCACGAGGCGCCCCTCATCCTCGGCGGCGCGGTGCTGGCGGTGCTGCTGGCCATGTGGGCCACGCTGGGCGGGCTGCGGCTGGCGCTCTTGTGCCTGACGCCCACGGTGGTGTCGCTGGTGGCGCTGCTGGGGCTGATGCCGCTGATGGGGATGGAGTTCAACTACCTCAACATCCTCGTCATCCCCGTGCTCATCGGCACCACGGTGGACGCGGGCGTGCACCTGCTGACGCGCCTGGCGTCGCCGCGCAGTGACTTCGTGGAGGTGTACTCGGAGACGGGGCGGGCGATTACCGGCGGCCTGCTGACGAGCGCGGTGGGCTTTGGCGCGCTGTTCCTCGCCGACCACCCGGGCCTCAACTCCGTGGGGGCACTGGCCAATCTGGGCTTCGCCACCAACCTTCTCGTCATGCTGGTGGCCTTCCCGGCCCTGCTGCTGGTGCTGTCCGAGCGACGGCTGCGGCGCCTCCGGGAACAGCGGGGCAGGAAGGAGACACCGACGGCCGGGCCCCCGGGCTCGCGGCCCGCAACGCATACGAGCTGAAGCAACAAGGACGGAAGCACGAAAAAGACACACACCCACGAACGGAGGGCATCATGGGGAAGCAGATGAAGACGCGGTGGCTGTGGGCGGGTGCACTGGCGGGCACGCTGGCGCTGGGCACGGCGTGCAGCGCGACAGAAGCACCGACGCAGCTGGCCCAGGCCACGCCGAGCACGGGGCAGACGGGCACGGCCGGCTCCGGCGCGGGCATTCCTGGCACCTCGACGGGCACCACCACGGGCACTCCGACGGGCACCACGACACCGGACACCATGGCGCCGGGCACCAGCACCACGGCCCCGGGCGCGGC
>JBKGHK010000717.1:0-5053 GCA_046520375.1 Pyxidicoccus sp. 3LFB2
GAGTAGGAGAGGCTGTCTCCGTCGTTGTCGCTGGCGCTCGCCACCACCGTGGTGGCCTCGCCCACCGCCACCCGGGAAGGCGTCGCGGTGACGTTGGCCACCTGCGGCCAGGTATTCACGGGAGACGGTTGACGGGCCGCGCTGCCGGTGCCGGTGCTGACCGTGAGGCGTCACGCTCGAGGGCCGCCCGTGGCCCCCTTCCGAGTCCGTCACCGTCAGCCGTCCAGCACCACCCGGGCCCGGGCGCGGTAGGCGCCGTCCACGCGGTGCTGAGGCTGCTGGCCGAGGTGAAGCTGCCCGCCTCCGCCGTCCATGCGTACGTCAGCGTGTCCCCAGCGTCCGGGTCCTCCGCCGTCGCCTGCAACGTCACCACTCCGCCAGCTGCCACCGTCGCGGGACTGGCCACCAGCGAGGTGATGACCGGCACCGCATTCTCGAACGCAGGGGGCGAATTCACCTCCTGCAGCAACAGCGTCACCGCCGTCGTCTGGTCCGCTGTAATGGTGACGCCTGTCACCTGGCCCGCGTAGCGCACCGTGTTGCCAGCGTCGAAGGCCTGTGCGCTGAAGGTACGGTCCCCTCCCGCCTGCAGCTGGCCCACCACGCCGCCCCACTGCCCGCCCGTCTTCGACAGCAACTCGGTGCGCGTCGGCATTCCCGCCCCGCTCACCGTCAACTCCACCCGGGCCACGTCACTGGCGCTCAGCGCCCGTGGCAGCGTGCCCACCACCTGGACGCTTCCCGACTCCTCCTGCGTGCTGCACCCGGCCAGCGCTACCCAAATGCCCACGGCCAGGCCCAGCAGCCAGTTGCTTCTCACTCGGTGCATCAATGCCCTCTTGTGCTAGTGATTGCGATGGCCCTTCCCAAGGCAATGTGCCACGCACTCGTGGGGAGGCGTGTCGGGAAGGAGGGCGGCAACTCTACCACTCCTGCGTCAGGGGTAGGCGGAGGCGCGAGCGATTGAGGGCTGTGCCCTCTGGGGCTATGTAAGTCCTCGCCGTGCACCGCCCCGGCACTGAGCTGACCCGCCCGGGCCGCACGGCTGAGCGGTAATCACCTCTGGGCCGTCGGCAGCGTCACGGTGCCCGGGTTCTCGATGGCAGCGAGCGCAACGCGCCGCAGACGGAGGTCACGGCTTGGAGGACTTCTTCTTCGCGGGCGCCTTCTGAGCCTTCGGAGCGCATCGCCCCGTCTTTGCTTTTGCGCCCGAGCTCCAGAAGTCGTCCAGCGGCCGCGCCTTCGTGTCGATGACGCGCGACGAATACCAGTAGTGGTTGCGAATGATTTGCGCCACGTAGTCGCGCGTCTCCCTCAGGGGAATGGACTCGACGAAGTCGATGAGGTCCGAGCCCAGAATCCCCTGCCGCTTCCAGCCGTTCACCCGCCCCATCCCCGCGTTGTAGCTGGCGAGCGCGAGCGCGCGGTTGCCGCAGAAATAATCGAGCAGATAGCGCAGGTACTTCGTCCCCACCCGGATGTTGGGCTCCACCTGGAGCAGCTGCCGGCCCGCGCTCTTCTCCAGCCCCTCCGCGGTGCTCGGCAGAAGCTGCATCAGCCCCAGCGCTCCCGCTCCGGACTCGGCGTTGATGCGAAACGAGGACTCCTGCTTCATCACGCTCAGCACCAGGGCGGGCTCCAGCTCCTGCTCGGCCGCGTACTTCTGGACCAGCTCCAGGTGCCTTGGCGGGAAGAGCAGCCCGAGGGCGAACGGGGTGAGCGCGTCGGGGTGCCTCCTCCGGAGCAGCTCGCTGACCGTCTGGAACGCTGACGCATCGTCCCCGGCCTCCGAGTGCAGCATCGCGACGTACAGCAGAAAGGGCGCGCCGAACCGCGCGGGCTCTCGCGTCACCAACCCCTGCAGCTCCTCCGCCGCGAGCGGGGCCAGGCCCTCGGCCAGGAAGTGCTCGGCCCGCTCCACGCGCTGCTGCTCGCACGAGACGAGCGCCGCGTCTCGCGCCGCCGCCTTCGCCGGAGTGGCGGAAATCCTCGCCTGGAGCTTCTCCCCGGAAGCCTCCGCCGCGAGCAGGCCGTACCAGGTGAGGGGCACGTCTTCCACGAGCGCCTTGAACACCTCCTTCGACTCCTTGAGCTGCCTGCTCCGACCGAGCGCCCTGCCCCTCCAATACCGAGCGCGGAGGACATGCGACGACGTGGGGTACGTCTCCGGCAGCGCCTGGAACGCCGCGGCGGCGTCCTTGAACTTCCGCGCCTTGTAGAGCGCCATCGCCTCCGTGAACGCCTGCGTGTCCGGAGCCACCGTGGGCGTGGTGGGAGTCCGGGGCTTCGCAGGTAGGAAGGGACCGAGCGACTCCAAGGGGACGTGCTTGTCGATGACCAGCCTCTTGGGAGAGCCTCGCGCCTCCAACTGGACGAAGCGTCGGAGCCACTCCACGCAGCTGGGAGCGAGGGAGGGCTTTGCCTGCCGCGCGCAGGACTCCGCGTAGCGGCCGAGCGTCTCCGGCAGGAAGCTCCTCAGCAGCTCGGCTTCGGCGAAGTGCGCGAAGGCACTCTCGTAGAGCCGCTGGGCCTCCGCCCACTGTTGCTGCCCACGGTGGGCCTCGCCCGCCAGGGCCTCGGTCCGCCCGAGCTCCTCCGGCAGCTTCCTCGCCGCGACGGGGGACGGACAGCTCTCTGCGGCGCGCTGGTAGAGCGCGAGCGACTTCTTCGCCGCCTCCAGCGCCTCCTCGCGCTTGCCCCCGGCCATGAGCTCCCTCGCCAGGGTGCGTGCGCTCGCGGCCTCGAGCTGGAGGCCATGGGAAAGGAAGAGCGGGTCCTCTTGCAGGAGCGCCGCGACGCGCAGGACCTCCGCGGGCTGGCGCGGCACGGCTTCCAGCGCGAGCCGCAGTTGCCGCGCGGCCGGCGAGCGGCGCTCCGGGAGCGCGTCACGCAGTTGCTCGACGGGGCGCTCGGGGGGGGAGGCATCAGCGCCCGCGGGTGGCTGTTGCAAGGCATTTGCAACGGGCAGTGCCCCCCAGGGGCCCACGCCTCCCAGGAGCACGAGACAGACGCCCCACCCCACAAGCTTCACCCCGCGCATCCTGCCTCCGTTCCGAGCACCGTGAGTCACCGGCATCCCCGCGCCGATTCGGCACGAGGTCGAGAATAAACCGAAGCCCGGGCACGTCATGGGCCCGCGTTTTGGAAGCACCGGATCTACACCGGCCTTCCTGCGCCCGTTGGCGACCGCGTCCGTCCCTGGACTCGGCGTCACGGCTCCGTACGCCTGTGGCCCCCCGTGGGGCGTGCGGTGGATGACCGCGGACGGTCCGACGCGCGCGCGATGCGGGTGCGGCGGGTGCCGCCATCGCGGCAAACCCGATGTCCCGAGATGTTTCACCCTGACAACCGAGTGATGCCAATGCAACAGAATGCACAAGTACAACAGGAGAGATTCCTGCAACGGAGCGATGGGCCGCGGATGAGCCGCTGGCTGGGAGTCTGCCTCGGACTGTGGTTCGCGGTGGGCTGTGGCCAACCCCCGACGGGAGAGTCCGTCGAGGAGGCGTCGGTGGGCTCGCCCATCGTGCGCACGCGGCCCAAGACCCGCGTGGCCGCGGGAAGGGAACACTCACTGTCCGTACGTCCGAACGGCACCGTGTGGGCGGCGGGCACCAACGACTTTGGTCAGCTGGGGAATGGCTCCACCGCGAACAGCGCCGTGCCCGTGCAGGTGCAGGGGTTGACCGGGGCGACGGCGGTGGCCGCGGGCGATCGTCACTCCTTGGCGCTCCGCTCTGGCGGCACCGTGTGGGGCTGGGGCAACAATAGCTTCGGCCAGCTGGGGACGGGCTCCAACACGTCCAGCACCGTACCCGTGCAGGTGCCAGGGCTGACCGGGGCGACGGCAGTGGCCGCAGGCTCGATGCACTCCCTGGCGGTGATGGCGGATGGCACCGTGCGGGCCTGGGGCTCCAACTCCAATGGCGAGCTTGGGGATGGCACCACCAACATCACCTTCACGCCAGTAAAGGTGCAGGGGCTGACCGGGGCCGTGGCCGTGGCCGCCGGGCAGTCGTTCTCCCTGGCCCTGCGCTTCGACGGCACCGTCTGGACCTGGGGTCGCAACTCCTTTGGCCAGTTGGGCAATGGCACCATCGACTCCTCCTCCACCCCCGTGCAGGTGCAGGGGCTGAGCGGCATCATGGCTGTCGCTGCGGGCGCAACCCATGGGCTGGCGGTGAAGCCCGACGGCACGGTGTGGGCCTGGGGCAACGCGTACGTCTCCATGTACTCAGTCAGCTCGCCTGTGCAGGTGCAGGGGCTGACCGGAGCCGTGGATGTGGCCGCGGGCACCGAGTTCTCCCTGGTGGTGCGCTCCGATGGCACCGTATGGGCCTGGGGCTACAACGTCGATAGTGGTGAGCTGGGTGACGCCACCAAGAGTGAGCGCAGGACCCCCTCGGCGGTGCAGGGGCTGACCGGGGTCACCGCCGTCGCGGCAGGGCAGGACCACGCCCTGGCCCTGCGCTCCGATGGCACCGTGTGGACCTGGGGCAGCAACGACGTGGGACAGCGTGGAGATGGGACGCCCGCGCGCCAGCTCCTGCCGGTGGCGGTGCAGGGGATGGACGGAGTTTCCACCGTGGCGGCGGCCCCTTCCCACTCCCTGGCGCTGCGGTACGACGGCACCGTGTGGGCCTGGGGCGCCAACTTCGACGGCCAGCTCGGGGATGGGACGAAGACGCGCCGGGCCGTACCGGTGCAGGTGTCGGGGCTCGGTGGTGTCATGGCTGTCGCAGCGGGTAACAACCACTCGCTCGCGCTGCTCTTCGACGGCACCGTGTGGCAGTGGGGCAACGGCGTCGTCGTGCCAATGCAGGTGCCAGGGCTGAGCGGAATGGTGGCCATTGCCACGGGGTGGGGCCACTTCCTCGCGTTGCGCTCCGACGGCACCGTGTGGGCCTGGGGCTCCAACTATGACGAGCAGCTGGGGAATCCTGATGCCGGTTACGAGAGCGCCACGCCGGTGCAGGTGTCGGGACTGGGTGACGTGGTGAAGGTGGCCGCAGGGGACTCGCACTCGCTGGCGGTACGCTCCGACGGCACCTTG
>JBKGHK010000718.1:0-5050 GCA_046520375.1 Pyxidicoccus sp. 3LFB2
CCCCACACCGCGCCTATCAGCTGCCGGGTTGCGCGCCGCCCAGCCCGTGGCCACCGGAGCGGGAGCCCGCGGCCTCGCGCCCTCACCGGACGCCTTGCGCTGCAGGTGCTCGTCCTTGGCGCGCAGCGCGGAGGCCGCCTCGCGCTCCAGGCGGGACTTCTCCGCCGCGTACTGCTCGGCGCCCAGGTTGTGCTTGTCGGCCTCCAGCGTGCGCAGCTGGTCGATGAGCGTCTGCGCGCGCTGGGTCAGGTCATCCAGCTTGCCATCGCGAGGCTCGTGCGTGGTGAGCGCGCCCCGGCTGCGCATGAAGAGCAGCCAGACAGCGGCGGCCACGAAGGCGACCGCGAGCACGATGATTCCGGGCAACCAGTTGGTCGTCTGCGGCTGCATGACTTAGCGCTCCAGCTCCCGGCGCACGGCCGCGAGGTACGGGTCTTCATCATCCGGCGCGGGAGTCCCCGCCGGAGCGGCCGGGGCCGCGGGCTGCTGCTGCGTCTCGAGAGGCCCCCGCTGGAGCTGTCGCCAGATGACGAAGCCGCCCACCGCGACGAGCGCCACCGGCCCCAGCCAGACGAGCCAGTTGAAGCCCTGGGCCGTGGGCTCCAGCAGCACCCACTCGCCATAGCGCGCGACGAAGTAGTCCACGACCTGCTGGTCCGTCTTTCCCTCGGCCACCAGCTGCCGCACGGTGTCGAACTGGGCGCGGGCCATGGAGGCGGGGCTGTCGGCGATGGAGACGCCCTGGCACACGGCGCAGCGCAACTGCTTGCCGAGCGCCTGGACGCGGGCCTCCAGCTCCGGCGCGAGGGGCTGGCTTCCGCCCTGCGTGGGCGCGTACTGGCCGGTAAGGAGACTGAAGGCGAGGGTGAGCGACAGGAGGGCAGCGGTCATCGGACTCCCGGTAACCCTCCCTACGTAGCGCTACCGGGCCCTTCTTGGACAGCGAAACCTACTCGCCGGGCGCCCGTCCCACCGCATGCCCTGTGGGTGTGGGAGCAGGGCCTCCAGCGTGCCTGCCAGGCCTCGGAAGAGCCGGGCGTCCCGTCAGCGAAGGGGCTCGAAGGAGGCACCCAGGGTGGGGTCCACGGTGAGCAGGTGGGGGCCGTCGCCAAGGTACAGGTCCAGCGGCAGGGCAGGGGGGTGCTTGGGCGTCATGGGGCCCTGCCAGGTGCCCTTATGCAGCAGCCTGCCGTCCTCCATGAGGATGGCCCATGTCAGCTCTCCGTTTCGCTGGGCCCTGGGGTGGTGCCGGACCACCGCGGCGCGGGGGGCCACGGGCAGCTTCGCCAGGGGCGTCAGCCGGGCCGGCGCTTCCAGCCTCCCGTCCGCCCGGTAGCGCAGCTCCGCGAGCATGGGCTGACGGGGGTTCTTCAGCGAGGCCGTCACCAGCGCGGCGTGCAGCCGTCCCGCTGAATCAATCCACAGCCCCGGCTCCGACTGGGGCATGGCGCGAACGCCGCGCAGCAGGGTGCTGGCCACGCGGGTGAGGCGGCCGGTGCTGGTGGTGCGGATGTGGTGGAGGTCCAGCCCTCCGTGGGCCTCTTCCACCACCAGCAGGCTGAGGCCATTGCCGAGCGACGCGGGCTGCACCGTGGCACGCGCGGCAATGGGGACTCCAGGCAGGGGGACGCGGCCCACCTCGCGGCCCGGAGTGACTTCCGTGGCGTCGCAGGAGGACTGGAACCGGATGAGCCTCAGGTTCTTTCCCCCGGCGCCCACCACGGCGACAAACAGCTCGCCGGTGATGGTCGCCACGGGAGGACGGATGATGCGCTCGGGGGGCGCGCCCAGATCGAAACGAAAGGGGTTCTCCATCGTGGCTGGCTGCGCCAGCGCCAGCAGCGAGGCGCCGTTGCGCCACATCATCCACCGGACGGAGGACATGCCCTGGGGGTCATTCGACCAGGGGTACATCGCGTCCGTGGAGCCAGGTTCGACGGGGCCCAGCACCGTCGCGGGCCTCCAGGTCACTCCTCCCGTTTCCATGGAATCGAAGTCGTCGTAGCCGCCCCCCAGGAGCAGTCGCTGCCCGCCCGTGTCCTGGAACCAGACCGCACCGACCCCGGGCGTGAAGTGGCCGTCCACGTCGACTCCCAGCGAGGCGGGGCCCGCCGTGGAGGGCACGATGTCGAACTCGACAGGCGCGGCCGTCGCGGTGATGGGCTCCTGGGACAGCTGGGCGCTCAGGCGGTAGCGCCCGGGGCGCGTGGCGGGGAGCCACTCGTGCACGTCGACGAAGAACTCGATGGCCTGCCCGGCGCCCAGTTGGATGCGCGGTGCCACGTCCATCGTGAGGTTGTAGGCCGGGTTCATCAGGGCGAACGAGCGCCAGCTGACGCTCCGGCCTTCGGGATACTCCGGCCCGGTCAACGTGTAGGTCAGCGACTGGTCCGCGTCCCTGAAGGGGTCCCTCATCTCCACGGGGGCGGTGCCCTCGTTTCGAAGGGTGAGGCGGACGCTGCGCTCTTCCGGCGCGATGAAGCGTTCCTTGGGCAGCTTGAATTGGATGCGCACGGAAGGACCTCCGGTTGCGGGGGAAGGGCGTGTCGCGGCCTGGCTCGGGGGAGGTCGCGCCGAGGCGCTGCCCGCGAGCGAGACGACCATGAGCAGCACCGGACAGAACAAGGCGTGCGTGCTCATGGGAGGGTGTTCCGGCTCCCGTCGCTGCTCAGCCTTCGTGGGTCCCACCCTCGCAGCCGTAGGAGGCAGAGGCCGCACAGCCGCCGCTCCGTGGAGTAGTCGTAGCCCATCAGACAGTCACGTCCGTCCTGGTCATGTCGTGCCGCGAGTGCACCGCCCGGCAGCCGATGCACGGGGAAGGGCGCATGGGGCAGGAAGAGCTGGTGGCCCAGCTCATGAGCGATTGTCTGTTCCAGCGAATTGGAGTTGCCGGAGTAGTTGGTGGCCGCACCGCACTGGACGACCAGGCAGCGAGTCCGCGTGCCTGAGGGAAGCTCCTTGGAGAAGCCGTTGACCGCGACGCCACCGAGCGCGCGCTCCAGGTTGTAGAGGCCCGCGAACTGGAGAATCACGATGCCCGGCTCGCGGCTCGGGGCGTCGTTGAACGCGGTGACGAGGAGTGTCTTCGCCCAGTCCTTGCAGCGCAGGTTGTAGACCGCCTCCTTGGTCAACGCGTTCTCGACCCTGGGCCACGTGAGCCACCAAGAGAGCTTTGTATCGTCACAACCCTTCCGCCGCTTCACCTCCACCAGGAACTGTGCATACGTGCGGAAGGTGATCGCGTGGGCTCCCGCGACGTACTGGTCCACCGATGGGTCGATGGCCGCCTGGCCCTCCCAGGTAAGCGTCTTTATCGCCGCCGCGATGCGCCTGTTGTAGTCCGCCGCATCCAGCTCGGTGACGCCGCCGCTGCGGTCCACGAGCCGCAGGAAGGCGCGCTCGAACTGCGCCTGCACGGGCGCCAGCGCGAAGCCGGCGACGGTGGGGTGCTTGCGAACGATGCGGGAGATGTGGACCTCGCGCCACGTCTCGAAGGTGCCGGTGGTGGCACGCACGGCCGCGGGCAGGGGCGCGGCATCCTCCACGTCCAACGCCACGGCGCCATCCTTGCGCCGCTCGTACGCGAGCTGCACTGTCACGCGCCACGCGTCCCCCGCGATTCGCGAGGGCTGGAACAGCACCCCCGTTCGTCCCGCGAAGGCGCCCGTCGTCCATGCCTGGGTATATGCCGCCCACTTGCGCTTCCCACAGGTGACCACCCGGAAGGGAAAGACGCCGTCGCGCGGGGTGTCTCGCGGCGCGTACCCCGCCTGCTTTGGAAATACGGCCGACGAGGGCAACCCCCGCTTGCCGCCGACATCCCGGTGCGCGTTGTCACCCATGGGCCGCGAGGCCGAGCACTGGCGGTTCAGCGCCTGCTCGAGAAAGGTGCGCGTGTGAGGGGTATGGGTCGAGAGGTCCTCGGCCTCGTCCTCCCAGTCCCACAGGAAGCGCACGCGGCCCAGGGCCTTCGGTGCATCCACGCGGCGGCCCGTCGAGTCCTTCAGCCACGCACGGGCGAAGATGGGGATGTCCGGCCCGTTGCCCCAGGTGGCGCGGAGCTGCAGGAAGTCGGTTTCATCCTCCATCTCCGTGGACACCTTCTTGAAGAGGTTGCCAACGAGCCGCACCTCCGCCTTCTCGCCGAGCGCGGGCAGCCGCCCCAGTGCCGTGGCCACCTCGCGGTCTCGTTGTTTCGAGAGCACGCGTGGGTCTCCCAGCTCCAGTTCCACCCCCTCCACCAGCACATGGAAGTACGTCCAGGCCACGGGGCACTCCGCCCAGCCGCTGCCCTCGAGCGTGAGCTTCAGCTTGTAGGGCGAGTGCTCCACCGTGACGACGCCATCCGGGAACGCCTCGCACTTTTCGACGCTCCCGTCCCAGCGCACGCGGTGGTCGCCCGCGGTCACCTCCTCCGAGGACAGCTCGCGAGACCACAGCGGAGCCTTCCGGTGACGTGTGAAGAGCTCCAGCCTGCCCGAGCGGGCCAGGCCGGCGGTGTTGGTCAGCCGGTACGCGAGTTCCACCGGCTCCAACTCGGGGACAAAGTGGAAGCCGTCCTCTCCGCCGTCGGGGGCGACGAAGGGCGCGGGAAGGTGGCACCGGGAGACAGCGCCACCTGGAATGGAGAGCCGGAAGTCCGAGACGCCGAAGCTGGCGGGCCGCAGCCGGTTCCGGTTGCGCCCTCCGGGCAGAGCGAGGGCGACACTGGCGGTCAGTGCGATGCGAGGCATGGGGCTGGAGCGCGTCAGGCGTCGTGGTGGTGGATGAGCTCGCGCTGGACATCCGCGAGCTGCCCGGTCTCCGGCAGCCCGTGGCTGCGCTGGAAGGCCCGGACCGCGGCCCGGGTGCGAGGGCCTGGCGCGCCTCGCTCACCGTCGACCGGGAAGCCCAGGTTGTGCAGGCGCTCCTGCGCGGCACGAAGCGAATCCGCGTCGAAGCTCACCAGGGGTTGCAGGTGGAGCGCCCAGCGCAGCGTCAGCGGCTCGGGCTCCGGCTTCGCGCGGGCGGGCCTCGAGTCCGGAAAGTCCGCCTCGGTGACGGGGGGCGG
>JBKGHK010000719.1:0-5043 GCA_046520375.1 Pyxidicoccus sp. 3LFB2
CGGGGCCGGTATCGCCCGTGTCGCCCTTCGGTCCGGGCACCGCCGGCTCGCCCTGGGCACCCGCGGGGCCCGGAACGCCCTGAGGACCCGGCTCACCGGCGGACCCGGACGGACCCGCGGGGCCCTGGGGGCCGGGGGGCCCCTCCTTGCCCAGGTCATCACATCCCGTCAGGACCAGCAGTGCGGCCAAGGGAAGCGCCTTGAAGAAGTTCCAATGCGCGGGGCGTTGCCAATTCACTCGAGCCATCTGCGGATCTCCTCGACGGGAAACTCAATGTCAGAGGGTCCAACAGCAAGCCCCGAGCCAGACCGCGCAGGCAGGGCCGCGCACGGGCGTCCACACGGAATGCCTCGCGGGTGCCGTGAATGAAGCGCACGAAAACAGTCCCCTTCCGCGTCCCGACCGAACGCGCCTGTGTCCCCACCCGACGCACGTCATCGAACGTATCGGCGGGACGCAGCTGCGTCCCGCGCGGACGCGTCACGAGCCCTGACGCTCCACGACAACCACCTCCGCGCCCCTCGCACACACCCGGCGCCGCCCCCTTCAGACGCTCCGCGCGGCCCGGCCTTGAATGTGGCCGGACCTTTGCTCTGGGTGCAGTTGCCATGTCGTTGCTGGCGCTGCAGCACTCACATCCAAAGGAAGGCGTACGTGTCAGAGCCATTCATCGGTGAAATCAGGATGTTCGGTGGCAATTTCCCCCCGCGCGGCTGGCAGTTCTGCCAGGGGCAGATCATCTCCATCGCCCAGAACACGGCGCTCTTCTCCATCCTGGGCAACGTGTACGGCGGCAACGGACAGACGACCTTCGCCCTGCCGGACCTGCGGGGCCGCTATCCCATGCAGCCCGGCCAGGGCCCGGGCCTCTCGCCCCGGACGCTGGGTGAGCAGGGAGGCAGTGAGACGGTGACGCTGATTTCGACGCAGATGCCGGCTCACACCCATGCGCTGACGGCCAGCAACTCCGCGGCGGATCAGCCCATCCCCGAGGGCAACGTCACCGCGACTCGCATCGAATCGGGCGTCCCGGTGAACGCGTACACCACGCCGAACAACATCAACACCACCATGGCCCCGAACAGTATCGGCGTCGCCGGCGGCAGCCAGCCCCACAACAACATGTCGCCCTACACCTGCGTGAACTTCATCATCGCGATGGAAGGCATCTACCCGTCGCGCAACTGAAGTCCTCCTGAGACACGAAACGCCCCGCTCCCCTCGAAAGGAGAGCGGGGCGCTCCGCTTGCTTCCCCCTCTACACGGTGTCGGCTACGGCAACGGCACGAGCCGGTCCACCGCCGCGGTGCCCGTGTACTGCGTGGGCGTGTTGAGGAACCCCTTGAGCTGCACACGCCAGGTGCCCGCCGCCGGGTTCGGAATCGACACGGACTCGCCCGTGGAGGTGCCGTTGGCGCTGGTGGCCACCAGCTCGCCGTTGGGCCCATAGACATACAGGTCCAGGTCGAACACCGGGTTGCCCCAGTCCGTGGAGATTCGCAGCGCGCTGGCGCCGGCGGGCACGACGAGGCTGTGGTTGTGCTCGGCGGAGGCGAGCGTCACGTCCGCGACGGGGATGACGATGCTGGTGGACACGTTGCCCGTCCAGCCCGGCAGCGCGGTCGTCTGGGTGGTGTAGCGCGTGCCCGCCGTCTCGGACGCGACGCGCACGGCGGCGTACGCATCCGCGTAGCCGGCGCCCGCCTCCCACACCTCCAGCTGGCGCGTGCCGCCATCCGCCTGCGCGACGAACATCGGCTTCGCGGTGGACGTCAGCGCGGAGAGCACGCCGTCCAGGGTGAGCGCCGGGTTGACCTCCAGCATCAGCGCGACGACGCCCGCCAGGTGCGGGGTGGCCATGGAGGTGCCGGAGATGGACGCGTAGAAGGGCTCGGGGTGCAGGCCGTCCAGCCCCAGGTACGGCGGGACGATGGCGGGCGCGCCGCTGGTGGCCCGCGCGGCGACGATGTTCACCCCGGGCAGGGTGATGTCCGGGTGGTGCAGCGCGTCCCCGGGCACGCCCCGGCTGGAGAAGTCCGCGAGCGCGCCGGGCAGGTCCTGGCTGACGAGCGGGTTGAGCGCGCCCATCGTGTCCTTGGCGGTGCCGGCGGCGACGGAGATGACGCACGGCGAGGCGCTGTACGGGTTGAGGGTGTCGGCGCCCGGGCCCTCGTTGCCCGCCGCGAAGACGACGACGATGCCCGCGTCATACGCGCGCTTGCTGGCGATGGAGACGGGGTCGAACGGCGCGAAGCGGCTGCCGGAGGTGCCCCACGAGTTGGAGATGACGCGGACGTTGTGCGTCTCGCGCACGTCCGGGTGCAGGAGGAAGTCGAAGCCCTGCACCGCGTAGAGGATGCTGATGGCGTCACCGGCGCCCACGCCGAGCAGCGACGCCCCCGGCGCCACGCCCTGGTACTTGCCGCCCGAGCGCGCGCCCGAGCCGGCGATGGTGCTGGCGCAGTGCGTGCCGTGGCCGCTGGTGAGGTCGCTGTTGGGCGTGTCCAGGTAGAGCGCGCCCCCCACCGGCACCCCGGACACCGGGGCGACAATCTTCACGTTGCGGACGATGTTGGGGAAGTCGCCATGCAGGCCGTCGATGCCCGAGTCGATGACGCCCACGCCGATGCCGGCGCCGGTGGCCTGGAAGGCGGCGCGCGCGGTGTCTGCGCCGATATAGGCCACGCTCTCGTCCAGGAAGTACCGCAGCGGCCGGTCCTCGTAGATGGAGAGCAGGCCCAGCGGCTGCAACTGCGCGCGCAGCAGCGTGAGCAGCAGGGGCGTGACGGGCGCCTTCACCACCACCATGGGCAGCGCCTTCAGCGTCCCCAGCCCCTTGCCCAACTGCAGCCCCAGCAGGCCCGACAGCGTCTGGACCGCGGGCGCCAGCGCCGCGTCGGTGTTGAAGGAGAGGATGAGCGTGCGCGTGGCCCCGTCCGCCCGCAGGCCCGGGTCCACCACCGCCTGGGTGAGGGCCGCCTGGGCCTGGGGGCTGGAGTACAGCGCGGCGCAGGCACTGGGAGCGACGGCGGGGGCCTCGACAATCTTCTTCGGAGCCTGGCTCGCCGCGGCGGAGGCCACGCCCAGGGTGTCCGCCGGGGACGCCGACTCCGGCAGTGAACCGGAGCCACAGCCCAACGCGGCACAGGTGGTGACGGCCCAGCCCAGCGACTTCAACCGCTTCATGTCTTGAACCCCGGCGAACGAGGCCCGGCGCATCCGGGCAAAGAGATGTTGTGCATTGCCGATGTGCGTGGATCGCGTGTCGCCGGACGTTTCCTTCCCGACAGCTCCGCCCCCCGTGAGGCGCGGGTGGGAATGGTTTTTCCACAGGTCCATGACGACCCTGGACGTCGAGGTGGGTGGTCCTTCGGGTGAGAAGGACGCACCCGGAAGAGGTGGTGGGAAGAGCGAGCGGGTTCGGGGGCACGGTGGCCGTGGAGCGTGACGGAGCGGGGCAGTCTTCACAGGTGACACTGAAGACGACGTACACCGTGTGCTTCGCCGTGCTGTCGGTGGTGGCGCTGGTGGCGCTGGTGATGCGCACGACGGTGGCGCTGACGCTGACGGGCATCGCCGCGCTGCTGGCCCTGGCGCTGGAGCACGGGGTGTCCTGGCTGGAGCGCCGGCGGCTGCCGCGGATGCTGGCCATCGCGGTGGTGATGACGGGGCTCCTGGCGGCGCTGGCCTTGCTGGCGCTGCTGGTGGTGCCCGCGGCGGCGGCGCAGGTGGACGCACTGGTGCTCCAGTGGCCGGAGCTGTGGGCAGAGCTGCGTGGCTCGCGGCCGTTCCGGATGTTGAGCGAGCGGCTCCAGAGCCTGGGGTGGTCGCGCCGGCTGGAGGACACCGCGCCGCACCTCGCCGCGGGGACGACGCTGCCGGAGCTGCTGGTGCTGGCGATTGGCGGGGCGGTGGGGCTCGCGGGAGGCGCGCTCACCGTCTACTTCCTGGTGGGCTTCATGCTGGCGTTCGGCGGCGGCCTGCTGCGGCGGATGTTGGACCTGGCGCGGCCGGAGCACCGGATGCGCTACGTGCGGGTGTTGCGCAACGTGTACCGGGCCACGGGCGGCTACCTGGCGGGGCTCACGCTCATCTGCACCATCAACACCACGCTCACCACGGCGGTGCTGGCGGTGCTGGGCGTGCCGTACTTCCTGCCGCTGGGCATCGCCAGCGGCTTCTCCAGCATGGTGCCGTACGCGGGGCCGGTGATTGCCGGCGGCATCATCACCCTGCTGACGTGGGCGACGGGCGGCATGTGGACCGCGCTGGGAGTGCTCGTCTACTTCGTGCTCTATGGCCAGCTGGAGGGCAACGTGCTGGCGCCCCTCATCTTCCGGCGCACGGTGCACGTCAACCCGCTCATCGTCCTGCTGGCGGTGCTCTTCTGCGCGGAGCTGGCCGGGGTGGTGGGCGCGGTGGTGGCGGTGCCCGTCGCGGCCGCCGCGCAGATTGTCACCCGCGAGGTGCTGCTCTTCCGCAGGGAGCGCCGCGCCTCCGTGAGCCGAGCGCCGCCCGCGGCGTGACGGGAGGACGGGACGTGGCGGGAGAAACGCTCCCTGGATTCGTCACCTGAGCCGAGCGCCGCCTGGCACGGCGTCACGGGAGAACGGTGCGTGGCGGGAGGAACGTTCCCTGGATTCATCACCTGAGCCGCGCGCCGCACGGGACGGCGTGACGGGAGGTCGGGACGTGGCGGGAGGAACACGTCCTTGATGAGGCACCTGAGCCGCACGCCGCCTGGCACAGCGTGACGGGAGGACGGGACGTGGCGGAGGGACGCTCCCCGGATTCGTCACCTGAGCCGCGCGTCGCCCGCGGCGTGACGGGAGGACGGGACACGACTGGAAGACCCCTCTCGCGAGGCCCGCTCCGCACCGGACGCGCTTCAGGGAGCTGACCGGCCAGTCCGTCAGCCCCCTACCGGGACAGGCCGCTCGGAGGAGTGCTGGGAGCGTGCTGTTCGGAAATGTCGGGACATTTGCGCGGCGGTCTCAACCCGTCAACGCAACGGCCCGGGCCAATACCTCGGCGGGGGTATG
>JBKGHK010000071.1:0-24011 GCA_046520375.1 Pyxidicoccus sp. 3LFB2
CCGAGACGCGGAGCGCGGCGCGCACCGCGTCGCCGTGCGGCAGCGGCCCCGTCAGCGCGGACGTCCAGCTCACCGCGCTGCCCGTCAGCCGCACGCCACCGACGGTGACGGCCTCGCATGCCAGTTCCGCCGGCTCGCCCAGGTTGAAGGCGCTGCCGGGCGCGGGCTTGAGGACGGTGGCGACGGGCGCCCCCGTGCCCAGCACACTCACCCGCACGGACGCGCTGGTGACCTGGCCTCCCGAGTCCATCACCGTGGCCGTCAGCGTCTGGTCGCCCGCCTCGCGGAAGGTGGCGCTGGCCCGGACGCCGCGGGTGAGCTGTCCCTCCAGCGAGGACACCCACAGCACGCGCTCGCCCAGCGCCTCACCGTCCTCCGCGTCCTCCACCCGGGCTTCGACGTCCACGGGCTGCCCCACGCGCAGGGGCGCCGTGCCCTCCGGCCGGAGGATGCGCAGCGTGGGCGCGGCATTGGGCGGAGGCAGCGGCGGGCCCGGAGGCGTGTCGCAGCCTCCCAGGCCGGCGGCACCCAGGAAGAGCAGGGCCACCAGGGCCAGGGGGGAGCGGTGAGAGGGCAGGGGTGTCACGGGTTCAGCGACGCGACCGGCAGACGCGGCCGGCGACGGAGTCCTCACAGCGCAGGGAGCCCGGGCACTCGCTGTCCGAGGCACACGGCACGGTGCACGAGCCGCCCACGCAGAGCCCATCCGTCAGCCCCTGGTCCCGGCAGCGCGCATCCCCGTCGCATTGCGTGCCAATGCCCAGCAGGCCATGGCAGCCCTCGAAGCGCGACGCGTCCGGCAGGCACCGGTCGCCCTGGCAGGTGAAGCCCGGGGCGCATGCCTCGGCGCCGTCACCGCACCCGGCGATGCACGCCGCGCCGCCCTCGGGCAGCTCCTGGCACGTCGCGCCCTGCTTGCACTTCCAGTCACCGTCGCACGGGGCGCACAGCTCGCCGGGGCCCTCGCAGCGGAAGCCCTTGCAGGACAGGCCCGGACCGCAATGCGAGTCCTCGTAGCACTCCCTGCACCGGTTGTTGGGCGCGCACACCAGGCCGTCCGCGCAGCCCGTCACCACGCAGCCGCGGTTGATGTAGTCCTCGGCCGCTTCCAGGTCGACCTTGATTTCCTTCTTCTCCCCGGGGCCCACGCACGCCTCGGCCTGCACCAGGGGGAAGCCGGTGGCGGACACCGTCACGGCGTAGCAGCCATCCGGCAGGGGGCCCACGCGCAGCCGGCCCTTGTCATCCAGCTCCAGCCGCTGGAAGGGCGTGCCGGCCACGGACACCTGGGCGCCCGTCACGCGCTCGCCCTGGGATGCCTTCACCTTCAAGTCGAAGAAGCCCGCGGCCTTCGACGCCACGTTCTTCACCTCGACGGACTGGCCGCCCTGCACCGTCACGCCGACGCGCGCCGCCTTCTCCGCGGTGGCCACGATGAACAGCTCGACGGGGCCCACCGGCACGCGCTCCAGCGCGAAGCGCCCGTCGGCGTCCACGTTGCTGCGCAGCCCGGGCTGGCTCACCACCGACACCAGGGCCACGGCCGGGTCGTACTCGGTGAGCTGCCCGCGCACGGTGCCCACCCGGAAGGGGTCGTTATTGAGATTGCCGCACGCGCCCGCGACCAGCGCGAGCAGGGTGGCCATCGCGATGTGGAAAGTCGTGCGCATCAGAATCGATACCCCGCGCCGGCCCAGCCGCTGGTGAAGCCCACGGCCTGTCCCTGTCCGTCCACCACCACGTACGTCAGCATGAGCTGGGCCTGCGACATCAGCTCCAGCCGCTCACCCACCCGCCACACCACGCCACCCACCACGCCGGGGCTGACGGTGAAGAACCGTTGGCCGCCGGCGAAGGCCTCCACGTCGAAAGACCGCCTCAGGTACAGAGCGGCCACACGCGGACCGGCGAACAGCGTGATTCGCTCCCACCGCCACAGGTACGGCAGCGCCGCCCCGGCGGTGAGGGTGGTGTAGCCAAAGGGCACCTCGCTGCCCGGGGCCATCTGCAGCTTCTGCCGGCCGGTGCTGAAGCCCACGTCGAAGAGCAGCGCGAAGTCCGGGAGCGGCTTGTCCTCCAGCCGCAGCGACAGCGCCACCTCCGGGGCCCGGGGCAGCAGCTCATGGCGGCTGCGTGCGTCCGCGAAGGTGAACATGCCACCCAGCAGCGACAGCGAGCGGCGGGGGAAGCCTCCGACAGGAGCCGCTCCAGCGGCAGCCGCTCCCCCACGCCGATGTCCACCTCGCGCCGCACCAGCACCGCGTCGCCCTTGGTCAGCTCCACCGTGCGCTTGCCGGGCACCACCGCCGCGCCGCCCGGCAGGTCCGTGCGGGGCTCGCCGTCCACCTTCAGGGTGAAGCCGTCCAGGCGCGGGTTGTAGGAGAACAGCTCCGGGCGACCCGTCCGGGCGATGCTGCCCGACAGCACCACGGGGTCCGCGCCCACCTCCAGGATTTCCGCCGAGGGCCGCTGCCGCCCCTCGGTGAAGGCGAAGGTGCGGCGGCGCGCGTAGTCATGCGCCTCGGTGGCGGTGACGGCGCCGTCCACGTTGCGGTCGGCCGTGCCGCCCAGGCCTTCGATGAGGAAGTGGGTGTAGATGTCGTTGCGCAGGCCCTCGTCCTCGCGCGCCGTCTCGCCCCAGTCGCAGGCGGCGAACACCAGCGAGGCGCGCGACGACTCCTCCAGCGGCCGCGCGTAGAAGCCCGCCTTGATGCCGGCCAGCTCCACCTCCAGCTCCTTGGGCAGCAGCGACTTGCCGCTGCCGCTGTGGCAGGTGGCCAGCACCAGCAGCCGCCGCCGGCTGGACAGCCCGTCGAACTCGGCCTTCAGCGCGTCCATGGACAGCGCCGTCTGGGGGATGGCGCGGAAGGACGCGTCTCGCGTCACCAGGTAGCGCCGCAGCTCGCCCTGGTTGTCGCGCGCCAGCGTGCCGTGCGCGGAGAAGTAGACCACCACCACGTCGTCGGGCCGGTGCGCCTCCTTCCGGAGCTGCCGCAGCGCCGCGAGGATGGACGCGCGCGTCGTCTCCTCCGGACGGGTGAGCACCCGCACGTGGTCGAACCGGCCGCGCTTCGGGTCCTTCAGCGCCTCCGCCAGGTCCGTGGCGTCCTTCGTGGTGTAGCGCAGGCCCCGCCAGTGCGGGTCGTCGAACTCGGAGATGCCCACCAGCAGCGCCATGCGCCGCGGCGTGTAGGCACTCGACAGCGCCTCCTCGTCGAGCCGGAGTGGCACGAGGCCACCCTTCTCCACGGAGGCAGGCCCGGCGCACGCGGCCAGGCCCATCAGCAGGATGGAAAGGAGGTGCCTCACACGCATGCGGTCAGCGGTGATTCTGACCGCTTCCGACGCTGACGTCGAACCGCGTCACCGCCAGCCGGTGCTGCTCCCGGGCCGTACTTCCGCCCACCAACACTTCGCGCACCACGTCGGGCGAAGGCTCCTGCCTGCCGGCCGTGCCCACCAGCCACAGCGTCACCGGGCCGTCCTCGCCCTCCAGGCTCACCCCGGCCAAGCCCTGCGGCCCCTCCAGGTCATGCGTCCCCGCCTCGAGCGGGAAGCGGCCGAGCAGCTCCGGCTCCTGGCCGGCCCGCTGCTGGAAGAGCAGGGCGGTGCCCGCCTCGGTGGCGTGGTAGCGCAGCAGGAGCACGTCCGCTCCCTCGACGTCCGAGTCCGGGTCCAACCGCCGCAGGCCGCCGTCCGCGCCCCGGGCCACCACCGCCAATTCCAGGGCGATGTTGCCCGCCGGGCCCTTCACGCCGTCCCACTCGGTGGCCGTGCCGGTGTCCACCCCGGGGTTCGCCGCGCGCAGGCGGGGCACCAGCACCACCGCCAGCACGCTGGCGGCGATGGCGCCCGCGATGAGCCCCCAGTGCCGGGCATCCGGCCGGGGCTGCTTCATTCCACGGCGCACCCGCGCCAGGCCCAGCTCGTCCAGCGGGGCCTCCTGCTTCGCCGCGGGGCCCACGCCCAAGAGCAGCGCGTCCACCTGCCCATCCAGCAGGTCGGGCCCGGGGTGGGTGGCGAGGAACTCCTCGCACGTGTCGCACGGGGTGGCCAGGTGCTCGCGGAAGTACGCGACCGCGTCGGGCTCCCGGCGGGCAAGCGCACTCATCGCGTCGGCATTCAGGTGTCTCATCACGTCTTACTCCCACCGACCGGCGAGCACCCGCCGGAGCAACTCGCGCTTGATGCGGGAGCGGAACCGCTCCAGGCGCATCGTCACCGCGCTCTTTCCCACGCCGAGCTTCTCGGCAATCTCTCGCGCGGACAGCTCGCCCTCAATGTAGAAGAGCTGCACCGTCCGCTTCTCCTCGCCCTCCGGCAGCTCGGCGATGAGCCGCCGCACCACCTCGATGTCGCGCTCCAGCTGGAGCGCCTCCGGAATGTGGGGGACGGTCTCCGGCTCCGGGTCCGCGACGTCATCTTCCAGCCGCCGCGTGCTCGACTTGCGCTCCAGCCGCGTCCGCGCGCGGTTGCGGGCGATGGACAACAGCCACGCCTCGAATGCCCCCACCTCCTTCAGCCGCGGGAGCGCCCGGAATGCCCGGACGAACGTCTCCTGGATGACGTCCTCCACCTCATCCGGGTCCAACGGGGCAAACCCCGCCACCAGCCTCGCCACCATGGGGCGGGAGCGCCGGTACAGCTCGCTGTAGGCAGCCGCCTCCCCTCGGGACGCCCGCCGCACCCACTCCGTCAACCCCTCCGAGGAACCCACCTGACCTCCAGACCCGCGAATTCATCCGCCGGCCACGCATCCAGGGAAAACCCGCCGCCCCCAGCCGGGAAGTAGCCGGGCAGCCTCCTTCACGCTGGCCCCCAGGGGGCCTCCACGAGGAAGAATGCCGTCACGGCCGTTCATTTTCCAAAGGACACTGCCATGCGCGTCATCAACTTCAATGCCGGACCTGCCGGCCTGCCCCTGCCGGCGCTCGAGCGCGCCCGGGACGAGCTGCTCGACTTCCAGGGCTCGGGCATGTCCGTCATGGAGCACAGCCACCGGGGGAAGGAATACGAGGCCGTCCATGACGAGGCCATCGCCCTGCTCACCGGGTTGCTGGGGATTCCAGCCACCCACCAGGTCCTCTTCCTCACGGGCGGCGCCTCGCAGCAGTTCGCCCAGGTGCCGATGAACTTCCTCACCCCGGACGCCAGCGCGGACTACCTGATGACGGGGGTGTGGAGCGAGAAGGCCTTCGACGAGGCGAAGTACTACGGGAAACCGCGTATCGCGGCCACCACCGTCCAGCCCGACAAGCACTACATGCGCGTGCCCCGCCAGGACGAGCTGACGCTGGACGCGAAGGCGGCCTACGTCCACCTCACCAGCAACAACACCATCTACGGCACCCAGTGGCACACCTTCCCGGACGTGGGGAGCGTGCCCCTCGTCGCGGACATGAGCTCGGACTTCCTCTGGAAGGGCTTCGACGTGAGCCGCTTCGGGCTCGTCTACGCGGGCGCGCAGAAGAACCTGGGCCCGTCGGGCGTGACGCTGGTGGTGGCCGACAAGGGCTTCATCGCCCGGGGCCGCAAGGACATTCCCAAGTACTTCCGCTACAGCACCCACGCGGAGAACAACTCGCTCTACAACACGCCGCCCACCCTGGCCATCTACCTGGTGCGCAACGTGCTGGCCTGGGTGAAGGACGTCGGGGGCCTGGCCCAGCTGGAGAAGTGGAACCGCGAGAAGGCCGCGCTGCTCTACGGCGCCATCGACGCGCACGCGGGCTTCTACCGGGCGCCCGTGGAGCACGAGTCCCGTTCAGTGATGAACGTCGTCTTCCACCTGCCCTCGGAGGAGCTGAACACCACCTTCGTGGCCGAGGCGAAGAAGGCGGGCATGGTGGGGCTCAAGGGCCACCGCACCGCGGGCGGCATCCGCGTCTCCACCTATAACGCCGTGACTGTGGAGAATGTGCGCACCCTGGTCGCCTTCATGGACCACTTCGTGAAGATGCGGGGCTAGGCTGCGTCCAACCCCACGGATTTCCCAACCGGAGGTTTCATGAAAGCCACGCTGTCCGCCGTCGCGCTGTCCCTGCTGCTCGCCGCTCCCGCCTTCGCCAAGGATGTCGCGGGCGTGAAGTATCCGGAGACCGCCACCGTCGAGGGCAAGGAGCTGAAGCTCAACGGGGCGGGCGTCCGCACCAAGATGGTCTTCAAGGTCTACACGGCGGGGCTGTACGTGGAGACCCCGTCCAAGGACGGGGCGCAGCTCATCAGCTCGGACCAGGTCAAGCGCGTGCGCATGTACATGCTGCGGGATTTGGACAAGAAGACCATCGGCGACGCCATGGCCGACGGCTTCAAGAAGAACGCCGGCGCGAAGATGGCCGAGCTGCAGCCCAAGCTGGACACCTTCACCGCGGCCCTGCCCGACGTGAAGAAGGGCGACGAAATCACCCTGACCTACGTGCCCGGCCAGGGCACGCGCGTGCAGAGCAAGAGCGGCAAGGAAATCACCGTGGAGGGCAAGGACTTCGCGGACGCGCTCTTCTCCGTCTTCGTGGGCAAGAACCCCGTGGACGGCGGCCTCAAGGACGGGATGCTCGGCAAGGACTGAGCGCGGCCCCTGACGTGAGGAAGTCCCGGCGCCCCGTGTTGTCCGACACGGGGCGTCGTCGTTTCTGGCCCTTTGGGGCAATACCCGGTCGCCTTTCGCGTAGGGAAGGGCGTGCCCGGGCTGCACGGGTGGGTCAGGTCTGATAGCTACCGCCCGGTGGTCGCAACCGGTGGGCAAGGAGGACGCAATGGGTATCTGCTCGTGGCTGGTGCTGGGCGGAATCGCGGGGTGGTTGGCCAGTATGATCAAGGGCACCAATGCCCGGATGGGGATGTTCGCGAACATCGCCACCGGCATCGTGGGCTCCATGATTGGCGGCTGGCTGTTCAGCCTGATTGGCGGCAGGGGCGTGACAGGCTTCAACCTCTACTCGCTGGCCGTGGCCACGGTGGGGGCCGTCATCCTCATCACCATCGTCCAGGCCATCCGAAGATAGCCGCCGGCTCGGTGACGCCGCGCCCCTAGAAGAGGCTGAGCTGGGGCGTGGGCGGCGGCTTTCGCTCCGGGCGCCGGAAGGTGTCCGGGGCGTCGTGCTCCGTCACGGACGACGTGCGGATGCCCACCTTCTTCGCCGCCATGTGGAAGAGGCGGTGGATGGTCTCCGCGTAGAGCCCCTCGCCGCGCATGCGGCTCTTGAAGCGCGAGTCGGTGAGCTCCCCGCCGCGCGTCTCGCGAATGCGGTGCAGCACCCGCTCGGCGCGCAGGGGCAGCTTCGCGCGCAGGCGCTCCTCGAAGACCTGCTGCACCGGGCCCGGCAGGCGCACCAGCGTGTGGTGCGCGCGGGTGGCGCCCGCCTCACGCGCCGAGGCCAGCACCCGGTGGATGTCCTCGTCATTGAGGCCGGGGATGATGGGCGACACCGACACCGCCACGTCGATGCCGGCCTCGGTGAGGCGCTGAATCGCGAGCAGCCGCCGGGCCGGTGACGCCGCGTAGGGCTCCATGGCGCGGGCCAGCTCCGCGTTGTGGAAGGGCAGGCTGATGCTCACCCACAGCCGCGCGTCCCGGGCCAGGCGCTGAGCACGTCGAGGTCGCGCTCGATGAGCACGCCCTTGGTGATGATGCCCACCGGGTTGCGGTACTCGGCGCAGACCTCCAGGCAGCCGCGCGTCAGGCGCAGCGAGGCCTCCAGGGGCTGGTAGCAGTCGGTGACGCCGCTGAAGACCACCGTCTCGCCCTTCCACGACGGCTTCTCGAAGGCCTCGCGCAGCAGCTCCGGCGCGCGGGGCTTCACGACGAGCTTCGTCTCGAAGTCGGTGCCCGCGCCCAGGTCCAGGTACTGGTGCGTGGGCCGGGCGTAGCAGTACGCGCAGGCGTGCAGGCAGCCTCGGTACGGGTTGACGCTCCAGGTGAAGCACACGTCGGGGCTGTCGTTGCGCGACACCACCTGCCGGCTGTGGTCCTCCCACACCTCCAGCTTCGAGGGCGGAATCTCGTCCAGGTACTCCACCGCGGTGCTCGCCCAGGGGTTGGGCGGATTGTCGATGGGGCGCGCCTTCACAGGCCCACGGTGGACCTGAAAACCTGTTCAGTCAAGAGTGCGTCTGCCTGCCTGACTGCCCCTGGACGCGGCGCGGCGTGAGGCGGGCATTTTCTCCGTGAGCCCTCGGGTTGAGGGGCCCATGCACCCTTCCTGCCCTTCCCACCTCTCGGATGGTGCCCCCCTGACGGAGGAGAGCGCGCCTGAAGTCCTGCGCGCGGCGGGGGAGCACGTGGGCAGGCTGGCCCAGCAGATCCACCACCTGGACCATGGCGACCACGTCTGCCTCATCTACGACTCCTTCGAGGAGCAGATGGCGGCGATGGTGCCGTTCTTTCGCGAAGGCCTGGCCCGGGGCGAATCCTGCGCCTACATCGTCGACGAGCATGCGGCCGAGGAGGTGGCCGCCGCGCTGACCGCACACGGGCTGGACGTGGCGTCGGCGCGGGCGAGCGGGGCGCTCCAGTTCCTCACCAAGCGCGACGCGTACCTGCGCAGCGGCACGTTCGACCCCGTGGCGATGATTGCCTTCCTGCGCGAGACGCAGGACGCCGCGCTGGCGGCCGGCTTCACGGGCCTTCGCGTCACCGGGGAGATGACGTGGGCGCTGGGGCCGGAGACGGGCAACGACAAGCTCATCGAGTACGAGGCGCTGCTCAACCGCTTCTTCCCGCAGTCCCGCTCGCTGGCCATCTGCCAGTACAGCCGCCGCCGCTTCCCGGCCGAAATCATCCGCGACACGCTGCGCACGCACCCGGTGGCGGTGGTGGGCAACGAGGTCCACGAGAACCTCTTCTACGAGACGCCGGACATGGTGCTGGGGCACGAGTCCGCCTCCACGCGTGTGGACTGGATGGTGTCCCAGCTCCAGCGGGTGCGCCATGGTGAGCGCCGGCTGGTGGAGCTGGGCGGGCAGCTGGCCCGGCAGTCCGCGGAGAACGCGCGGCTGTACCGCGAGGCCCAGAAGGCCGTGCGCCTGAGGGACGAGTTCCTCTCCGTCGCCAGCCACGAGCTGAAGACGCCCCTCACCCCGCTGCACCTCAAGCTCCAGGGCATCAAGCGCGAGGCCGAGCGCAGCCCGGAAGGACGCATGCCGGGCACGCAGGTGGTGCGCGCCGTGGAGGGAGCGGAGCAGCAGGTCCGCAAGCTGGCCGTCCTGGTGAATGAGCTGTTGGACGTCGCCCGGCTGACCGAGGGCCGCCTGTCGCTCGCGCCGGAGAAGGTGGACACCGCCCAGATGCTCGGGGACGTCGCGGGGCGCTTCGCTCCGGAGGCCGCGAGGATGGAGTGCCCGCTGTTCGTGGACGCGCCCGCCGGGGTGGTGGGCTCATGGGACAGGCAGCGGCTGGAGCAGATTGTGACGAACCTCCTGACCAATGCGCTGAAGTACGGCGCGGGGCGGCCCATCTCCCTGTCGGCCCGGGCGGAGGGCGGCCTGGCGTGGCTGCAGGTGAAGGACGAGGGCATCGGCATCGCCCCGGAGAACCTGGGCCGCATCTTCGGCAAGTTCGAGCGCGCGGTGCCCGAGCGGCACTACGGCGGGCTCGGGCTGGGGCTCTACATCGCCCAGCAGCTGGCCCAGGCCATGGGCGGAGAGATTCGCGTGGAGAGCCGCCTGGGCGAGGGCTCCACCTTCACCGTGGTGCTTCCGCTGGGCCTCGGCCCGTGGCGGGCGGTGCCCGGAAGCACGAAGGCCGCAAGCCCTTCGCGGGACTCCCGGCCTTCATTGTGAGCGGGGGAAGTACGCCCCGTGTCAGGTCTCCCTGACCCGCCCCGAGGGGCGCGGCGCTCCCCCGTTGGAGTGAACTCTTCGCTCACCAGGCGATGCGCTCGCCCCGGAAGTCGAAGAAGCCGCCGCTGTCCCGCGGCGTCAGGCGGTCGAGCACCGCGAGCAGCCCCGCGGCCGACTCGGACACCTGCGTGGGCGCGCTCTCGCCGCCCATGTCCGTCTTCACCCAGCCAGGACTGATGGCCACCGCGATGAGCCCCGCGTCGCGCAGGTCCTGCGCGAGCGAGCGCGTGGCCATGTTCAGCGCCGCCTTCGACATCCGGTAGCCGTAGCCTCCGCCCGATGTGTTGTCCGCGATGGAGCCGAGCCCCGAGCTGAGGCTGGCAATCCTCGCTCCCCGCGCCTCGCGCAGCCGAGGCACCAACGCGCGCGTCACCCGCAGGGCGCCGAGCGCGTTCACCTGAATCATCCGCAGCGCGTCCTCCAGCGAGAGGTCCTCGAGGTCGTCGCGCCGGGTGCGCAGGCCCGCGTTGTTGATGAGCAGGTCCACCGGCCCCGTCAGCGCGGCGGTGAACGCGCGCACGCTCTCGTCGTTTGCCACGTCGAGGGCGTGCACGTGCAGCCGGCCGCCGGAGGCTCCGGC
This sequence comes from Pyxidicoccus sp. 3LFB2, assembly GCA_046520375.1. GTDB lineage: Bacteria > Myxococcota > Myxococcia > Myxococcales > Myxococcaceae > Myxococcus. The sequence goes on from JBKGHK010000071.1 coordinate 10,418, forward strand.
GAGGGCGGTGAGCTCCCGGGCCTGTGCCGGTTCACGGGCGCCTGCGTGCACGGTGTTGCCACGCGCGAGGGACTGCCGGGTGAGCTCGAGGCCGATGCCACGGTTGGCGCCTGTGATGACGAGGTTCATGGGGGCGGACCATAGACCGGACCGCCTTGCTCCAGCCCGCCACCCTCAACCGCGTCCTCTCCGCCCCCTGCGCCATCGGCGAGCCGAGGCTCGCCTGGTGCATGCGTCCGGCCTAAGTCAGCAGCCTGCCAGGCGTTGCAGCTCAGCGAACCCTGCCTCCGTTCGCTCCCGTCCCTCTAGAGGCTCAGGGGCAGAGCCGCTCCACCGACTTGATGCGCACCGCGCCGTCGACGTTCGCGTCGTTCGTCTGGTCGCCGATGGCGATGGTGCCGGTCGTCGTGAAGTTGTTCCGCGTGAGCTTCGCGACGCCGTCGATGCTCACCGTCGCCACCTTCGCGGCATCCACCGCGAGCTCGTAGACATGATACGCGCCGTCAGTCACCGGGAACGCCGCGGATTGCGTGTCGTCCGCCCAGCCGATCGCCGCGCTGTCGAGGTAGAGCATCTGCGAGCGATCCGTGGCGTTGCCGGCCGGCGGCGTGAAGCTCCCCAGGATGGCCGCGCCGCTGTCGAGCGCGTTGTGGGTATTCACCGATTCGACCTGCATCGTCACGCGGAGGTTGAACGGCTTCGTGGCGTCGAACGCGTTCGCGCGTGTGATGAGCAGTTGCCCGCTCGTCCGCCCGCCGCTGATCGTCGACGTCGCGAGGCGAACGTGGTCCGCGCCGTAGGTGAGCGTATTCGACCCCAGCGTGACCGCCGTCCAGCCTTGCGCGGTGATGTCGGTGCCTCCGACCAGCAGTGGAACGCTCGCGCGCGCCGTCCACGCCGTCGCCGCCGTCGCCGGTACGCACACCTCACAGGCGTTCGCCGGGTTCGGCACCCCCTCGGCGTAGACCTCGCCCTCGATGAAGCACTTCGGGCTGCACACGCCGGCCGAGCAGACCTGTCCCGGGTTGCACGACGTGCCGTCCGCGCGCTGCGTCCACTGGGTCGCGGATGTCGCCGGCATGCACTGCTCGCACGGATTCGCCGCGTTCACCGTCCCGGCGGTGACCTGCCTGCCGTCGAGCTGACAGGTCGCGATGCAGGCGGCCTCCTCACACACCTCGCCGGTCGCGCAGGCCTTGTTGCACCCCCCGCAGTGCGCCGGGTCGGTCGCGGTGCGCACGCAGACGTCGCCGCATGGCACGAGGTCGGCGCTGTCGCACGTCAAGGGCACGGACGCGTCGGGTTGCTCGATGGGGCGGGGAGGGGAATCGTCGCCGCAAGCCACGACGAAGCCGATGAGGACGATGCAGGAGAGCGCGACCGAGCGAATGGAGACCATGGCCCGCCACCTTACGCGACCCCGCGCTCGCGACGGGGGCGCATATGAAGGTACTCATGGCGGACACGTCCAAAGGGCGGCGGCAGGCACGAGCCGGAGCGGGGCGCGGCAGGAGCGGCTTCGCTCCGGTTGCCGCACCCCTTGCTGCAAGAGGGCCCGAAGCCCGGATGGCTCAGTACGCGACGCGGAACACCAGGTCGTCGTGGTCGTCGAAGAGGTTCCCACTGGACGTGCACGGTTCCGCGACACCATTGCGGCGGAACCGCGCGCGGAAGGCCTGAAGCCCGCTGGCCCCGCTCGCCGGCAGCGAGAAGGTGTGCCCCACCCAGTTCATGCCGGACGCCACCAGCATGGAGCTACTCACGAGCGTCCACACCGGGCTCTGGGCATCGGGCGCGAAGTAGAAGTCCACGCGTTCCTCGGCGAAGCCGCTGGAGGCCCACACGGTGGCCTCCAGTCGCACGGGCTTGCCGGGCACCATCGGGGTGCCGTCAAAGGTGAAGACGCGGAGGCGGTCGACCGACCCGTCCACGTGGAAGGTGCCTGACGTGCCATCCGCGCAAGCGCCCTGGAGCGTGTTGGGCGCATACAGCTCCGGCCCCACCGGGCCCCGACCGTTGAGCAGCGTGCCCGAGTCACACCCGGGGCTGCCCGCGGCCCCGCAGACGGGCACCTGGCGTGTGAAGTCATATGCCGCCGCGGCCATGGGAGGCGTCGGCCCCTGCACCACCACCGGCGCGCTCCGCAGGGTGTTGCCGGCCCAGTCCGAGGCGATGGCGGATATCACGTGCATGCCGGGCTTCTGGGTCGAATCCCAGGTCGCCGAGAATGGCGGGGTCATCGAATAGGGCGTCAGGCGCATGCCATCCACCTCGAAGGCGACCCAGGCCAGGACCTGGGCATCGCTCGCGGTGGCGCGGAGGGTCACGATGCCGCCCACCTGCGTGTTGTTCGCGGGAGCCGTGACAGCCGCCAACGTCGGCGGCGTGTTGTCCACCCTCACGCTCACGCTGTAGGGGAGGGACACGTTCCCCGCGCGGTCCGTGGCCCGGTAGTTGATGGTGTGGGGACCATCCGGCACCCCCACCGTGTTCCACATCATGGAGTAGCTGATTGCGGAGGTGCCGGGCCGCGTCCCCAGCAAGAGGGTGGAGTCCTGGAGGAAGTCCACCTGGGCCACGCCCGAGCCGGACTCGACCACACTCACGCCCACGTTGACGTTGCCGCGCACATAGCCGCGCGTGTGTTGGTTGTACTGGGGCTGGCCGCTCACGAGAAACGGGGCCACGTTGTCCACGAAGACGCTGACCGCCGGGGCCGTGGTCGTGTTGCCGGAGACGTCGAAGGCCCGCGCCGTCAGCGCGTGCGTGCCGCCATCCACCTTCGTCGTGTCCCAGGTCGCGGTGAACGGAGGCAGGGTGTCAGAGCCGATGAGCGACGTGCCATCGAGGAAGTCCACGCGGCTCACCCCCACGTCATCCGTGGCGGCCGCCAGCACCGCGACGGTGGCGCGCAGAAAGCTGCCCGCGTCCGGTGACTGGAGGGATACGACGGGGGCCTGCACGTCCTCGCACAGCACGTTGCTCAGGTCGGTGGCGCGGCGCTGCAGCTCGTTGAAGCTGTGCGTCAGGCCGTTCGGGTCCTGCGTGGTGGTGCCGCTGACGAAGCCGGAGACCGACGCCTGTTGACTGGCCGCGCGCGGAAGGACGTGAAGGAACGACGTGTTCGTCTCGTGGAAGTGGCAGCCGTCGCACGTGTTCAGCGCGAAGCGATGACGGGCCTCGGGGTTGGTGACTCCGGGAGGCGTCCACGGTTGGAGAACTTCGGAGACCGCGCCCCGGAACGCGCCGCCATCCACCTGCAGCGGCACGGCCGGGACACCTCCGTCCATCAGCAGCGGGGTGTTCGTATTGATGAAGGAGGCGAGCGTGCTGCTCGTGCGCAGCGAGCTCGCGGGCGTCAGGGCGACAGGGGCCTGCTTGAGCTGCCCCGTCGTGGCATCCAGGCGGAACTCTCGCAGCTGCCAGGGCGAGGCCAGGGCAATCTCGTTGGTGCGCAGCTGGTTGAGGGCGCTGCCATTGGGCCGGCCCGGCGCGGCATTCTTCGCGGCGAAGCGGTCGGTGATGGCCTGGAGCGCGTCATTGAAACCGGGGGTGCCCGGCGTCTGCGTGCCCAGGGCGTGCCACCGGTTGGCCCAGTCACGGACGTCCATCCGGGTCTGCGCGGGCAGGTCGTACTCGAGGATGACGGTGAACTGCTGGGCATTGCCGCTCGCGTCGAGCACACCGAACACGAAGCGGCCCTCGCCCGCGCTGCCCAGCGAAAGGTCCCGCACGTCCATGCGGTTGACGATGGCCAGCAGGCGCATGGGCGACTTCGTCAGGTCCAGCTTGCCGTCGGGGCGCTTGGGCCACCCATTGATGAGCTGCGGGATGATGGCGGTGCGCGCGGGGACGTTCTGCCCGTTGACCGTCTGCGCCGTCTCCCACTGCGCCAGCCAGTTGCGCACGAAGTCCTCGGGCGGAACCGAGCCCGCCATCTGCGCCGCCAGCCGGCCGAAGCTCCACGCGCCGTCGGCGACGCCGCTGCTCGTGGGCAACGTTCCGGACCACTGCGTGCGCACCGGGTCGTTCACCACCCCCAGGTCGCGGATGAACAGCTCCCGCTCGGGGATGATGGGGACCGAGCACGTCAGGTTGGCGCTCACCTCGCGGAACTGGGGAGGGCGCTCTCCCAGTGGGGAACCCTCCTGCTCGTGACGCTCGCCACAGCTCGCGGCGCTCAGCGTGCACACTCCGGCCACGGCGGCCAGAAGGCCGCGGACTCCTCGGGGGACGACTCTCATGGAATGCTCTCTTGGGGTGGTGGACGCCTCGGAGGGACAGGGAGTCCGAAGCGCCACATGCGGGGAATTGCCACGCCGGCGCTCAAGGCAGTGCCATCATTGCCCTGGTCCGGCCCGGCGGGCGCCGCATGTTAAGCTCACGCGTGTGACGCTGACCATCCGCCGCACGCAGTTGGAAGCTCTCGCCGCACCGCATCGCGAGAGCTTCGTGGGAGTCGCCCTTCGCAGCCTCGCGAAGCTCTTTCCCGACGACGCACGCCTCTCCGACGAGAAGGCCATGCGCGCGCTCATCCACGACGCGATTGCCCGTGCGAACGCGTACGACCTCGAGCGCGAGCGCGAGCTCCTGCTGTTCCTCTACCTCGTGTTCGACCAGGGGCCCGGCTTCGAGTCCAGGCCCGAGCAGGCATGGATTGAGCGGCTCCTGCGCGACTCAAGCCTCGCCGGGAGTGAGAAGATGGATGTCATCTATACCCGGCTGGAGCTCGCGTCCCGGGGCGGTCGCCCATGAACTTCCACGCTGCGCTGACTGCCGCCAACGAGGCCGCGAGGGCCTCGCCGGGGGCGTCTCGACCTGCGTGGTCGAGAAGACGGGCCTCATCGTCCTCGTGTATGGCGGTGACACCGGCGATGCGCTCCCCGGGGTGCGCGTCATGGTGGACGGCAGGCCCATGGAGACCGGTGAGAATGGGCTCGCGCGCTTCATCCCCTGCGAGGCGGGCGAGCACACCGTGAGCGCGGTCCGGCCCGAGGGCATGCCGGAGCTGGTCGCCCCCGACGACGAGCGGGTCGAGGTGGAACCGGGCCAGTGCCCCATCTGCGCACTGCACATGCCCAGGGGGGTGACCCCCAGCATCCGCATCCTCTGGGCCCATGACGACCACGCTGTCGCCGGTGTGGAGCTCGAGCTCAAGAAGAGCGGCGCCCCGAAGTGCACGACGACCGAGCTGGGGACCGCGACCTGGGCACAACACGTGCGCCCCTACAGCTACGATGTGCAGGCGGTCTTCCCGGATGGCGCCCCCTACCTCCTCTTCGATGGAGCGGTCGCCGTGAACAGCGTCGACCTGCTGCTGAGGCCCGCCCACACCCTGAAGATCAAACGGAGCCCGGTCACCTTCCGCGTCCAGCAGCAGGTCGGCGGTGCCGTCGAGGAGCTCGTGGACGCTCGCGTGAAGCTGAGGGACCTGGCGCAGGATGCCGCGACCGCCCTGGAGGTAGGGCAGGCGCTCGCGAAGTTCGTCATCCCCGTCGTGAAGGTGGAGCAGCAGAAGACCTGCGAGGTCGAGTCGTTGACCCCCGATGCGAGCGACGCCGTCTACGAAGTGGTGGAGGTGACCTCGGCATGAGCACCGCGTACGGTCCGCGCACGGACGCCAACAAGCTCACGATTACCCGGGGCCAGACGCTCCGCCAGCTCCTCCTGGCCAACGGGCTCGAAGGCAAGCTCGACACGGTGGCCCTCTACAACTGGGGGACGAAGGACCGCGCGGAGATCCACCGCGCGCTGGTGGAGCTGGTGGGGTGCTCGAGCGTCGCCGATGACCCGCTCGACTCCGTCCTCGACCCGGCGCGTGGCACGAAGCAGTCGATGCACAAGCCGGAGCCCTGGGTGCCGGTGCTTGCCGTCGAGAAGGTCCACACCGTCAAGGTGAAGCGGCGGCTCCCACCGACGGCCGTCGCCATCACCGAGCTCACGGCCTTCTTCGACCCCGCGACGGAGAACTGTACGGCGCGCTGCCGGTTCGAGGGCGCGGCCACCCGCGCCGACAAGCGGGACTTCGAGGTGCACGCCACGGGCTACTACGCGGTCGTCCGCGACGAGGAGGGCACCGGCCACATCGAGGTGGAGAAGCCTTGCGGTACCGACGACGTGAATGACCTTTCGCACACGCACCTCGTCCGGAGGACCGCCGCGGCCGACCCGGGGGAGGAGACCATCCTGTGGAACGGCGCGAGCGATGCCACGGTGGGCGTCCTCACAAGCCCGGCCAAAATCACCTCGCGCTGCGCGCCGTACACGGTGCTGATTCGGTATTACAAGGACGCCACCGACAAGGACGCGCGCCTCAATCTCGCGCCCTTCTATCCCCGCTGGCGTCTGACGGGGAGGGCCCGGCGCGAGCTCGACGAGACGTCGCTTGTGGTGAACTGGAAGCTCGAGGCGGCCCCTTCTTCGAAGGCCAAGCTCAAGGTCGGCCAGCTCGCGGTGCACGACAAGGACGGCGCCGTCGTCTTCTTCACGGTGCTCACGAAGGACCAGCTCGCCGCTGGCAGCTACGACCTCTTGAACGGGCCCGTGAAGTGGGACAAGGCCCGGGTCGACCCGGCGAAGCTGCCGTACCGGGTCCAGCTCCAGGCCCACAGCGACGGCGACGAGGACAATGGCCTCGCGCTTGCGACCATGCCGACGCAGGTGCCCACGTTCGCCTATGAGCAGGTGCAGCTCGTGGGCTTCAACATCCGCAATGACACCAACGTCGCCGGGGATGAGTACCTCGGCAAATTCCTCCCTGCCACGGACATCCGGAAGCGCTGCGAGGTGATGATTGACGCCATCCGGCTCGCGCTCGCGGACGCGGACCCGGACCGGAAGGTCCTGAAGGTGTTCGTCGCGCCCGAGTTCTACTTCCGCGGACGGGAGGGGGCCTATCCCATTGAAGCGCTCTCCACCATCCTCCCGAAGCTCCGGGCCGAGACGGACAAGCACGCGTACCTGGACTGGCTGTTCGTCTTCGGAACGGCGATTGGCCGGCAGAAGCACGAGTCCGACACGGGGAACGAGCTTGCCCACGGCGACGCCATCCATGGCGTGGAGGTCGTCTCCGTCGACAGCGCGACGAAGATTACGGCCAAGGTCTGGTCGCTCCCGAAGAAGGGGTGGGTCTTCCAGAAGGGCGTGACGAAGACGAAGGTCTCCGCGGATCCGGTCGGCGGGGGCATCATCGACGTCGCGGACGGCGGCACCACGCTCGCCCTCATGCTCGACAGCACCGCCGGCCTGGCCAATGGCGATGACGCGGAGCTGGTCGAGCCGGTGATGACCATTGCCGACACGTGGCCGCCGCTCCTCGGCTCGAAGACGCAGCTCAAGGTGGCGTCCAGGCTCTGCGCCCGCATCCCGGTCGACCCCGGCACGAAGGACGTGCTCTCCATTGGGGGTGAGCGTTGGAAGGTCGTGAGCAATGGCATCACCCGCACCATCACCAAGGTCGAGTTCCGGGAGGCGGAGGGCTTCTACTGGCTGACGCTGTCGGCGGGAGGCGCGTACGAGAAGGGCAGGCCGCTCACGCTGCTGGAGCCCGTCTCCACGGAGGTCTTCAACGTCGCGATGGCCCAGAAGGGCTGGCATGCCCCGCACCTCGGTGACGGGAGCCTGCGCGAGGTCGTCACCTACAAGGAGACCATCTCGCACATCGACTTCATCCGGGACACGAGCCTCCGGTTCAACGACAAGACGGGCGTGGGCCGCAAGGTCCAGATTGACAGCACGGCCAACCGGCCCGTCCTCCCGACCGAGGGTTCGAGCGACATTCTGGGAGCGAGCCCCAACGTGAAGCGGCAACCCGACAGCGCGGTGGGTTCGGAGATCAACGCGTCGGGGCTGGGGGGCGGCAGCGTCTTCACCGTCCACGGCGTCACGTTCGGCCTGGAGGTCTGCCTGGACCACGGGAAGAACCGGCTGTGGAACTTCTACAACGGGCCGAACAAGCGCGCGGGGGACCCCAAGGTGCAGGTGCAGCTCATTCCCTCGTGGGGCATGTCCATTGGCGGAGGCGACGCGGGAAAAGAAGTGAGCGCGCTGCCCGGGGGCCTCGTCTTCAACGTCGACGGCTCCCGCATGGAGTCCGTGGCCCGGACGTGGGACGGCACCTACGGGTGTGACACCCACCTGACCAAGACGGGCGCCAAGGGGAGTTTCTGCGACCGGGATGCAAGCTTCCTCAGCGCGGGCGTCGTGTGGTTCAAGTGCAGCGCCAAGGCGCATGCCAGCAGCGGCTACCCAGCAGGGTGCCCGACACACGGAAAGTATCCGTGCGGTGACGAGCTCCAGAAGCTGGGGACTGTGATTGCCGCCGCGCACACGACGGAGGTCCCCTCCAGCGGCGATGCGACGTATTTCAAGAAGCGGGGGAATGTTCAGGTGTTCCCTGCGAAGCTCCTGCCAGACCCCGACGTCGTCGCCTGATTGAGCGGGCGGCGGAAGGGATTCCAGCCCTCATGCTTCAACCCCTGCGCAAGGGCTGGCGTCGTTGTCCGGAATTCACGGGCTGCGCCCTATACTGCGCGCGGCTTGCTCCAGGCGGGTAGGGCGGTGGCGTGGGACGGCGCGGGCCTTTCCCCCAGCAACGAGGCCCTCTCATGCGTCGTCTTCCGAAGTCTCTCTGGCTTGTCCCCGCGCTCTTCCTGGGCGCCTGTGCCCCGACGGAAACCCCCGTGGACGCGGAGCCCTCCACCCCCGGCACCGTGACGCAGGGCGTGCTCCACGCGCCCCCCGCGCCGGCCAGTGGCAACATCCTCGACAGCACCACGTACATGGGCCCGGTGGCCGTGCCCGGCGCGGTCCAGACGCGCTTCACCATGAACCCGCAGTACTTCTCCTTCGCCATCACCGTCAGCGCCGGCTCGCAGGCGAAGCTGGAGGTGACGCACCTGGGCAGCAGCACGGCCCTGGATACGGGGCTGTTCGTGTACGGCCCGAAGAACGCCAGCGGCAGCCATGGCACCGCCGTGCTGGCGCAGGACGACGACTCCGGCTACGGCCAGCTCAGCAAGCTCGCCTCGGTGACGTTCGCCCAGGGCGGTGAGTACCTCGTCGTCGTCAGCACCGGCACGGGCGCGGGCAAGCAGTTCCGTCTCCAGCTCGACTGTCTCAGTGGCACCTGCAACCCGGTGGACCCGTCCGTGTACGCCACCTGTGACACGGCCCGCGTGGGGCCGTATGTCGAGGAGTGCATGTCTCATTGGAACGCCGAGGGCGTCCCCACCGCCGAGGCCTTCTCTCGGTGCTTTGGCCCGGATGACTCGCACGCCATCTACGAGGGCCACTGCTACGCGGGCAACCCCTTCAAGCCCGCGTGGTGCGCGGGCGGCGAGCCCGCGTGGACGCAGGGGATGTGGCCGAAGTGTCTGGACTTCTACTCCGTCGACTACGGCTTGTACTCGCTGAGCCTCAGCTCCCAGCCGTTGAGCGCGGGTCTCCAGGCGGAGCTGGCGGCCATCAACACCGCCTGTGGCCAGAACACCCTCTGCCAGGGCGCGGCCCACGGTTACGCCTTCACCTGGAACCACGCCGCGCCGCCTGCGCTGGACAAGGCCGTGGAGGCGGTGGCCTCCTTCTTCCAGAGCAACGCGCTCTACGGCGCGCCCTTGCCGGCCATGAGCTACGCGGACTTCGCGCAGTACCGCCTGCGGCCCCAGTTCGCGTCGTTGGCCCCGGACCTGCTCAACGAGTACAGCAACGGCACGGAGCACGTGCAGGTGGGCGGCTACCGGTATGCGCGGATGATGTGGCCGGACGCGTGCATGGTCTGGGAGCTGGACGTCATCTTCTTCCCGGAGTCGCACCGCGTGCTGGTGTTCGAGGAGCAGTACGCCCAGGACTGCTGAAAACAAGGGTCATGCCATGTCTGGAGTTGGACGGGACCCGACTGAAATAAATGGCAGACATGGTGTAACTCTGTTGCGAGTCCGACTTTGACTCGCCGTGCGATGTCTCTGTCGACTTCTCTTCCGGGCCCTCGTACCCAGGGTGCATGCGCGCCATCCCCGAAGGGTGGCTTCACGACGAGGCATGCATGTCTCAAGAGCGCAGGGCCGTAAGCATCTGGAAGCGCCAATCCGTGTGGTTGCTGGGCGCCGCACTGGCTGTCAGTGGTTGTTCCAAGGCGACCTCGCCCGAGGACGCCATGGGCGGGGCTGGCGCCCAGCAGGAGGCGGGGGCCGGGGTGGGGGAGAGCAAGACGTCTTCGCTCAGCGAGCTGCCCCGGGTGACGGGAGCGTCGACCGTCAGGACCTTCGCCCAGCGGCTGGGGCAGGAGACGCCCCTCAAGGAGACGACAGCCATCCACGTGAAGCTGGCGCCGCCAGCCAACCCCGCGCTGAAGGACAGTCTGGTGCGTGTCGTGGGAGACCCGAACGACCCCGTGGTCCTGTTCAGCTCCGATGCCCTGGCCTCGCTGGGCCACATCCCCAAGAGCCCGGGCCCTGGGTTCTTCACCCTCTTCTCGTCGCTGCCGGACGCGGAGCTGGACCGCCGGACGAACAGTGAGAAGGAGGTGGCGTCAGGCAAGTTCGGCCCGGTCACCAGGGAGACCGTCCTCTTCAACGGACGCCATCCGGCTTCGCGCTTCGAGGGCATCGCGCTGGATGCCGTGGCCTTCCGGGGCGGCGGCATGGTGCCCGTCGCCAACTGTCCGGTGATGCCCGCCACCACGCAGAACGTCTGGGACAAGGCGCTGCTCATCCGAGACCCGGACGTGGTGCAGGACCCGGCGCGCACGTGGGACCCCTGCACCGGCGCCGGCACGAAGGGCGGCAAGTGGACATTCTCACACCTCCTCAAGCAGATGGCGCAGGACTCGGGCACCACGGCCGAGGACTTCGTCCTGAAGTGGCTGTCGCACTGGCTCAATGACTACACCGTCAATGGCGACACGGTGCAGGCGCGCCAGGCCATGTTCACCGAGGTCATCCAACCCTGGGCCACCGCCAGCGGGCAGGTGGCGGCGCTCGTATTCAACAGCACCGCGAACAAGTGGCAGGTGTCCATCACCGGGCCGCTGGACCTGGACATCGCGCCCTTCCGGCTCCTGTCCATCGTCAACCGCGTGGACCTGGCGGGCAGCACGGGCGGCTACGGCGGGACGTCCACCGCGGGCGAGCTGCGCTTCGTGTTCGGCATGACGGAGCCCAGCCCCTGGGGCGGCGGCACCGAGGCGACGTGCAACCTCAAGCCCTTCACCACCATCATCGAGTACGGCGTGCCCCGCACGGGCTGCCAGCAGGTCATCGACTGGGCCCGGGCCTGGGCGCAGCTGGGCACTCACACCACCTTCGATGCGACCTACCTCTCCCAGCTGGAGTCGATGACCGAGAGCGTCGTCCTGCACGGCGTCGCACCGGCCAAGGGCAACAAGAACGCCCTCAACCAGCTGCGCACCAATGAGATTGCCCTGGTGCTGGGGGACCCGAATCCGAAGTGGGAGCTGCGCGAGTTCCAACTGGCGGATGAGAACCTCACGGACACCGGCCCCGACGCGCGCACCAACGGGCTCCTGCGGGCGCACACGGTGGCGCTGACGCCGAGCGACATCGGCCACCACGACCCCGACACCGACCCGGACGTGAACGCCTTCGTGACGGGCACCGTCACGAGCGGCGTCCAGCTGCCGGTGACGGTCCCCGTCTCGTGCACCGCCAGCTTCACGGCGCCCCACAAGGTCAATGGCAACTTCTTCCTGGGCGGCAGCGCCCTGGTGAACCCGCCCACCCACTGGGAGGCCTTTGGCCTGTTCCCGAGCCCCACGGCGGCGCAGGTCTGCGCGCGCAAGGAGTTCTCCGGCAACACCTGCAATGGCTGCCACTTCGGGGACACGGCCCTGGACGGCACCAATGGCAACAACGCCTTCATGCACATCAGCGCCACGTCGGGCATCCCGGCCACCCCGTCGAAGTTCCTCACGGGCGGCGGCGTGGGCTTCATGTTCGGCGTGCCGGACCAGCAGTTCGGCTCGCCGACGTGGCAGTTCGCGGACCTGCTGCGCCGCCACCAGCGGCTCTATGACATCGCCACCTGCACCGCCTGCAGCCGGTTCTTCGCGTTCGACGCGGGCCTCCTGAGCCAGATGGAGGTCGTCGCGGGGGCGGTGCCCTTCGACACGGTTGCCGGCGCGCGGGAGCCGTCGTTCAAGGTGGGCCCCATCCGGGATTTGGAGCGGGTGAAGGCCGTCCTGGACCTGCGCTCCCAGTTCGCCAAGGGGGCCCGGGACATGCCGCTGAGCTTCCTGCGGCCGCCGGAGGTCTTCGACCACTGACCTGAGCCCCGGAAACACGAAGGCCGGTAGTTCTGAGTTTCCTCAAGAACTACCGGCCTTTATGAGTGAGCGGCGGAAGGGATTCGAACCCTCGACCCCGAGCTTGGGAAGCTCGTGCTCTACCAACTGAGCTACCACCGCGGGCGAAGCAGGGCCAAAGTAGGGAAGGCCCCGCGCCTTGTCAACGGGAAGTGTCGGGCTACTCCCCCTCCTCGACGGTGAGCTGGTAGGGGTCCTGGAAGTTGGCCTCGCGGTTCTTCGCGTCGCGCACCTCGAAGACGTAGACGCCCGGCTCCGCGCTGTAGCGGATGCTCTCCGGCTGGTCGCCCTTGGCTCGGTCGGCCGTCTGCACGAGCGACAGCTTTCCGTCCGGCTGGAGCCGGTGCAGGTACAGCCCCACGTCCACCTTCAGGAGGCCCAGCAGCGAGGCCTTGATGGACGTGCGCACCGGCCTGTCGGACAGGTCCAGCCGGTAGAAGTCGGTGTCCTTCACCGGGAACACCGTGCCGCGCACCGCCTTGCCCGGCGTCAGCTCCTGCCCCCGGTCCGCGGTGTTGTTGGGCTCGCGCTCCTCGCCGCCGTTGTCCGGCACCGTGGTGAGGCTGAGGCGGTAGGGCTGCTCCGCGTTCTCGAAGTCCTTCACCCACTTGCCGTCCACCTTGCGCGATGCGCCCTCCACCCGGAAGTAGCAGGTGCCGTTGCAGGCCACGTTGTTGAGGCGCTCGGGCTCCTTCACCGCGCCGTCGTTGGCGCGCAGGAGCACCGTCTCCTTCCCGTCGTCGCCCTGCGGCGGCTCCACCATGGACAGCACCAGGTCGAGCCGCTCCACGCCGGACAGCTCCAGCTTGGCCAGCACCGGCTCGGTGGTGCGCAGCACGAAGTGGTCCAGCTCGCCCTTGGGGGAGAGGAAGCCCTCGCGGTAGCCACCGGCCGTCAGCGCCGTGGCCTTGTACAGCTCGTCATTGGGCTCCAGCTCCGCGTTGGCCCCGGCCTCCTCCTGCGTCACCGTGAGCGTGTAGGGCGCGGTGGCGCTGAAGGTGCGGCGGGCCTCCTTGCCCGTGCCCGTCCAGGCGCCCTTCACCACCACGTAGACGACGCGGTCCGTGGCGCGCACGCCGATGTTGCGCAGCGACAGCGCCTCGCCCTCCTTGCCCCGCAGGGTGAAGAGCGCGGCCTCCGCCGCCGACAGCACGGAGAGCTCCGGCCGCACGCCCTCCACGCCGGACAAATCAATCTTCAGCGCCACCGAGGGAGGCTCGGGCGGCACCACCGGCCCGGCGTCCTGGGCCTGGGCCTGCGCCGCCTGCGCGGCCG
>JBKGHK010000720.1:0-5032 GCA_046520375.1 Pyxidicoccus sp. 3LFB2
GGAGCGGCCTGCTGCGGTGCTGCGGTGACGGTGAGGGCAGGCGCCGCCGGAACCTCCGGGGCGGCCTCCACCGGCTTCGGCTCCGTGGCCCGGGGCGCCTCGACTGGCGCCTGGGGGGGCCTCGACGACGGGAGCGGACGGCGGCTCCTCGGCGACGTAGTTCGTGGCGGCCGGAGCTTCCGGGGCCGCCTCGTAGGACTGCGAGTAGTCGTTGCCCTGCTGGGCATCGCTTCCCGTATCGGCGGATGCACCACCGGCGGGCGCGCCCACCTTGCGGCGGACGACGAAGCCCTTCGCCGTCACGGGCGGCGCGGCCTGCTTCGGCTTGCGCTTGTCCAGAATCTTCTGGACCGCGGCGGTCGCCTGGTCGTCATCGAGAGAGGACGAGTGGCTCTTGACGTCGTAGCCGAGCGCAGAAAGCTCGGTTACGACCTCCTTGTTGTCGAGCTCAATGCCGTGGCCCTTGAGCTCCTTGGCGATTTCATGGACGCGCTTCTTCGACATATTGCCCTTGTTGGCCTTCTGCTCCGCCGGCTACCCGGGGCGCAGCACCCTAGTCCAAACCCGAAAATGTGTGCGAGTGGTCCTTAACACCCACTCCCCCCCTGCACCCCTTAGCTCCCCGTCCCCGGCTTCCATGCCTGCCCGAGCTGCGACGGGTCGACCTGGCCCGCCTTCCCGCGAAAGGCCCTACCGAACGCCTTCCGCTTCAGCGCCGCCGTCAGACAACCGGCGCCGCACAGGTAGGCGCCCCGTCCTGGCAGCCGCCTTTTCCCGTCCACCTCGATAGCGCCCCCGGGCCCTACCACGAATCGGGTGAGCTCCGCTTGCGGTCGCTTGGACCCGCATCCGACGCACGTCCGGACCGGACCTGACTCCGCGCTCTGCTCTCCCGCCACCTGCCGGCCGGTCGGGCGCCCCACGTCCCCATCCCTCCCCTAGCTTACGGCGACTTGGTGGCTTCCGCGCCACCATCCAGGGTCGCCGTCATCACGCCGCGCTCGGCGTTCAGCTCCGCGCGCAGCTTCGCCTCCTCCACGAGGTAGTTCTCCGCCGCGCTCTTCAGCTGGCGGGCCTTCTTGATGCCCACACCCGGCACATCGCCCAGCTTCGCCAGGTCCTTCTCGTTGGCGATGTCCTCCACCGTCTTGTAGCCGGCGAGGATGAGCTGCTCGATGGTCTTCTCTCCGACGCCGCGCACGCGCGCCATGCGCTCGGACTGGTTGAGCTCGTCCGGGTGGCGCCGGGCTTCCGCCAGCCGGGCCTGCTCCCTTTCATAATCCATGCGCGACAGCTCCGCCTGGTCCTCCACCATGCGCTTGCGCGCGGCCTCCTGCATGGCGGGGATGCGAGCGGGGTCGATGCCGGGCATCTGCGCCAGCATCTCCGGATTGGCGTCGGCGATGTCCCGGGCCTGACGGAAGCCGTGGGCGTAGAGCGTCTCCACCAGCATCTCGTTGATGCCCGGCAGCGAGCCCAGCGAGCGGCTGGCGAACTCACGCAGCTCGCGCACCCGGCTCTCGCTGTTGATGTCCAGCTTCCAGCCGGTGAGCTGGGCGGCCAAGCGGACGTTCTGCCCGCGGCGGCCAATGGCGAGGCTGAGCTGGTCGTCGGGGACGATGAGCTCCATGGCGTGGTTGGCCTCGTCGATGATGACGCGGCTGACCTCGGCCGGCGCCAGCGCCGAGCACACGAAGCGGGCCGGGTCCTCGTCGAAGGGGACGATGTCGATCTTCTCCCCGCGCAGCTCCTGCACCACCGCCTGCACGCGGCTGCCCTTCATGCCGACGCACGCGCCCACCGGGTCCACGTCCGAGTCACGGCTGGACACGGCAATCTTCGCGCGGCCACCCGGCTCACGCGCCGCCGCCTCGATGACGACGATGCCCTCGGCGATTTCCGGCACCTCCATCTCGAAGAGCTTGGTGAGCAGGTTGACGGAGGCGCGGCTGAGGACAATCTGGGGGCCCTTGGACTCGCGCAGCACGTCCAGCACGTAGGCCTGGACGCGGTCGCCGGGGCGGTACGTCTCGCGCGGCACCTGCTCGCGCACCGGCAGCACGGCCTCGGCGCGGCCCAGGTCCACGATGATGTTGCCGCGCTCGAAGCGGCGGGCGATGCCGGTGACGATTTCGTTCTTCCGGTCCCGGTACTCGTTGAAGACGTTCTCCCGCTCGGCGTCCCGCGTGCGCTGCAGGATGACCTGCTTGGCCGTCTGGGCGGCGATGCGGCCGAAGCCGCGGCGGAAGGTCTTCAGCCGGAGGATGTCGCCGTACTGGTCGTCCTGCGCCTTGGCCTCGGCGGCGTCCTCGTCACGGTAGAAAATCTGGAAGACCAGCTCGTCCCCGGACTCCACTTCCATGCCCTTGCGGTGGGCTTCTGCGGTGGTGATCTGGTTGACGGCCTGCACGGGGTCGACAATCTCGTCCACCACGGTGATGGCCTGGAACAGCTCCACCACGCCCTTGTCGGGGTCGTACTTGGCCTCGAGCTCGCGGTCCTGGCCAAAGTGCTTCTTGGCCGCGGTCTTCATCGCGTCTTCGAGGGTGGCAATCAGCACAGCCCGGTCGATGCCCTTGTCCTTGGCGACCTGGTCGAGGACGAGGTTGAGGTTGACGGTCGGGTTGGCTTGCTGCGTGGCCATGGTCTTCTCCTAAAAGGGTCCACGGGCGTCCCTGCTCGGAGGGGCGCCCTGTATGTCGACGTCTAGAACTCGAACTCCAGGTTCGCCTTCGCGATGTCCTTGAAGAGGATGTGGAAGGTTCCGGCACCTTCCACCTCCACCGAGATGCTGTCGCTCGCCACCTCGGTCAGCGTGCCGGTGAAGTTCTTGCGCGGGGGGTCACCCAGCGGCCCGAACGTCTTCACCTTCACCTTCTGTCCCTTCACCCGCTCGAAGTGCGCCGGCTTCTTCAGCGGCCGGTTCACCCCGGGGCTGGAGACCTCCAGGCTGTACTCGTGGGGGACCAGGTCCTCCACGTCGAGCGCGGGGTCCACCGCGCGCGACACCTGGGTGCAGTCTTCCAGCCCGACCCGCCCGCCCGGCTTGTCGATGAACAACCTGAGGATCCAGCCCTCGCGCTCCCGGATGAACTCCAGGTCCACGAGTTCCAGCCCTTCACCGGCGACAATGGGTTCGAGCAGGGACATGGCCCGCTCTTCCACGGTCTGCTTGAGGTTCTTCTCCGACATATCCGGGAAACAGGTCTCCAAAAACGCGAAAAGCGGGCACGCGGCCCACTTTTCGAGGTCCATCATCGAAAAATGTGGGGCGTCCGTAGCACACGCCCTGTCGGGGTGTAAAGGAAGGACGCACCCTCTTGCTCCGGGTGAAACCTGCCCGACAGGGCAAGGAATTCCCAGGGGTTCCGAGACCCGGACGGGCGTTATAACGGGGTCATGCACCTCATCGCCGCCGCGCAGATGGTGTCCACCGCGGACAAGGTCAACAACCTGGAGGTCGCCACCCGCCTCGTGCGGCAGGCGGCCGGCCTGGGGGCCCGCCTGGTGGGCCTCCCGGAGAACTTCTCGTGGATGGGGCCGGAGCCCGAGCGCGCCTCGGCCGCCGAGGGACTGGACGGGCCCACCCTGGCCCGCATGGCCCAACTGGCCCGGGAACTCAAGGTGACGCTCCTGGCCGGCAGCGTGCTGGAGACAGGCGCACCGGGCGGGCGGCTCTACAACACCAGCGTCCTCTATGGCCCGGGCGGGGAGCGGCTGGCCGTCTACCGGAAGATGCACCTGTTCGACGTGGAGGTGGGAGACGGAGCCACCTACCAGGAGTCCGCCGCGGTGGCCCCGGGGACGGAGGTGGTGGCGGCCGAGACGGAGGTGGGCCGGCTGGGCCTGTCCGTCTGCTACGACCTTCGCTTCCCGGAGCTGTACCGGCGGCTC
Organism: Pyxidicoccus sp. 3LFB2; assembly: GCA_046520375.1. Classification (GTDB taxonomy): domain Bacteria; phylum Myxococcota; class Myxococcia; order Myxococcales; family Myxococcaceae; genus Myxococcus. The sequence goes on from JBKGHK010000720.1 coordinate 3,895, forward strand.
TCCAAGGAGGGCGCCACCCTGCTGGCCGTGCCGGCCGCCTTCACGATGATGACGGGCAAGGACCACTGGGAAGTGCTCCTGCGGGCCCGGGCCATTGAAAACCAGGCGTACGTGCTGGCCCCCGCGCAGGGTGGGAGACACTCCGCCAACCGCCTCACCTATGGGCACGCCATGGTGGTGGACCCCTGGGGGCTGGTGACGGCGCGGGCGTCCGAGGGCGAGGGACTGGCGCTGGCGCCGGTGGACCCGGAGCTCCAGGCGCGCATCCGGCGCAACCTGCCCTGCCTGCAGCACCGGCGGTTGGACTAGCGTGTGGGTGGCCGGGCCCGTTACGGACGGCCCCATCCCCGCTACACTGAGGTTCCTGGAACCCCCTACGTGAACGGACGACGCTGGCCACCCATGCTGCTCGCGCTCGCGCTCTCGGCCATGCCACTCGGCTGCACCGCCGATGAGCAGCCGCAGGCGCCCGCGCCCTCCACGCGCCCCCGCCAGCGCCGCGCGCGCACCTGAAGAGCCTGAAGGGGGATGTGCAAATCAAGCGCGCCACCGCCGACGACTGGAGCACCGCGAGCGAGGGGCTCCCCCTCTTCGAGAACGACAAGGTGCGAACCGAGTCGGGCGCGGGCGCGGACCTCATCTTCCCCAGTGACGGCGGCACGGTGCACCTGGGCGGCGACTCGCTCATCGGCATCGCCGAGACGCGGCTGCGTCCGGGCCAGCCGCGCACGGACCTGACGGTGCTGCGCGGCCGCATCGACGCGGAGCTGGAGCAGCCCGCCACCCAGTCGCTCACCGTCACCACGCCGGCGGCCACCATCCAGGCCGGAAGGGAGATTGTCTTCCAATGAAGGCCACCCTCCTCCTCCTGCTGGCAGGGCTGGGCGTCACCGCGCAGGACACCGCGGTGGTGGGCCCCCAAGAGACGCTGCGCCAGGTGGCGGAGCGCACCGTCGGGGACCCGGGCGCCGCCGAGGAAATCCAGGCCCTCAACGGCCTGACGTCGGACACCGTGGCCGCGGGCACCCGGCTGAAGGTGCCCGGGCAGGACCGCGTGCTGGCCCGGAAGGCGCTGGAGACGGCGCGCACCCTCGTCGGGGACGCGGGCGCGTCACCGGAGGCCGCGGCCCGGCTCAAG
>JBKGHK010000721.1:0-5020 GCA_046520375.1 Pyxidicoccus sp. 3LFB2
GACTCGGACGGCCCGCTGCCGGAGACGCGGCGGAGCTGTACCAGTCGTCGTGCGGCGGCGGCCTTCGCGGAGGTGGCCGAGGCCATCCACGCGGAGCTGCTGAAGCGCCATGGGCTGAAGGGCCTGGTGGTGGGCGGGCTGTGCGGGGCGGCGACGACGTCGCTCTACCTCGCGGACCGCGCGCCGGAAGGAGTCTCGGGCGTGTTCCTCTTCGAGCCCGAGTTCTACCTGTCCGAGCAGGAGGCGGCGGGCGCCGGTGGCGAGGCGCCCGCGGAGGAGTCAGGGCAGGGCACGTGGCGCTCCCGGCTGCCACTGCGGCGCGTGACGTCGAAGCTGTTCTCGTACTGGGGCTGGATGCGGATGCTGACGCGGGAGAATGAGTACGCGCGGCTGTTCCGCTACGTGCCCTTCCCGCGTCAGTTCCTGCTGGACCTGCTGATGGACTGGGGGACGCTCCCGGCGGTGGCCAACGTGCCGTTGGTTCGCGCATGGCAGCGCGTGGTGGAGCGGGGCGTGCCGGTGCTGGTCATCACCGCCGAGGGCAAGCTGCGCGACGTCTTCTTCGACCGCATCCACCGGGCGGCGTTCTCGGACCTGAAGGTAGCCACGCTGGAGCGACTGCGGCTGCGGGGCACCAACCACATCTTCACCACGGGCGGGGCCATCGACGCGTGCATCGGCCACCTGTCCCGCTGGGCGGGCGCGCACTTCGCGGAGGACGCGGCCCCCGTAGCCGCCATGCCCCACGTGGCGGAGCTGCGCGGCGCGGGCTGAGGCCTGGAGCGGACCTGCGTTAGCATCCCCGGTCCACCCTGGGAGGCCTCCTTTGTCCACGTACACGCTGAAGCCGGTTGTCCGCGCGGTGCTCTTCGCCTCCATGTTGCTGGGCTCGGTGGCCCACGCCGAGGACGCCATCCACACCATCGTCGCCGTGACGCACGAGGGCGCCTGTGCGAGCGCGCTCGGCTATGTCGTCGAGGTCGGCGACCCCGACAAGGTGGCGAAGGCGGCGGGGGAGAAGGCCCGGGCGCAGTACCCGGCGCTGAAGCGCCTGAACCACAAGGACAACGACAAGAAGGGCAAGAGTCTGGGCCGGCACCTGGTCGTGGTGTCCGCCGGAGTGGGCAAGGCCGGCTGCACCGGGCGCGCGATGGGCGTCGGGTTCGGCGCGGACGAGGCCACCGCGAGCAAGGACGCCCGGAAGGATCTGGGCAAGAACTTCCCGTTCCATGATGGGAGCGTGAAGGTCGAGCACAGCCAGAAGTACTGACGGGCCCCGAGCCGCTGACGGCTCACTCCGTGAGCGGCTCGACGGGACGCACCTCTCCTGGCTCCATCGAGCCGAGGTGCCCCTTCCAATGGCGCAGGTGCTCATCGGAGGGGTCGTAGGTGAAGTACACGTCGCCGAACGCCCCCGTGGTCGGCGTCGCGCGCAGCCACAGGTGCAGGTTGCCTTCGTCGTCGAGCTTCGCCAGGCCGATGGTGCCCTCCGGCACGGCGTCGAGCCTCGGAGTCGGCGGTCCACCGCCTCCCGGAGACTCCTGGAGGCTCTTGATGAGTTCCTGAATCCGTCCCTCCACGTGCGGGTCCCGAGGCGGGTCCTGCGGGGACTCGAGGCGCCCGACAAGCTCCGGGAGGACCTGGGACCTGAGCACGTCGAGGGCCGCGGGGGTCCAGCCGTGCCCTCGCGTGCTGACCCTCAGGCACCCCTGCAGGTGCTGCAGCTCCTCCGGCGATTGGAACGCGGCGGGCTGCGCCAGCCAGGTCTCGTAGAACGCCCGGATGAACCACTCCTGGTCATGGCGGACCGCGACCACCTCCCGGTTCCAATCCCACTCCGGTGCGAGCCCCACCTTCATGGGAGTCCAACCGTTGAAGCCGGAGATGTCGTGCCGGAACTTCCGCAGCTCGGCCCAGCGTGCGCGCGGGTCCGAGAGCGACTCGATGCGTGCGCGGCAGCGCTGCATGTCGGCGGGCGTGGCCATCGGGTCCAACAACACCAGGTCGCAGGCCTTCTCCTGCGCTCCACCTTCGACCTCGGCGCGCAGGGCGGCCAGTTCCTGTGCCCGCTTCCTGTTTGAGTCGAGGGACGCGACCCACTCTCCCGCGAGGAAGGACAGGAAGGTCGCCCCCGCACAGACGGCGCACGCCACCAGGGGCAGGCCTGTCCCGAGTGGGACGTCATCCCAGGGGCGGCTGGAGACGAACCGGCGCCAGGCCACCCAGAGCGTGATGACCAGCGGCGCGAAGGCGATGACCAGCGCGACGATGTTGAGGGCCACGTGGAGGGGCGTCATCCCGCTCCGATGGGACTCACCGCTGAACCCGAGCGTCACGACCGCGAAGGCCAGCAGGGCCAGGCTCAATCCCAGCGCGACGAGGAAGGACAACACGGCGAGCACGGCGTTCATCTCAGGGGCTCCCAGGCGCAGGCTTCCGGGTCAGCGCTGGCCTCCGAGAGCACGAGCGCGGATGCGAGCCTCCGCAAAACCTACTCGAAGCGCGTTCGGCCAGGGAGCGCGAGGCTCGGGGACGGCGACAGGCAGCGTGCTGTTCGGAAATGTCGGGACATCGGGCGGTTGAAAACCCCCGACATTCCCGAACAGGACGGTCCGCCTCCGCCTCCGGAGGCCCCCGACTCAGGCCGCCTCGCGCCCGTCCTCGGCGGCCCCGAGTGCGAGCCGCTTCTGGATGGCGAGGAACAGCGCCTCGTGCGTCGCGGGTGAGGCAGGTCCACCTCGCCCCCCGGCCTGCCCGAAGGCCGCCACCGCGTCACGCAGCGCCTCGCGAGCGGCCAGCGCGAGCATCAGCGGCGGCTCGCCCACGGCCTTGCTGCCGTGGATGGTGTTGTGCTGGCGCGCGTTCTCCATCAGCCGCACGCGGAAGTCGATGGGCGCATCGCTGAACGCCGGCACCGCATACGTGCTGGCCGAGTGCGTGAGCAGTCGCCCGTTGGCATCCCACCGCAGGTCCTCGCCGGTGAGCCACCCCAGGCCCTGCACGAACCCGCCCTCAATCTGCCCGCGGTCCACGCCGGGGTTGAGCGAGTCGCCGACGTCCTCCAGCAGGTCCACGCGCAGCACGCGCTTCATGCCGGTGTAGCCGTCCACCTCCACCTCGCACACGGCGGCGCCGTAGGCGAAGTAGAGGAAGGGCCGGCCCCGGCCGCGCGCCTTGTCGTAGCCGATGCCCGGCGTCTGGTAGTAGCCCGTCACCGACAGGCCCACGCGTGACAGATACGCGGCGTCCACCACGGAGGCGAACGGCAGGGCCACGTCCGGCTCCCCCGCGGGCCCCACGCGCCCGTCCTCGAACACCAGCGCCTCGGGGGCCAGCGTGCGCCCGTGCTTCTCCGAGATGAGCCGTGCGGCCACCGGGGCCAGCCGCTCGCGCAGCTGGACACAGGCGTTGCGCACGGCGGCGCCGTTCAGGTCCGAGCCACTGGAGGCTGCGGTGGCGGACGTGTTGGGCACCTTGTCGGTGGCCGTCTTCGCCATCCGCACGGCGCTGGCGGGCACCCCCAGCTCGCGCATGGCCACGCCCAGCACCTTGGTGTGCAGGCCCTGGCCCATCTCGGTGCCGCCATGGGACACCATGACCGAGCCGTCCCGGTACACGTGCACCAGCGCGCCGGCCTGGTTGAGGAACGTGGCGGTGAAGGAGATGCCGAACTTCATGGGCGTGAGCGCCAGGCCCCGCTTGATTCGCGGCGACTGCGCGTTGAAGGCCTCCACCTCCTGCCGCCGTCGGGCGAAGTCCGAGGACGCCTTCAGCTCATGCCACAGCCGGGGCATGCGCTCGTCCTCCAGCTCCTGCCCGTAGTGCGTGGTGTTCGTCTCGCCCGAGCCGGCGTAGAGGTTGCGCTCCCGCACCTCCTCCGGGGGGAGGCCCACGGCGCGGGCCACGCGGGAGAGAATCTCCTCGGACACCAGCATCCCCTGGGGGCCACCGAAGCCCCGGAAGGCCGTGTTGGACACCAGGTGCGTCTTCGCCACGCGGCCCGAGTACGCCAGCGCGGGCACGTAGTAGGCGTTGTCCAGGTGGAAGAGGGCGCGGTCGAGAATCGACTCGGACAAGTCGAGCGACCAGCCGCCGTTGGACACCAGGTGCGTGCGCACCGCGAGCAGCCGACCCTGCGCGTCGAAGCCGACCTCAAAGGACGCGTGGAACGGGTGGCGCTTCCCGGTGAGCGTCATGTCCACGTCGCGGTCCAGCATCCACCGCACCGGCCGGCCCGTGTGCCACGAGGCCAGCGCCACCAGGGCGGCGGGTGCGTTGCCCTGCGTCTCCTTGCCGCCGAAGCCGCCGCCCATGCGCGGGGCCTTCACCACCACGCGGCTGCGCGGCAAGTCCAGCACGTGCGACACCACGGCCTGCACCTCGGACGGGTGCTGGGTGGAGGACGTCACGGTGATGTCGCCGTCGTCGCCGCGCTCGGCGAAGGCGGCGTGGGTCTCCAGGTAGAAGTGCTCCTGGCCGCCGATGGAGAGGGTGCCCGACAGGCGGTGGGGGCTCTGGGCCAGGGCCGCGTCCACGTCGCCCCGGCGGATGACGTGCGGCTCGGTGTGGTAGCTGCCCTGAGCCATCGCGTCCTCGACGGTGAGGATGGCGGGCAGCGGCTCGTACTCCACCACCACGGCGCGCGCGGCGGCGCGGCAGGCCTCCACGGACTCTCCCACCACCAGCGCCACCACCTGCCCGTGGAAGAGCACCTCCCGGTCGGCGAGCAGCGGCTCGTCATGGCGGATGGGGCCGGTGTCATTCGTGCCGGGGATGTCCTCGGCCATCAGCACCGCCACCACGCCGGGCATCTTCCGCGCGGCGATGGGGTCCCTCCGGAGGATGCGCGCGTGCGCATGCGGCGCGCACACCGGCCACACCTCCAGCATGGGCTGGCGCTGCGCCAGGTCGTCCACGTACCGCGCGGCGCCCGTCACATGGGCCAGCGCGCTCTCGTGCCGCAGCTCGCGCCCGGCGTCGGCCGCCGTCCCCGGCTCGCCCAGGGTGAAGCGCGGCGCCG
>JBKGHK010000722.1:0-5019 GCA_046520375.1 Pyxidicoccus sp. 3LFB2
AAGGCCGAGGCCTGGGCGCTCTCCACGCTGGCCGAGCCGCCGCGCGCTCGGGCGACACGGCGCGCGCCGAGAAGCTCTTCGTCCGCACGCTCGCGATGGACCCGAAGGACGCCTATACGCGCGCCGCCTACGCGGACCTGCTCCTGGACCTGGGGCGCCCGCGCGAGGCGGCGACCCTGGTGCGCGGGCACACGGGGGACGACAACCAGTTGCTGCGCCTCGTGCTCGCGGAGACGGCCCTCGGCTCGCCCGAGGCCCAGGTCCTCTCCGCCGAGCTGTCCGAGCGCTACGCCGCCAGCCGCCTGCGCGGAGACGGCCTGCATGCGCGCGAGGAGGCCCGGTTCGCGCTGCAGGTGGAGAAGGCGCCGCAGAAGGCCCTCACGCTGGCCCAGGCCGCCTGGGAGGCGCAGCGTGAGCCATGGGACGTGCGCCTGCTGCTGGAGGCCGCGCTCGCCGCGGGCCGCCCGGAGGCCGCGGCCCCCGCCCTGCAGTTCCTGAAGGCCAGCGGTACCGAGGACCCCGTCGTGCTGGAGCTCGCCTCGCGCGTGCGGAGGAGTCTGCCTTGAGCCGCCTTGTCCTGCTGTTGCTGCTGCTCGCCCCGCTGGCCTCGCTCGCCCACAAGCCGAGCGACAGCTACCTCCACCTGACGCGTGACGGCAGCGCCATCTCCGGCCGCTGGGACGTGGCGCTGAGGGATTTGGACGAAGTCCTCGCACTGGACGCGGAAGGGGACGGCACCCTCACCTGGGGCGAGCTGCGCGCGCGTCAGGCGGACGTCACCGCCTACGTGCTCGGGCGCCTGGCGCTGGGCGCGGACGGCGCTCCCTGCGCACTGGAGCCCGGCGGCACTCCGCGCGTGGTGCGTCACTCGGATGGGACCTATGCGGTGCTGGACTTCACCGCTCGCTGCCCGGCGACGCCGGCCATGCTGGACGTGGACTACTCGCTCCTGTTCGACCGGGACTCGCAGCACCGAGGCATCGTCCAGGTGAATGGGGCAGGCGCGAGCGAGACGCTCGTCCTCTCCGCCTCGCGCCATGTCGCCCGGGTGTCGCTGGACGGGCTGTCGCCCTGGCGCCGCTTCGGGGAGATGGTGGGGCAGGGCGTCGTGCACATCTTCGAGGGGCTGGACCACCTGCTCTTCCTCTTCGCCCTGCTGCTGCCGTCGGTGCTGCGCCGCGAGGCGGACGGACGCTGGATACCCGTGACGCGCTTCGGCCCGGCGCTGCGGGACGTGGTGAAGGTGGTGTCCGCCTTCACCGTGGCCCACTCGCTCACGCTGAGCGCCGCCGTGCTGGGCCTGGTGTCGCTGCCCTCGCGCTTCGTCGAGTCCGCCATTGCCCTGAGCGTCATCGCCGCCGCGCTCAACAACGTCTTCCCCGTGGTGCGCGGCACCCGCTGGGTGGCGGCGCTCGCGCTGGGCCTGCTGCATGGCTTCGGCTTCGCCTCCACGCTGGCGGACCTGGGGCTCCCCTCGGGCAGCCTCGCCGTCACGCTGCTTGGCTTCAACGTGGGCGTGGAGCTGGGGCAATTGGCCTGCGTGGCCGGTTTCCTGCCGCTGGCCTTCGCCCTGCGGGGCTCGGTGCTCTACCGCCGCGCGCTGCTCGTCGGAGGCTCGGCCGCCATCGCCCTCGTCGCGTGTGTCTGGCTCGCCGAGCGCGCCTTCGGCGTGGCCCTGCCCGTCACCTGACGCTGCTGTCCCGGCCGAGGGATTTCCACCCATCACCAACATCCGCGCGGACCCGGTCTCCGTAGGTCCAATGCCCGGAGGTGCTGCCCGAAGCAGGCGCTGCACGCCCGGGAAGAACCCACACCCAACAGGAGCAATGAATGAAAGCGAGACAACTCGCGGCGGCAATGACCGTCGCGACGGCCCTGGGCGCGTCTGGTGCCCTGGCATCCAGCCACCGTGAAGCGCCGTTCATCACGGAGATGCCCAAGGTCGACGCCACCGACTTCTACATGTTCCGCAGCTACGAGTCGGGCCGTCAGGACTACATCACCCTGATTGCCAACTACCTGCCGCTGCAGGACGCGTACGGCGGGCCCAACTACTTCATGTTGGACCCGGATGCGCTGTACGAAATCCACATCGACAACACGGGTGACGCCGTCGAAGACGTCACCTTCCAGTTCCGCTTCAACAACACCCTGGCCGCCAGCGGCAACGGCGTCACCCTGCCCATCGGCACCGGTGCCCAGCAGAAGAACGTGGCGGTGCCCCTCGTCCAGGTGGGCCCCATCACCGCGGCGGACCGCAGCAAGCTCAACGTCCAGGAGTCCTTCACCCTGAAGGTCGTCCGGGGCAACCGCCGCACGGGCACGGCCGGAGACGTGACGAACGCCACTGGAGGCGCCACCTCCTTCCTCAAGCCGACGGACTACATCGGCACGAAGACGTTCGGGGACGCCGCCGCCTACAGGGCGTACGCGGAGCAGCACATCTACTCCGTGAACATCCCCGGCTGCACCGGCCCGGCGAAGGTGTTCGTGGGGCAGCGCAAGGAGCCCTTCGCCGTCAACCTCGGTCCCATCTTCGACCTGGTGAACGCGCCCGCCTCCGTCATCGCCGACGCCGCCAACCGCGACGCGGTGCCCAACCCGCTGGCGAAGAAGAACGTCACCACGCTGGCGATGGAGGTCCCCATCTCCTGCCTCAAGGCGGGCACCCAGCCCGTCATCGGCGGGTGGACCACGGCGAGCGTGCGCCAGGCGCGCGCCCTCAACCCGAGGCCACCTTCGCCCGCCCGGCCCGCGAGGGCGCGCGTGGACGCAGGTGAGCCGCCTGGGCATGCCGCTGGTCAACGAGGTCGTCATCGGCCTCAAGGACAAGAACCTCTTCAACGCCAGCGAGCCCAAGGACGACGGCCAGTTCGCCGACTACGTCACGCACCCCACGCTGCCCGCGCTCTTGGAGGTCCTCTTCACCGAGGCCGGCGTGAGGGCGCCCACCGTGTTCCCCCGCACGGACCTGGTGGCGGCCTTCCTCACCGGCGTGACGGGCGTCAACGCCAACGGCTCCACGGCGGAGATGCAGCGGCTCAACACCGACCTGCCGGCCACGGCCCGGGCGGGCCAGAACAACCTGGGCGCCGCGGCCTGCTTCTTCAACGGCGCGCTCGACACCACCCGCACCGGCTGCGACGTGGCGGGCTTCCCCAACGGCCGCCGTCCCGGTGACGACGTGGTGGACATCGCCCTGCGCGTGTCCATGGGCTACCTGCTGGCCAACGACACGCAGGCGCCGTCGCGCAACATCCCGTTCCACGACGCCGTGCTCCAGGACGCGTCGCAGTTCGACACGACCTTCCCCTACCTGCGCACGCCCAACCCGGGCGCCAACGGCGACGGGACCTGAGTCCATGGGCACGCTCAGAGCACTGGCCTGCATCCTGGCCCTCGGGTCGGCCCTGGCCTACACGGGGTGCCACAACGACGACCTGAACGACAAGCCGGGCTTCGGTCCCTTCCCGTCCACGCCCCGTGACGCGGGCGTCGACGCCGGCACGGACTCCGATGCGGGCACCGACGCGGGCACCCAGTTCACCGGCTTCGTGAAGGACCTCATCGAGAACCAGACGACCGCCACGGCCACGCCCGTGGAGGTGGAGAACCGGGACTTCGTCGACAGCGAGCCGACGGACGCCTTCCCGGAGGCGTTCTTCCAGCAGCCGTAGCGCCCCGCGGAAATGAAAGGGCCCGGCGCCGTGGGAGGCTTCCCACCGGCGGCCGGGCCCGGGTGCTTCCAGGCGGTGCGTGTCGCGCGTCAGGGCGCCTGCGTCAGCTCGCCCAGCGAGAAGCCATCCACGGCCGACAGGCGGCTGCGCCAGATGGAGCCCCCCAGCGTGTGGGACGACGCCCCGGCGACGATGCGCGCGTTCTTCAGGTGGATGTAGCCATAGCCGGTGGGCTGCGGGTCCGCCTCCTCGCGGTACAGCTTCTGGGCCGGGTTGGAGAAGCTCTCCTTGATGCTCTTCGCGCTCTCCTCGGACACCCCCAGGCGCTTGAACACGTCGGACACCTGGCCGGCGGACAGCTCCAGGAACTCCTTGCCGCTGATGAGCTGCCCGGTGATGACCGTGCCTCCCACCGACAGCGTCACACCCATGGACACCTTCGACGCCGTGACGATGTGGACGAGGGACTCCAGGTACCAGTCGACCTCGGGCTGCTTCTCGCTCTTCTGCGTAGTGGGCTGGGTCATGGGCGAAACCCTACAGCCCGTGAATCCAGGAGCCAAGAGGATGACGCGCCGTGAGGGACGGCGGGAGGGACGCCGCGGGCCGGCGTCCCCCTTCTGAAGCCGGCACGGGCCGGCGCCCCGCTGGAGGCCGGCCCGCGCCGCTACACGACTGTGACGCGGTATTTCTCCTTGTCCTCCGCCCGGCTGTGGGCGGTGGCGGCGGCGATGATGTGGCACACCCAGCCCAGGCACCCACCGGTACCAATCCAGGCACCCGGGGTGATGATGAGCCAGAAGACCCCGCGGAGAATGTCCCCGTTGTAGATCTGACCCAGACCGGGGAGCAGGAAGGACAGCAGGGCTGCGATTCCGGGACGCGACATCGTTTGGGTTCAACCTCCTTGCCTCTTTGTACGCACCCCACCCGGACCCATTGCAGGGCCCGGTTATCGGCTCCTGGACGGTTGCCTGCCTGACGTCCGAGGGGCAGGTGCAATGGCCCGGCGGACCCGGTTAGCATGGCGGCCGTAGGTACCCGCCAGCAGTCGGGCGGTACCTGGGGGGATGGGTGATTTTCGGGCTGCTCCGAGTCAGCGCACGCGCGTTCAACGTCAGGCCTCTCGCCGAGGTGCTGGCCCTGGCCGTCGTGTATTTCGCGGCCGGCCGGCTGGGCCTCTCCCTGGCCACCGTGGGCGGCAACGTCAGTCCCGTGTGGCCTCCCACCGGCGTGGCGCTGGCGGCGCTGGTGGTGTGCGGGCCGTCGCGCTGGCCCGGCGTGCTGCTCGGGGCCTTCTTCGTCACGTGGCTCACGGGGGTGCCGGCCGCGGTGGGCCTGG
>JBKGHK010000723.1:0-5011 GCA_046520375.1 Pyxidicoccus sp. 3LFB2
TTCAGGAGCATCAGCTCCTCGTCCGCCTGGGCCGCCGCGAACAGGTAGGGCAGGGCCCGGGCTTCCTGCCCCGCCTCCCTCCAGTGGTGGGCCAGCAGGTTGGCGGGCGCGCGCTCGCGCTCGAAGACCGCCGCGAGCCGGCCGTGCAGGAAGCTGCCGGAGGCCTTGCCGATGGCGGCCTGCACCGCCTCCTGCACCAAGTCATGACTGAAGCGCTCGCCCACCAGCAGCTGCGTGGCTTCCAGCTCGGAGAGCGCCGCGTGAACCGAGGTGGCGCTCACCTCCAGCGCCTCGGCCACGAGCCCCACGCGGAAGTGCGAGCCCGCCCGGGCGGCCAGCTGCGCAATCTGCAGGGCCAGCGGAGAGAGGCGCTCCAGGCGTCGTTGGATGAGCGGGCCCACCCGTCCCGGAGGGGGCAGGCGCTGCGGCCAGTCCTTGTGCAGTGAGTCCGTCTCGATGAGGTGCTTCACCGTCTCGACGATGTAGAGCGGATTGCCGCCCGTGTACCGGGTCAGCGCCTCCGTGTGGGCCTCCGCACCGGGCAGCTCCAGGCCCGCCAGCAGTTGGCGGACGCCGTCGAGGGAGAGCGGCTCCAGGTCGATGACGCGGCCCACCCCCACATCCACGAGCTTGCGGATGTTGGCCTCGGAGTAGGCGGGAAGCTCGCCCCGGCGGTAGCAGTCGATGAAGCACGGCAGTCGGACGCCCTGGGCCCCGGCCCCGAGCATCCGCGTCCAGGCGTACATCGACAGCCGGGCGCTGGGATTGTCCCAGTACTGCACGTCATCCGCGACGACGACGTCCTCGCCCTCGACCAACAGGGCCAGCGCTTCCGCATTGGCCTCGAAGAAGCGCAGCTCGTCGGCCTCGGACAGGAGCGGAGGCACCGGCCGCGAGTCGCCCAGCTCGGGGATGAAGCGCGACAGCTCCGCCCGCAGCCGGTCCGGCAGCTTCACGTCGGGCCGGCGGGCCATCTGCGCGCGGAAGGCGCGCGCCTGCGAGGCGAAGGGGACGTCCGGGTCTCCCGGCCGGGCCTCGCTGCGCGTCCACCGGCCCTGCGCGGCCGCGAACTCCTCGGCGAGGCGTGACTTGCCGCTGCCCGGGAGGCCGGTGATGAAGATGACCTGCTTCGCATCGAAGCCCTCCTGGAGCTCCCGCCAGACGGCCTCGCGGCCCGCCAGCACCGGCGGACGCAGCACCGACACGGGCAGCGTGGGGCGGGGGACGGGGGCAGGCGGGACCACCTGCGTGCCCTTCTCGATGAGCCGGACCAGCGCCAGCGTGTCCGGCATGGGGGCGACACCGAGGTCATGCGAGAGCGTGGTGCGCAGCCGCTCGAAGGCCGCGAGCGCCGCGCCACGGTCTCCCTGGAGATAGTGCAAGCGGATGAGGTGCCGGCCGGCCTGCTCGGACTCGGGCTCCTGCTGCACCCAGTCCTGCGCCAGGGCGAGCGCGGGAGACCAGTCGCTGTCGGCCAGGTGGCGCTGGATTTCCGCCTCGCGCGCCTTGCGAACCCAACCCTCCACCGCGGCGCGGGCCCCATCCAGCCAGCGCGCCAGCTCCTCACAATCATCGAAGTCGAACCCGGACAGCAGCGGGCCTCCACCTCCGGGCCGCAGGGCTTCGAGGACGCGCGCGGGGGCGTTCTCCGTGGCGGCGGCCTTCAGGCTCGCGAGGTCCAGCTGGAGCAGGGGAGACAGGGCGAGGCGGTCGGCGTCCGCTTCCACCAACTCCACGCCCCCCGACGCCAGCCGCAGTCGGCGCAGGAGCTGGCGCATGTTGTTGCGGACGGTTGCGGGGGGCGAGTCGGGCCACAGCATGCACGCCAGGGGAAACTTGGGCGAGGGGCCCTCCAGCCCCAGCCAGGCCAGCAGCGCGGCAACCCGTCGCTCCAGTCTCACCCGCTGTCCCTGGGGCCCCATCAGCTGGGCCAGTCCCAGGACCTGCGCACTCCACTCCGACCGGCTCACCGCGAACTCCTTTGTGAGGTTGGCCCGCGCCGGCCGCGCAGGTGCCCGTCCAAACGACGAAACGGGTTTTCCATACTGACGCCAGACTTTCGCGAGCACCAGCCCCAAGCCGTCACGCCGCCATCACCCTGCGCGCGGTACCTGCTTGCTCGCCGGAGCTTCCGGACAGCGGGAAGGGGGCGTCTGTCATTCATTGAATGCAGCGCTACTCCAAACATCTTTTCCCGCTGGATTCGTGAGTGCTTGCAGTCGCGCCGGGGTGTCTGGCGAAACGTCGTTCAATCCAGGAGGCATCATGTATCGCTTTGTGATGATGGGTGCGTTGTTGCTGGCCGCCGTGGGGTGTGGTTCCAGCGAGCAGATGGGCGCCGAGGAGGCGCAGGCGCCCGTCGAGGTCTCCAGCAGCCTGGAGGCCGCGGCGGAGGTCGAGGGTTCCGCGGCCCTGACCTGCTGTGGCACGTGTGAGAGCCAGCGCAGGAGCTGTGTCACGAACTGCGGCCCCGACTTCGACTGCCGGGCCCTGTGCATGGATAACTACGAGTCGTGCGTGTACTTCACCTGCGGCGGAACCTGCTGAGGCAGTTCGCGCCGGCAGCTCCAGGAGCTGCCGGCGCGGCGGTGCCGGACGGTGCTCGCGAGGGGGCCTGAGGGTTGGCAACCTGGAGAGGGGACGGATACAACAGCCCGCGCCGATGATTGCCAACCTCCACAACGCCGACATCCCCCGGCCGGTGCTCGACGTCATTGCCCGGCTGCGCGAGCTGAACCATGCCGTGTACCTCGTGGGCGGCTGCGTCCGGGACATGGTGCGCCTGGTGCCCCCGAAGGACTTCGACGTGGCCACCAGCGCGCTGCCCGAGGAGGTCCAGCGCGCCTTCCGGAAGGTCATCCCCACCGGCATCCAGCACGGCACCGTCACCGTCGTGCAGGGCGGCACCCACGTGGAGGTGACGACGTTCCGCTCGGAAGGGGACTACCTCGACGGCCGCCGTCCCAGCTCCGTCGCCTTCGAGCGCGACATCGTCAAGGACCTGAGCCGCCGCGACTTCACCATCAACGCCATGGCGTACAACCCGCTCGACCGCGAGCTGGTGGACCCCTTCGGCGGGCAGGCGGACCTGCACGCCCAGCTCATCCGCTGCGTGGGTTCGGCCCTGGAGCGCTTCTCCGAGGACGGCCTGCGCCCCATGCGCGCGGTGCGCTTCGCCGCGGTGCTCGGCTTCTCGCTCGACGCCAGCACCCGCGACGCCATCCCCGCCACGCTCAGCGTCTTCCGCAAGGTGGCCCTGGAGCGCGTACGCGACGAGCTGACCAAGCTGCTCCTGTCTCCGCGGGCGGAGGGCGGACTGGTGCTGCTCGCGGAGACCGGGCTGCTCGATGTGTTCCTCCCCGAGGTGGCCCGTGCCGACGCCGAGGCCGCGCGCCTGGCTCGCGCCGCCGTGCAGGCGGCTCCCCTGGAAATCGAGGTCCGCCTCGCCACGCTGCTCGCGGACCTGGTGGAGCGCACCCCGGCGCGGGACATCGGCCTGCGGCTCAAGTTCCCCAACAAGTCCGCCGACCTCGTCGCGCTCCTCGTGGAGCACGCGAAGCTGGAGGCCCGGGTGGGGGAGTCAGACCCCGCGCTCCGCAGGCTCCTGGCCCGGGTGGGCCCGCCGCAGCTGCCGCAGTTGATGGCCGTCGCCCGCGCCCGCGTCCAGGTCCGCGCGCCGGACCGGCTGGCCGAGGTCGAAGCGCTCTTCACCCGGCTGGAGGCCCTCGCCGCCGCGAAGCCTCCGCTGAGCGCGAAGGAGCTGGCGCTCACGGGTGGCGACATCATGGCCACCCTGGGCGTGGGGCCGTCCCCCATCGTCGGCGAGGCCACCCGCTTCCTGGTGGAGTCCGTGCTCGATGACCCCGGCCTGAACACGGCCGACACGCTGAAGGCCCGGCTGAAGGACTGGCAGGCCCGCTCCGGGCGCTAGAGCCCGGCCCGCTGGGGGGCTGGAGACCCTCAGGCTGCCTCCTGGCGCTGAACCAGTCCGTTGAGGCACGAGCCGGGTGGGCCTGTGCCGAAGCCCGGCCCGCTGGGGGTAGAGCAGGGGAGCAGGCCCGGGGCCCTCGCCACGTTCGGAGGGCGCATGTCGGGAAAGGGGCCGCCCGGGCGTCCTGCCGCGTGCGCCCGGGCGTCAGGGCGTGTAGGAAGGAGCACCATGCGAGTCGTCGTAGCCATGAGCGGCGGGGTGGATTCCTCGGCCGCCGCCGCCCTGCTCAAGGAGCAGGGCCATGAGGTCATCGGCATCACCCTGCGCGTCTGGTCCTACGAGGGCAAGGCGAAGTGTGGGAGCTGCTGCAGCCCGGACGACATCGATGATGCGCGGGCCGTGGCCCAGTCGCTGGGGATTCCCTTCTACGTGGCCAACGCGGAGGAGATCTTCCAGGACCGCGTCATCAACCCCTTCGTCCAGTCCTACCTCGGGGGCAAGACGCCCATCCCCTGTGTCGCCTGCAACCGCGACGTGAAGTTCAACTTCCTCCTCAAGCGCGCCCGTGCGCTCGGCGCCCGCCTGGCCACCGGCCACTACGCGCGCGTGGAGGAGGTGGAGGGCCGCTACGTCCTGCGCCGCGCCGTCGACACCGCGAAGGACCAGAGCTACTTCCTCTTCACGCTGGGCCAGGACGAGCTGCGCGACATCGTCTTCCCCGTGGGCCACCTGACGAAGGCCGAGGTCCGCGCCGTCGCCGAGCGCCATGGCCTCGTCACCAGCCAGAAGCCCGAGAGCATGGAGATCTGCTTCGTGCCCGACGGCGACTACGCCGGCTTCGTGGAGAAGGTCGCCGGGCCCCAGCCCGCGGGCGAGATTGTCGACACCGAGGGCCAGGTGCTCGGCACGCACCAGGGCATCCACCGCTACACCGTGGGCCAGCGCAAGGGGCTCAACCTGGGCGGCGGCGAGGCGCGCTACGTCCAGCGCCTGGAGCCGGAGACCCACCGCGTCGTCGTGGGCCCCGCCGAGGGCACCGGCCGGGACAACTTCGGCCTCCTGCAGCCGCACTGGGTGGAC
>JBKGHK010000724.1:0-4993 GCA_046520375.1 Pyxidicoccus sp. 3LFB2
CCCCGCCAGCGAGGCTCCGGCGGCCGCGCAGGCCGAGCCGGCCGAGAAGCCCGTCACCGCCGAGGAGATGGCGGGCACGTCCGAGGTGGTCGACTCCCGTCCGCCCCCCACCGTGAGGCCGCGCATCGCGGTGGGCAACGAGTCGTTCTACGTGAAGCCCGTCCTCGCGCTCGCGGGCGGCATCCACGTGGAGAACCTCATCCAGACGCTCAACCGCGCCCGCGAGAGCCGGGCGACGACGCTGGCCCTCACGCGCTTCGGCTTCGAGGGCCGGCTGGGCCAGTACGTCTCCTTCAAGAGCGAGTTCGAGCGCAACATCCGCGCGCACGGCTCGGGCGTCTGGGAGGGCACCGCGTCCTTCAGCGTCCGGGACCAGGTCATCCGCCTGCAGCGCTGGGGCGCCACCCTGGAGGCCGGCATCATCGTCGACCCGGCCAGCGTGGACTTCCTCTCCACGCACGTTGCGGACACGCTGCTGGCGGACAAGTACACGCGAGACCCCCTCCTCTACAGCGGCTTCAACCGGGGCCAGGGCGCGCAGGCGGCGTATGACTGGAACGGCTTCCGCGTGGGCCTGGGCTACACCGCGGCCAACCCGCTGAGCACGTCCAGCTCGTTCCAGGTGGGCGGCACGTTTGGCGGTGGCAGCCGGTTCTGGGAGCGGCCCCTGGGCAACTACCGCAACGGCCAGCCCGATGACGACCTGCACTTCCAGGTCATCAGCCCGTCCGTCACCTACTCGAACGAGCTGTTCGAGGCCAAGGCCATGGCCCAGGTGTTCGACGTGAACTACCAGACGACGTCCCGCACGGACCCGCTGCTGCGCGGCAACAACCTGCGCGGCAACGTGCTGCTGAAGCTGCACACCAATGTGGGCATCCCCCTCTTCATCACCCCGTTCTTCAACCTCGCCCGCGTGCAGAACGACGTGGCCAACGCCACCCCGGGCTTCGCGGACCAGCTGCTGTCCACCCAATACTCGGCCACGTCCCTGTCGGCCGGTGTGGACGTCAACGTCCAGGGCCGCTCGGGCATTGGCGTGCAGTTCGCGCGAATCGCTGACAGCTCGCCCACCTTCGTGGCGCCCACGGGCAACACCCCCGCCAGCGAGCCCATCACCCGCACCACGCAGTTCTACCTGAACGTCGGTGGCACCTACTGGTTCACCGAGGACGTGGCGCTCGGGGCCCGCTACGCCCGCTACCAGAAGAAGCAGGACGGCCAGCGGGACGAGAAGGACAACTCGTACTTCGCGACGCTCCGCCTGCTGCTGTAGACGTTTCCGCGGGACTCAACTCCGCACACCCGTCGGACTCGGGAGGGGAAGGCATGGAACCCACGCAGGCGCGGCAGGACTCCATCTTCAAGGTGGCGGTGGCGAGCTTCATTGGCACGGCCATCGAGTGGTACGACTTCTTCCTCTACGGGACGGCGGCGGCGCTGGTGTTCAACCGCCTGTTCTTCCCCTCCTTCGACCCGCTCACGGGGACGATGGCGGCCTTCGGCACCTTCGCCGTCGGCTTCGTCGCGCGGCCCCTGGGCGGGGTGGTGTTCGGCCACTACGGCGACAAGCTCGGCCGCAAGGCCATGCTCAGCGCCACGCTGATGCTGATGGGCGTGGCCACCTTCGCGGTGGGGCTCTTGCCCACCTACGACACGCTGGGCGTCTGGGCGCCGGCGCTGCTCGTGGTGCTCCGGCTGGTGCAGGGCTTCGGCCTGGGCGGTGAGTGGGGCGGCGCGGTGCTGATGGCGGTGGAGCACGCGCCCGCCCACCGCCGGGGCTTCTATGGAAGCTGGCCGCAGATGGGCGCACCGGCGGGGATGCTGCTGGCGACGGCGGTGTTCTCCGTCTTCTCGCGCCTGCCCGAGGCGGACTTCCTCGCCTGGGGCTGGCGCATCCCCTTCCTGCTCAGCTCGCTGCTGATTGGGATGGGGGTGTTCATCCGGCTGAAGGTGGCCGAGTCCCCGGTGTTCCAGCACCGCAAGCCGGAGGAGCCCGCCCCGCGCATCCCCGTGCTGGACGCGATTCGCAACTACCCGAAGCAGATCCTCCTGGCGATGGGGGCGCGCTTCGCGGAGAACGGCTTCTTCTACATCATCACCACGTTCGTCCTCTCGTACGGCACCGAGCGGCTGAAGCTGCCGCGCTCCACCTTCCTCAACGGGGTGCTGATTGCGATGGCCGTGCACCTGGTGGCGATTCCCGCGTTCGGCGCGCTGTCGGACAAGCTGGGCCGCCGGCCGGTGTACCTGGCGGGCGCGGTGGGCTGCGGGCTGATGGCCTTCCCCTTCTTCTGGCTGCTGGACACGAAGGAGACGGGGCTCATCTGGCTGGCCATCTGCCTGGGCATCATCGCGCACGCGGCGATGTACGGCCCGCAGGCGAGCTTCTTCTCCGAGCTGTTCGGCACCCGCGTGCGCTACAGCGGCGCGTCCCTGGGCTACCAGCTGGCGTCGGTGTTCGCCGGAGGCCTGTCGCCGGTGGTGGCCACCGCGCTGCTGGCGCGCTCGGAGGGCCAGGCCTGGCCGGTGTCGCTCTACATGGTGGCGCTGGCGGTCGTCACCCTCGTCTCCGTCTACCTGTCGGCGGAGACGTTCCGCGAGACGCTGACCGAGGCCCCACCCGCGAGCCCGGGCCCAGGTCCGGACGTGCTCAGCGAGCCGTCCAGCCGCAGTCCATCACCTGTGCCGCCCCGGTGATGCCGGCCGCGGCGTCCGAGCACAGGAAGGCGATGTAGGCGGCGACCTCGGAGGGCTCGAGGAGCCGCTTCACGGCGGCGGGGGCGAGCATGATCTTCTCCACCACCTCCGTCTCCGTGATTCCGTGGACGCGCGCCTGGTCGGCAATCTGCTTCTCCACCAGGGGCGTGCGGACATAGCTGGGGCACACGGCATTGACGGTGACGCCCTTGTCCGCGGCCTCGAGGGCCACCGTCTTCGTCAGGCCCATGAGCCCATGCTTGGCGGAGACGTACGCGGACTTGTACGGCGAGGCCACCAGCCCGTGGAGCGAGGACACGTTGATGATGCGCCCCCACTTCCGGGCATACATCAGCGGCAGGGCGTAGCGCGTCAGCAGGAACGGGCCGACGAGCATGATGCGGATGAGCTGCTCCCAGCGGTCCTCGGGGAACTCCTCCACCGGGGACACGTGCTGGAGGCCGGCGTTGTTGACGAGGATGTCCAGCCGTCCCCACTCCCGCTCGGCGTGCGCCACCAGCGCGCGGCAGTCCTCACGGGACGACACGTCGGCCCGTTGGAACCGGGCGCCGGGGAGCCGCCGCGCCGCCGCGGTGCCCGCCGCCTCGTCGAGGTCCGCCAGCAACACGCGCACACCCTGGGATGCCAGGCTCTCCGCCACCGCGAGGCCGATACCGTTGGCCGCGCCCGTCACCAGCGCGCTTCGACTTGAATCCTGATTCATGTTCCACCTCCGCGCGCATGGTGGAGGAAGCGGACACGAAGGGCAATGGCGTGACGGGGTGGCGCGCCGCGCCATGGCGGGAGTGTCCACCCGGGCGCACCCGCTCCACCCCGGGCCCCTCGTCGTCTCCCTGCCGCTGCCGCAGGTGGGGGTGTTGTCCCCGCAGCTGTGCTTCATGACCTGGCGCGACGGGCGCTGCGCCCCCTGGCGCTGCCACCTGCCGGAGGAAGCGTTCCGGTGCCCCACCAGCTCGGCCCCATGAGGCTCTGAGCGCGGAGTGTGGACTGGCCGCGCAGTGGAGCGCGCCTCGGCGCCTGGGCTGGCCTCGCGGCGCTTCGGGCATGGCACACTGCGCCCTCCCTCCCCCCAGGAGCCCCAATGTCCTCACGCCCTCTCCGCCTGCTGGCACCGCTGCTCGGGTGCGCCGTGCTGTCCCTGACCGCCTGTGACGATGACGACGCGCCTGGAGATGAAACGGGCTCGACGGAGGCGGCGGTGATGACCCGGAACGTGTACCTGGGCGGCAACATCTTCCTGCTCGCCACGGCCCAGTCCTTCGAGCAGGTCCCGGGAATTGCCGCACAGCTCTACGCAACGGTGCAGGCCACGGACTTCCCGGCGCGCGCGAAGGCGCTCGCGGATGAAGTCCAGGCGGCCAATCCCGCGCTGGTCGGCCTTCAGGAGGTGTCCCTCTATCGGACCCAGTACCCGAGTGACTTCCGCGCGTATCCGCTGCCGGATGCGCAGGACATCACGTACGACTTCCTCGCCATCCTGCTCGAAGAGCTGGAGGCGCGCGGGTTGGACTACCGCGTCGCCGCGAAGGTGACGAACGCGGACTCCGAGCTTCCGGCCGCGCTGTCCGGCAACGCGACGGACCTCACCGACATCCGCCTCACGGACTACGACGTCATCCTGGCGCGAGGAGACGTGCAGATTTCAGGGGTGGTGCAGCAGAACTACACCCACAACCAGCAGGTGCCCGTGGGAGGCGCGTCGGTCACCTTCAAGCGCGGCTTCACCAAGGTGGAGGCGACGGTGGACGGAGCGCGCTTCACCTTCGTGAACTCGCACCTGGAGGGGCTGATGCCCGCCAACGAGGCGCAGGCCAACGAGCTGGCGGGCATCCTCGCGGGCTATCCCCGGCCGCTCGTCCTGGTGGGGGACCTCAACACCGGCCCGGGCTCTCCGACGCCGGCCTATGGAATCTTCACCGGCTCGGCGGGCCTCACCGATGCGTGGACGACGGTGGGCACGGGTAACGGCTTCACCTGCTGCGTCGGCGACAGGGTGAACGACACCACGACCGAGGGCTTCGACGAGCGCATCGACCTGGTCCTCCATGACGGGGACGGCCTCGAGCCCCTCTCCGCCGAGGTCGTGGGCGACGAGCTGTCGGACCGCACGGAGTCCGGCCTCTGGCCCTCGGACCACGCGGGCGTCGTGGTGAAGTTCCGCATCGACCGCTGACCTGCGCCGCGCCGGGAGCCCAAGTGGAGGGAGCCTCCTCCCGCATGGGCCACGAACCGACGCCGCGCCCGGGAGCCCGCGTGGAGGGTGACCTCCTCC
>JBKGHK010000725.1:0-4985 GCA_046520375.1 Pyxidicoccus sp. 3LFB2
AGCTCTTCAAGCTGTCCGGGAAGATGCCGCTGGACGCCACCACCGACCACCTCGGTGAGGCGCTCAAGCTGGCGAAGTCTCCGGGAGACCTCGACAAGGTCCTTACGTCCCTCGACGGCCTGGACGGGGCCGACGCCAACAAGCTCGCCAAGAGCCTCAAGGGGCTGGACGCCTCCGAGTTCAGCAAGCTCGTCAACAAGGACGGCGCGCTGGACGACCTGGCCAAGACGGTGAAGCACCTGGACGGCGGGGAGCTGGATGCCTTCGTGAAGCTCACGAAGAACATGGACGCGGACGGCATCGCCCAGCTCGCGAAGTTCGCCGGCAAGGCCGACAGCTCCATCATCAAGAACGTGATGAAGGTGGCCAGCCCGCTGCTGGAGCACATGGACGGCCGCACCGTCGGCCAGCTCGGCAAGGCGCTCTCGCAGGGCCTGGACATGATGAGCGGCCTGCTCGGGAAGATGGGCGTCAACGTCACCGGTGAGGTCGCCGGCAAGGTCCTGAAGAACCTGAGCAAGATCGTCCCGGGCCTGGGCGCGCTGCCCGGCCTCTACGACGCGGCGAAGCTCACCAAGGAGTCCGCCGACCTCTACTCCAAGAACAAGGACCTGAGCTTCCTGGCGGCGACGGGCGCCAAGCTCAACGCGCTGGACGCGGTGGGCGGCCTCATCCTCGACGCGACGGGTGTCGGCATCGGCGTGGACCTGGCGGCCGGCGCGCTGCTCGGCGTGGCGGAGCTCGCCGTCGACATCGGCCTGAGCTCCGAGAAGGCCAAGATGGAGCAGGCCCAGCAGCAGGGCAAGGAGTACGAGGCGCCGGACTGGGTGAAGGGCGTCAACCTCGCCTCCGCGGTCGCCACCGGCCCCGCCGGCATCGCCCACATGGTCGCCCACTACGGCCCGAAGGAGTCCTTCGAGATGGCCAAGTGGGGCCTGGAGCAGGGCGGGAAGCTCGCCGAGAAGGCCTGGGATGTCATCAAGGAGGCCGGCGGAAAGTTCGCCGAGTTCGCCGGCGAGGCCGTCGAGGCGCTGAAGAACCTCGGCGAGGCGGGCGTGGAGAAGCTGGAGGACCTGGCCAAGGGCACCGGCGAGCTCGCGGAGGCCGCGGCCGAGAAGGCGCAAGAGGCGCTCAAGGACGTCGCGAAGACCACGGGCGAGGCGGCGAAGAAGGCGGCCGAGGCCATCTCCCGCGGAGTCGACGCCGGGGCGGAGTGGGCGAAGGACGCCGCCACCGAGCTGCTCAAGGACGGGGTCGGCGCCATGAAGGACGTGGCGAAGGCCTGGGCCGACGGCATGTCCGACGGCGCGAAGGCGGTGGTCGACGGCCTCGAGGGCCTGGGTGAGGAGGGCATCGAGGCGCTGCAGGAGCTGGGCACCCTGGGCGGTGACGTGGCCGAGTACACCGTGGGCAAGCTGAAGAACCTGGCCGACGCCGGCTTCGACGCGGCGAAGGACGCCCTGGGCGTGATTGGTGACCTGGGCGGCAAGGCCGGTGAGCTGGCCGAGGACGTGCTGGGCGGCTTCGGCGACGCCGCCAAGAAGATCATCCCCGGCATCTAGTCGGCTCGCGACACGGCATCCCCCGAAGGCCCCGGTGCTTCCCGCGCCGGGGCCTTCTTCGTCGTGCGACTACAGCTTCGAGAGCGCCGCCTCGTAGTCGGGCTCCTGGGCAATCTCGGGCACCTGCTCGGCGTGGAGCACCTTGCCGCCCTCGTCGAGGACCACGACGGCGCGCGAGTAGAGCCCGGCCATTCCACCGTCCTGGATGGTGACGCCGTACTGCTTGCCGAAGTCGCCACGGAAGCCCGAGAAGCTCAGCGCCTTCTCGATGCCCTCGGCGCCGCAGAAGCGCTTGAGCGCGAACGGCAGGTCCATGGAGACGTTGATGACGGTGACGTTCGGCTTCTCCGTCGCCCGCTTGTTGAAGGTGCGCACCGACGTCGCGCACACCCCGGTGTCGATGCTGGGAAAGATGTTGAGCACGCGCCTGCCCGGGATGGACGAGAGCTTCTTGTCCGCGAGGTCCAGCCCCGTGAGCGTGGCATCCGGCGCTGCGCTGCCCACGGCGGGCAGGCTGCCCTGGGTGTTGATGGGATTGCCCTTCAGCGTGATTCTGGCCATGCGTATGCCTCCTGGAAGGTGAGCGGGCGCCTGTCGTAGCGGCATCCCCCGGCGGGCGCCAGCGAAGACGGGCACCGGAGGAGAACAGGCCACGGAAGCGGTCGACCGCTTTCTGCGCCCTCGGCAGAAGTGTCCGCTGTGACGATGTTTCCCCTGATACGGGGGGAAGGTGATGTCGCGATTCGTCATGGGGCTGCTGGCGCTGTGGCTGCTGGGGTGTGGCCTGCTCCCCGGGTGTACCGGGGGGGAGGCCCCGGGAACCCTCTCGGCTGCCGCCGGGAAGCCGACCGCTCCAGCGCCGGAGGCGGAGCCTCACGAGCAGGCGCTTCCCGGGCCGCCCATCCGTATCGCGATGAGCGCGGCGTTCGTGTCCGAGTCGGGCATCGGGGTCTACTCGAAGCTGGGGGACTGGCTCGCGAGGCAGCTTGGCCAGCAGGTCGAGTTCGTGAGCGGCTTCTCGTACGGCACCATCAGCGAGATGATCGACGACGGCGCCGTGGATGTGGGCTTCATCTGCGGCTACCCCTATGTGCTCAAGCGTGACCGGCCCGACCCCACCGTCGAGGTGCTGGCCGCGCCGGTGATGAAGGCCCCCCGCTACGGAAACGAGCCCGTCTATTTCTCCGACCTCATCGTCCGGAGCGACAGCCGCTTCCGCCGGTTCGAGGACCTGAAGGGCGCGACGCTCGTCTACAACGAGGAGAGCTCGAACTCCGGCTACAACATGCCCCGCTCCTTCCTCATCGAGCGCGGGCTCAAGCAGGGCTTCTTCGGGAAGGTCCTCCGCTCGGGCTCGCATGAGGAGTCCATCCGGATGGTGGCGAGCGGGGAGGCCGACGCGAGCTTCGTCGACAGCCTGGTGCTCGACTTCGACCGGGAGAAGAACTTCGGCTTCGCCGGCCAGGTCCGGGTGGTGCTGTCACTGGGGCCCGAGGCGATTCCCCCGGTGGTGGTCTCGACGAAGATGGCGCCCGAGCTCCGACAGCGCATGGGCTTCGCGCTGACCCACATGCACGAGGATGCGGAGGGGCGCCGGATTCTCGACGAGGCGCTGCTCAGCCGCTTCGAGCCCGTGACGGACGCCCATTACGATGGAATCCGCCGACGCCATGCGCTCGCACAGCGGGCCGGGTTCCTGAGCCTCCGGTGAGGAACACCATGCGGTTCGGGGGAGACCTGGCACGGCTGCGGTCCGGATTGATGCTGCGAATCGCCGGGCTGCTCTCCCTCTTCCTGCTCTTCCTGGGCGTGTCCCAGGCACTCATGGCCGAGGTCTCCCGGGCCAAGCGCGCGGATGCCGCCATGCTCAACGTCGCGGGCTCGCTCCGGATGCTGGCCGAGCGGTACACGCGGGAGACGAACCTGGCCCTGGTGGGGCTGTCCCAGCGGGACTGGCCCCTGCTCCTGGAGGAGCGCGCCGCGGCGCAGCTGACCGCCCAGCAGTTCTCCGAGCGCGTGCGGGCCCTGCTCGAGGGGGGAACCCTGGAGATGGGAGGACACCCGGTCTCCCTCCCCGTGATGCGGGACCCGGACATCATCGGCCCGCTCAGGGCCCTCACCGAAGACTTCCAGGCGCTGGAGCACGCGGGGGTCATGGCGCTCCGCGCCGAGCGCAGCGAGCTGACGGGCAACCCGCACATCGACACCATCCAGAAGAAGTCGAGCGAGCTCGTCGAGCAGACCGACCGGTACGTGGCCCGGCTCCAGCAGCGCAGTGACCAGACGCTGGAGCGGCTGCGCGGGCTGCAAGGGGCGACCCTGCTGGCGGGCCTGGGCCTGTTCGCCGTGCTCCTACTGTTCGTGTACCACCGCGTCGTGCTTCCGCTCGATGTGTCGGTCCGGACCGTCCGACGGAGCGAGGAGATGCACCGGGCCCTGTTCGAGGGTGCGCTCGTGGGGCTGTGGCAGGTGTCCGGCGGCCGCTTCGTCCGCGCCAACCGGCTGGCGGCGAACCTGTTCGACAAGGCGGAGGCCTCCGCGCTCGAAGGCCAGTGGCTGGATGACGTGCTCGGCGAGGCGGCGGCACCGCTCCGCGAGCAGCTCGCCACGGGGGGCGCGGTGCGGGAGTACGAGTTCGAGCTCTCCGGCGGGAAGGAAGGACCTCGCTGGCTGGCGCTCTCGGCGAGCCGGAGCGCGGACCGGGACCTCATCGAAGGCACGGTGGTCGACATCACCCCGCGGAGGCGCGCCGAGGAAGCGCTGCGGAAGACCCAGGCACGGCTGCTCGAGTCGGCGCACCGCGCGGGACAGATGCAGATTGTCAGCTCCCTGGTCGAGTCCTCGCAGGCCCTCATCTTCGTGAAGGACCTGCAGGGGCGCTTCCTCAGCATCAATCGCCGGTTCGCGGAGGTCCTCGGCATCCACGAGCGCGAGTCGCTGCTGGGACGGACCGACGAGGACCTGTTCTCCCCGGAGCTGGCGGAGCGCTTCCGGGAGGGGGACCGTCACGTGCTGGAGACGAACGCCACCTGCGAGTCCGAGGCGGTCTACCCCGGCCCGGAGGGGCTGCACACCTACCTGGTGCAGAAGTTCCCACTGCGGGACGCCACCGGGGTCATCCACGCGGTGTGCGGAATCGCCACCGACATCACCGAACGCAAGCGGGCGGAAGAGGCCCTGCGGCTGCTGTCGGACACCAGCCGCCGGCTGGCCTCCTCCCTGGACTTCGAGGTGACGCTCGACGCGGTGGCGCACCTGCTGGTCCCCTCGCTGGCCCGCACGTGCGTGCTCCTGGTGCAGGAGTCCGCGGATGGCGAGCCGCCCCACTGGCGGGAGGTGTTCGCCGACGCCGACCCGGAGCGGGAGCGGCACCGGCGGGCCCGGGGGGTGGGTGTGCCGCCGGAGCAGCTCGCGCGGTGGCTC
>JBKGHK010000726.1:0-4984 GCA_046520375.1 Pyxidicoccus sp. 3LFB2
GCCTGGGAGGCCGCGCCCGTCCTGGTGGCCTCGGGGCTGGACGTGGCGTGGCTGGAGTCGGTGTCCACGCGGGTGGGCGAGGCGCTGCTGGGTGATGTGCTCGCGTGGCTGGTGGCGGCGGTGACGGGCGACGTGCTGCTGGCCGAGGTGGAGCGCGGCACCTCGCGCGTCTCGACGCTGGTGGAGGCGATGAAGGCCTACAGCTTCCTGGACCCGATGCCGGCGCAGGAGGTGGACCTGCATGACAGCCTGGAGCACACGCTGTCGGCGCTGAGCCACCGGCTGTCGGGCGGCCACATCACCGTGGAGCGCCAGTTCGAGCGGAGCCTGCCGCGGCTGAAGGCGGAGGACGGCGCGCTGGAAGAGGTGTGGACGCAGCTGGTGCTCAACGCGGTGCAGGCGCTGGGCGAGGGCGGCGGACGCGTGCGCCTGCGCACCTGGACGGAAGCCTCGCGCGTGGTGGTGGAAGTCTCGGATGACGGGCCGGGCATTCCGAAGGACCTCATGCCGCGCGTCTTCGAGCCCTTCTTCAGCACGAAGCCCGAGGCGGCGGGCCTGGGACTGGACGTCAGCCGCCGCATCGTCGAGCGCCACGGCGGAGACCTCCGCGTGCTCTCCGAGCCTGGCGGCACGCGCGTCCAGGTGCGTCTTCCCGTGTAGCGGGGAAGTCGGGACAGGTGCCCGGATGTCCTGCGCCGCACGGGCGCGGCATCCGCCGGGGAACGGAAGCGCCGCGTCGACGGCCCGGGAGCGTCGCCCACTTCACGCGCGGTCCGATGTCGGAGGGTCCGCGGAGGCGTGGACCGCCGGTGCCCCCGCTTCGTGCCCTCTCGCGTGTACAATCAAGGGGTCACGACGTCTGCCCTACCGCCGCAGGAGGCTCGTATGTCCGGAGAGATTCAGGGGGCCTGGTTCAAGGCCATCCTCGGCTCGATGACCGCGGCCTCCTCGCGCTTCCCCGCCCAGCAGGTGCGCATCAACAGCATGCGCGACGACATCTGGTACGCCTGGGAGGACTACGTCCGCATGACGGGCGAGTTCCAGGCGGCGCTGGGAGACCGGGCGGTGGAGGCCATTGCCCAGCGCTCGGCGATGCGCATGCTGCCGCTGGCGCGCTCGCTGGGCTTCGACTCGGTGGAGAAGGTCTTCGGTGACTTCGACGCGCTCCTGCGCGGCATGGTGAAGGACCTGCCTCCGGTGGACTCCACACGGACCGTGGCCTTCATGCCCCTGGCGGCGGAGCTGGAGACGGCGTCACGCCTGCCCAGCTCGCTGCTGTTGGGCACCTTCCGGGGGCTGCTGATGGGCTTCGGGAAGATTGTCACCGAGGCGAAAGTCACGACGGGCGACGGGCTGCGACGGTTCTCGGTGCGCTGGATGTGACGCGCGCTCGGCTGTGGGCTCTGGCAGGCTCGCGGCCATGGTGCGCATCGGAGTCATCGGGACGAAGTGGGGCCTCATGCACGTGGGGGCCTTCCGCGCGGCGGGCGCGGAGGTGGCGGCCCTCTGCGGGCAGAACCCGGACAACACCCGCGCGGTGGCGGCGCGTGAGGGCATTCCCCTGGCCACCACGGACCTGCGCGAGCTGTGCGCCGCCGTGGACGCGGTGGTGGTGGCCTCGCCCGACGGAGTCCACCGGGCCCACATGGAAGCAGCGCTGAGCGCGGGCCGCCCCGTCCTCTGCGAGAAGCCGCTGACCCGCACCGTCGACGAGGCCCGAGCGCTGGTGGCCCACGCCCGCTCCACCACGAGCCCGAGCGCGGTGAACTTCCCCTACCGCATGCTGCCTCCGGTGCGCGCGCTGAAGGCGTGGCTCGCGGAGCGGCCGGTGCGCCACCTCGCCCTCACGCTGCGCAACGGCTTCGCCTCGGATGAGGGAGACACCGGCCCCCTGCTCGGCGCGTCCGGGGACTGGGGCGGAATGTCCCATGTCATCGACGCGGCGCTGTGGCTCGCGGGGGCCCCGCCCGTCTGGGTGCAGGCGTCGCTGTCCGGCCGGCCCGTCCACACGGCGGCGCTGCACGTGGGCCTGTCCACGGGCGCGGTGCTGGTGCTCACCCATGCGGCGTGCCCGGAGCCGGGCATCCACGGTGGCTGGACGTTGCTGGGACGCGGCTGGGAGGCCGGCTTCTCCGGCGGCTATGTGCCGTCGCGTGGAGGCTGGTGCCTGTCCCCGGTGCGTGGCTTCGAGCACGGCACGTGGAAGGACGTCGCCCCGGGTGCGGAGCCACGGCCCGGTGAGCGCGAGCCCTGGGCGCAGGCCCACGTGGAGGGCGCGCGCCGCTTCCTCGACGTGCTGCGAGGCGGGCCGCGTGACGGGCTGGCCACGCTGGAGGAAGGCGCCACGGTGCAGGAAGTCATGGCCGCGGCCATGCTGTCCGAGGAGCAGGGCCGGCGGGTCCCCCTGGAATCGCGCCCGGGGGCATGACGACGCGGCGGTGAAGCGGTTCAGCGAGCCCGCCTCCAGCTTCAGGCCAGGGTGCGGCACGCCGCTCCCCCGCCTGTTCAGCACCCATCCGCTTTCGCCCGGGGCCCTACCCGCTTACCCAGGGGGCACCCACCTTGCGCCGCGCCCGCATTCGTTGCGTGATGGCCCCCTGACGTAGCGCCCCGCGAGCCGACATGTCGTCCATTCCCCCAGACGCCGCCCGAGCCTCCCGCCTCGCCGAGCCCTGGCTCGAGGAGCTCGACATCCTCGTGCGGGCCCGCTACCCGCTCCTCTACCTCGTGTCCTGGGAAGAGCACCGGGTGGACGCCATCCTCGCCGAGCTGGCCCGCGCGCACGGCAAGGCGCTCTTCACCTGGTCCATCACCCGGGGCCTGCGCAGCCTGGGCACGTCCCGCACCGCGCCCCTGCCCGAGGACACGCGCAACCCCGTGGACGCGCTGGCCGCCATCGAGAAGCTGGGCGAGCCCGCGCTGGTGGTGCTCAAGGACTTCCATCCCTACCTGGAGGAGAAGGGCGTGGTGCGCGCGCTGCGCGAGCTGGCCCACTTCCTCAAGAGCACCTTCACCACCGTCGTCCTCCTGTCCCCCACGCTCAACATCCCCATCGAGCTGGAGAAGGAAGTCTCCGTCATCGACGTGCCCATGCCCGGGTACAACGACTTGATGCGGCTGCTGCGGGAAATCGTCGCGCTGGTGCGCCGCAACAACAAGGCCACCATCGAGCTGTCGCGCGAGCACGCGGACCAGCTCATCAAGGCGGCGCTCGGGCTGACGCTGTCCGAGGCGGAGAACGCCTTCGCCAAGGCCATCGCCGCCGACGGGAAGCTGGGGCCCGAGGACATCAAGCGCATCCAGGACGAGAAGCGGCAGGTGATTCGCAAGAGCGGGTTGCTCGAGTACTACCCGCCCGAGGAGAGCCTGGGGAACGTGGGCGGGCTGAGCAACCTCAAGGCCTGGCTGACCCAGCGCACCGCCGCCTTCGGGGAGCGCGCCCGCCAGTTCGGCCTGCCCGAGCCCCGGGGCCTGCTGCTGCTGGGCGTGCAGGGCTGCGGCAAGAGCCTCACCGCGAAGGCCGTCTCCGCGCATTGGAATCTGCCACTGTTGCGCCTGGACATGGGCCGCATCTTCAGCGGGCTGATTGGCTCGTCCGAGGAGAACCTGCGCAAGGCCATCCGCGTGGCGGAGGGCGTGGCGCCGGTGGTGCTGTGGGTGGACGAAATCGAGAAGGGCCTGTCGGGCGTGGCGTCCTCCAGTTCGGGGGACAGCGGCGTGTCGGCGCGCGTGTTCGGCACGCTGCTCACCTGGCTCCAGGAGAAGACGGCGCCCGTCTTCGTGGTGGCCACCGCCAACCGCATCGACGGCCTGCCACCCGAGGTGCTCCGCAAGGGGCGCTTCGACGAAATCTTCTTCATCGACCTGCCCGAGCAGGCCGAGCGCAAGGACATCTTCCGCATCCACCTGCAGCGCCGCAAGCGCGAGCCCTCGGCCTTCGGCCTGGACGAGCTGGCCGCGCTCACCCAGGGCTTCAGCGGCGCGGAGATAGAGCAGGCGGTCATCGCCGGGCTGTACGAGGCCTTCGCCGAGGGGAAGGAGCTGGGCCAGCAGCACCTGGTGCGCGTCATCCAGGACACCTTCCCCCTGTCGGTGACGATGCGCGACGAGATTGGCCGGCAGCGCGAGTGGGCCCGGGGCCGCGCGCGCCCGGCCTCGTCCACCGCCATCGGGAGCCCGCGATGACGACGCCCAAGCTCTCACGCTTCCTCCACCTGGAGCGCCCTCGCACCGAGCGCCCGGAGTCGGACACGGCCTCCCCGGTGCAGAGCGGGGGCCGCTTCGAGGACCCGCAGGAGCGCAAGGAGACGCAGGACGCCGGCGTCCCCGAGGCCCACCTGGAGCGCTTCAAGGCCCAGCCGCCAGTGGCACTCGCGGACCGCCCCGAGGGCGACGCGCGGCGCTTTCCCCGCTGCATGCGGTGCGAGTCGGAGAATGGCCGCTTCGCCCAGGCGTGCGCGGTGTGCGGCGCGGACCTGGGGACGCCCGAGCAGCTCGAGTTCAACGAGCGCCTCTGGCAGGAGCGGAAGCAGGGGCTGAGCCGGACGATTGAAGACGAAGCCGAGGCGCTGCGTCAGGCCGAGGCCCGGAAGCGGGAGGCGGCGGAGCACTTCGCCAGCCAGCTGGCGCAGCTGCGCGCGGAGGAAGGCTCGTACCGCTGGATGCGCGTCTTCTCCCAGCACTCCACGGTGGGCACCGCGCTGCTGGCGCTCATCCAGCCTCCCCTCGCGAAGCTGCTGACGGTGGCAGTGCTCATTGCCGTGCCCGTGGGCCTCTGGCGCTACGGCCACGGGTGGACGCGGCTCGGGGGGCTCGCGCTGGGCATCTTCTTCCTCGCGCTGTTCGTCCCCGGCCGGTCCTACGGGCGGCGCTGAAGCTCCGGCCGACGCGCCCTGCATCGCCTGCGGGCGGCGCTCAAGCGTCAGTCGCCGCCCGGAGGCGACGCCCTACCTGGCGACACCGCCTCAGCCCGCCCGGCCCAGCG
>JBKGHK010000727.1:0-4975 GCA_046520375.1 Pyxidicoccus sp. 3LFB2
CACAGGGGCTGCCCGTGGACGCGGCCCTGTACTGGGTGCCCCCGCACGGCCGGCGGGGCCCGGAGGTGACGACGTACGACGCCAACGGGAGCGTGGTGGACCCGGAGTCCCTGCGCCTGCGCCCCGGCCGCGTCGTCCTCACCCAGCCGCTCGTCCGCTCCAGCGGCATCGACGTGTCGAAGGGGCCGGGCACCGTGGCCGTCAGCCATGCCGAGGCGATTGCCACCGTCGACTGCGGGCTGGCGCGGTGCGAGGTGGGCGACGGCGTCATCTTCGTCCGCAACGTCCCCGGCGTGGACGCCACCATCACCCTGCGCGTGCGGCTCACCCCCCGCGTGCTGTTCGCCCGGGGGGACGCGCTCGAACAGACGGTGTCCGCGACGCTGCCCGTCCTCGCCTGTCCCCTCACCACCGTGGAGGGCACGGTGCTGCGGGGCGTGGAGGACTCGGCGCTGGTGGCGAGGTTGGACCCGGTCTGCGCGCATGACCCGCGCACCCTGGTGTGGACCGTCAACAACCAGCGGGCCCGCCCGGAGCGCGTGGTGAAGACGGCGGAGGGCACCTATGTGCTGCTGCGCACGGGTGGCACGCAGGACCCGCAGGTCACCATCACCGCGCTGACGTCGCGCCAGGATGGGACGGTGGTGGCGTCGGACACGGCGAAGACGGTGCCCCTGCCCGCCCCTCGCGCCACGCTCGAGCTGCCCGGCCATGGCCCCATCGACTTCATCCCCACCAACCGCCCCGCCGAGGTCCGCGTCGCGGCGGCGACGGAGCGGGGCCGCTTCGTGCTGCATGCCCTGGGCGGCGCCTACGGCGTCACGATGCGGGACACCCTTCCGCTCGTCCAGGGCGAGGCGACGGCGGGAGGCTTCGTGGCGCTGCGCTTCGGCTACCACCTGCCGACGCTGCCGGCGGAGCTGGCCACCACGGACCTGGCCCTCGTCGACGAGCGCGTCCAGCGGCTGGTGCGCGAGGCCAGCGTGCCCGCGAAAATCGAGAACCTCTTCGCCTTCGTCTGCGCGGACAAGCAGGGCAAGGACGAGGTGCTGGCCCCCAGCCGGCCCCACCGCATCCCCTACGAGATGCGCAACACCTGCCGCGTCGTCATCCACCGCGAGCGCCTGACGCCCCAGGAGGGCAACCAGGAGGTCGTCCTGCGCATCTCCGTCACCCGGCCGGACGGCTCCACGCGGGGCGAGAGCGGGGTGGAGCAGCGCATGTTCCTGCGGCCCAGCGGGGACGAGCGCGTCATCCCCATTCCGGGGAGCCTGGCGCAGTACGACCGCATCCTCGTGCAGGTGTCTCATGTCGCGGATGAAGCCCGCTACGCCCTGAGCGCGACGGACCGCACGGGCCTGCCTTCCGCCCAGTGGACGGCCATCGTCCGTGGCGGCCTCTTCCGGCTCTACACGACGGCCGCCATTCCCGCGGGCCTCTACCGCGCCACGGAGCCCACCGGGCAGCTGGCCATCAACTTCGGCGTGGTGTCCCGCCTCGCGCTGCTCAACAACGAGGGCCAGGAGCGGCTGCTGGGCATCGAGCTCGGGCTGATGGGGCTGGGCCTCGTGCCGCAGTCGGGCGACATCCAGTTCCCCCCGACGCTGGCCGTGGTCGCCGGCCTGGGCCTGCGCGTCCCCATTGGCCCGGGAGCCGCCGTGGGCGCCCAGGCCTGGGTGGCGCGCGAGTTCCGCGGCGACATCACCCGGCGGACGAATGGAGCCCCCACCACGGACCGCGTCGTCCCCTCCAGCCGCTGGTCCTTCATCTTCGGACCGAGCATCTCCGTCGGAAACGTGGGCTTCAACCTCTGACCGTCCGCGCGGGCCATGCAAGCAATGTCCGGCGCTCAACGGCATGCCCCTCACCCGAACGGAGAGCGACTGGGCAAGCGTGCGTGACGCGGTGCCGCTCCCACGGCAACCGGCTCGTCACGGCGGTCGGGTGTGAGCATCCTCTAGCCCGGGGAGGGCGTGCGGATGCGAGTGTGGCGGGCGTGGCTCGGGGGGTTGGTTTGCGCGGGGAGTGTGCTGCTGGCGTGTGCGGACAGCACCACCGGAGAGCTCTCAGTGGAGACGCCTCCGACGGACACGAGCGCTCCCGCGTCCGTGGAGTCCGAACCGGCGGCGCCACTGGAGGTGGCGCCCGCGCTGGTGTTGAACGATGAACGCCGGGTGCGCGCAACGCCGCCTCCGGCCCAGCCTCCGCCGGGCAATGCATTCCAGCCCGGCTTCCACCAGGCGCTGCGCTGGTCCCATGACGTGGGGAGCATCACCACGTTCCGCATGCGCGTCCCGGTGGCGCGCGAAGGCGGGAAGCTGCGGGTGACGTTCCGCGCGGGTGATGGAAACCTGACGCTGCAGCGGGCCACGGTGGCGAAGGCGGGCACCGACGGGGCGCTGGCGTCCATGCCGGTGTCGCTCACCTTCGGCGGGAAGACGGGCTTCACCGTGGGGGCGCGCACGCTGGTGACGTCGGACCCGGTGGACTTCCCGGTGGCGTTCCGCGACGACCTGGCCATCAGCTTCGAGGTGCGGGGCTCGCTGGCGGCGAGCGCCATCGACGCGTTCCCCGGCAGCTTCGCGCGCTCCGGGGCCCACTCGGCGGTGCCGGGGGCGCTGGGCGGCGAGTCCTTCGAGCGCGCCGTGGCCGTGGCCACCGTGGACGTGGAGGGCCCCACGGGGCGGGCCTTCGTGGCGCTCGGGGACAGCATCACCGAGGGCTACATCGACATGAAGAACGACGCGCGCAACGCGTGGCCGGCGCTGGTGGAGGCCCAGCTTGGCGTGCCGGTGGTGAACGCGGGCGTCAGCGGCCAGGGCTTCTATGACGCGCTGGAGTATCTCGATGGCGAGGTGCTGGCGCTCCAGGGCATCACCGACTGCCTGCTGCTGCTGGGCACCAACGACTTGGGCGACGACGGGGCGCTGGGACAGATTCAGACGCGGATGCTGCGGATGGTGGAGCGGCTGCGCCCCTTCTGCCGCGTCTGGGTGAGCACCCTGCTGCCCAAGGAGAAGTCGAACCACAGCCCGTACACGGTGGTGAAGACGCAGCGGGTGTCCTTCAACGACTGGCTGCGCCAGGGCGGCACCGGCACGGACCTCATCGACCTGGAGGCCGTGACGCGGCGGCCCGACAACGTGCACCTCTTCCTGGAGGGGCTGGTCGCCGACGGCATCCACCCCAGCGCCGACGGCCACAAGGTCATGGCCGAGGAAGTGGTGCGCACCCTGCGCGAGCGGGGCGGGCTGTAGCCCTCAGCCCTGCCGGGGGCCGAGCACGCCGTGCAGCACCAGCAGCTCGGCCAGGGCCGGGGGCGCCAGCAGCCAGTCGTCCTCGTTGGGCACCCAGCGCACGGGAGCCCCCGCTTCCTCCAGCAGGGCATTCACCCGCAGGAGCAGCGGAGCGAAGGTGGGGCCCGGGGCCTCTCGGCTCCCCTCCCCCGCCTCCACCTCGGTGTCTCCCGGCTGCACCCGGAAGGCGGCGCGCCCCTTCATCGGCTGCACCTGGAAGCCCGGCAGGTACGGCTGCATCGCCGCCTCCAGCCGCTCCAGCAACGAGGCGTCCTCGTACGGGTGGGCCAGCTCCCAGTCGAAGAAGGAGGGCAGCTGCGCGAGCAGCTCCAGGCGCAGCGGGTCCTCGCGGCTCTCGCGCCAGTGGTGCTCGGCCAGGTCGAAGGCGGTGGCGGGGATGCGCACCTCCCACCGCTCCAGCTTCGCGAGCAGCTCGCCCATCCGCTCCACCAGCTCGTAGGGCGGCTCGGTGCGGGACACCCACGCCACCTCGGACACGGACTGGCCGCGCCGCTGCCCCAGCACGCGGTCTCCGGCGCGCAGCTGCATGGGCGGCTCCCCGGAGTCCTCGTCGGGGTAGAGCGGCGCATGCAAGAGCCCCTCGCCCACGTCCGGGCGCAGCCGCGCGAAGCCGTGCTTGGGGTTGACCTCCACCACGCTGAATGAGTCCCTGGCCATCCCGTCCTCCTCGCTGACCCTCGGGCCAGCCTACCCCGTGTTCCGCATGCCGGCGGCGATGCCGTTGAGCGTGAGCAACAGGGGCCTGTCACACTCGGCCTGGCCCTCGCGCTTGCGCTTGAGCAGCTCCACCTGGAGGAAGGACATGGGGTCCACGTAGGGGTTGCGCAGGGAGATGCTGCGCTGCAGCTGCGGGTTGTTGTCGAGCAGCCGCAGCTCCCCGGTGAGGCGCTTCACCTGCTTGCGCGTGCGCCGGTGCTCCTGCTGGATGCGCCGCCACAGCGGGCGCGTGGACGCGGGAGCCAGCTTCGCGTAGCGCCCGGCAATCGCCATGTCCGACTTCGCCAGCACCATGGTGACGTTGTCGATGACGGCGCGGAAGAAGGGCCACTCGCGGTACATGCGCTTGAGCATCGCCGCCCCGCCCTCCTCCTTCCCGTACGCCTCCAGCGCCGAGCCCACGCCGTACCAGCCCGGAATGATGGCCCGGTTCTGCGTCCAGGCGAACACCCAGGGAATGGCGCGCAGCGTCTCCAGGCCTCCCGCCTTGCGCTTGCTGGGGCGCGAGCCGATGGGCAGCGAGCCAATCTCCTCCACCGGCGTGGCCGCGGTGAACAGCTCCAGGAACTTCGGGTCCTCCCACACCAGCGCGCGGTACTCGCGCCGGCCCGTCTCCGCCAGCGTGTCGAACACGGCGCGGAAGGTGCTCTCGTCCTCCGGTGAGGGGCGAGGCTGCGCGTCCAGCGTGTGCAGCAGCACGCCGCCGAGGATGAGCTCCAGCGTGCGCCGCGCCAGCTCCGGGCGCGCGTACTTGTGGTCCAGCGCCTCGCCCTGCTCCGTCGCCTTGTACCCGCCGGCCACCGCGCCCGGAGGCAGCGCGAGGATGGCCTCCTGCGCCGGGCCTCCGCCACGGGCCACGGACTCGCCCCGGCCATGGAACAAGCGCAGCGGCACCCCGGCCGCGCGCGCCGTCTCGGTGAGCGCCACCTGCGCACGCTGGA
>JBKGHK010000728.1:0-4955 GCA_046520375.1 Pyxidicoccus sp. 3LFB2
CTGCGCGCCCAGGCCGGCGACGCCGAGGCGCTGGAGTCCCTCAAGGCGCTGGCCGCGGCCCCCACCGCCGGCTACTTCGAGCGCTTCAACCTGGGCGGCCTGCTGCTCGACAGGGGCGACCTGGCCGGCGCGCGGGCGGCGTACGAGTCCGCGCTCCAGGTGGCGCCCGGCAGCGCGCACGTGCACTTCGAGCTGGGCCGCATCTGCCTCCAGCAGGGAGACGTGGGAGGCGCGGCGGTCCACTTTCACCACGCGGCGGAGGGCGCGCCGCAGGAGCCCATGCCGCTGCTGATGCTGTCGCGCGCGCATGCCCTGCAGGGCGCGCTCGGGTTGGCCATCCAGGCGCCACCCTGGCGCTGGACAAGGCGCAGGGCGGCATCAAACGCACCGTGCTGGAGGACCTCTTCAAGCTGTACCTGACGGCGGGGAACCCCGAGGCGGCGAAGCGCACGGCGATGGAGCTGCGGCAGCTGGTGCCCGCCAACGTCAACTACGTGTACCTGCACGGACTGGCGATGATGAGCGCCGGTGCGTTCCGGGAGTCGCAGGCGCTCTTCGAGGAAGTCGTGCGCCTGGCCCCCGGCAGCTGGCAGGCCCTGCAGGCGCTGTCCCAGGTGCACCTCGCGCTGCAGGAGCGGGGGCTCGCCCGGAAGCGGCTGGAGGAGGCCGTGGCGCTGGTGCCCACGGAGCTGGGGCCCGCCAATGACCTGGCCATGCTCTTCCTGCAGGACGAGGCCAACGACCGCGCCCTGCCCGTGCTGGAGCGCGTGCTGGAGGCGCACCCGGAGGACGCGGGCACGCACCTCAACATGGCGGTGGCGTGGTTCCCCACGGACAAGGCGGCCTGTGTCCGCCACGCGAAGCAGGCGTTCGCCCGTGGCACCGGCACCGTGCGGGAGCAGGCGGAGCGGCTGCTGCGGACGCTGGGCGGCTGAGCGCCCGCGCCTACCGGCCGAAGAGCCCCCGCCGCTTCTGCTGCGGCTTGCCGCCCTGCGCCCGAGACAGGCGCTCCCCCAGGATGCGGCTCATCTCCAGGGCCACGGACGGGTTCGCCATGACGACGCCGCGGAAGTCCTGGCGGCCCACCGCGGCCAGCTCGCACGCGGTGGTCGTCACCGCCGTGGCGGTGCGTGGCTCGCCCGTCAGCAGTGCCAGCTCGCCGAAGAAGCCTCCGGGCTTCACCGTCGCCACCACCTGCGCCGACGCGTCCTTGAGCTGCACTTCGCCGGACAGCACCACGTAGAACGTCTCGCCCGCCTCGCCCTGCCGGAACAGCTCCGTGCCGGGCGGACGCTGGATGTGCTCGGCGCCGCGCGCCACCGCCTCCAGCTCCTCGTCGTTGAGCGGCGCCAGGAAGTCCACCTTGCGCAGCGTGGCCGCCAGCACGGAGCCCACGCCCACGCCCGCCACGGGCTCGGCGCTGAGGAACTCCACCGCCGCCGCCAGCTGTGAGCGCCGCGACACCATGATGACGGTGTGCCCCGCCCGCAGCACCGTGCTCCCCTCCGGCAGCGTCGCGCGGCCCTGCGGGTCCACCACGCCGATGAAGACGCACTCGCGCGGGAAGCCCGGCGTGCCACGCACCAGCGCCACCGTCTGCCCCGCCACCCGGGCGCGCATCGGGAGCGCCAGCTCGAAGAGCAGCGTGTCCCCGTCTCCCAAAGGCAGCGTGCCCGCCACCTGCGGGAAGTCGATGGCCGTGGTCATCTTCGCCACCACCACCTCGGCCTCCGCCACCAGCTCCTTCACGCCCGCCAGCCGGTACGCCTCGCGGTAGCTCGTGTCCAGCATGCGCACCATGACGCGCGCACCGGACGTGCTGCGCACCAGCATGGCGAAGGCCAGGTTCTCCGAGTCGCGCGCCAGCACCCCCGCCGCCACGTCCGCCGAGGCGATGCCCGCCGCCTCCAACACCCGGGGGTTGGTGGCGTCGCCGCACACCGTCACCGCGCCCACCTCCTCGAAGATGCGGTTGCAGAGGGCGGCGTCCCGCTCGATGACGGTGACGGTGTGCTGCTCGGCCACCAGCCGCGCCGCCAGCACGCTGCCCACCCGGCCTCCACCCGCGATGACGATTCTCACGACGCCTTCCTCCCGTGGCCCGCGTCCGTTGTGTCGCCGTGCAGCACCTTCTCCAGGGACAGCGTCCGCTCATCCAGCTGCGCCAGCATGTGCTCCGCCGTGGCCTCGGGGATGAGCCCGTTGCGCCGCGCGCCCTGCAGCGCCGTGCGCTCCGCGTCGATGAGCCGTCGGCGCATGGAGATGAGGTCCCTGGCCCCCTGCGTCAGGTGCTGCTCGTTGAGCCGCCGCAGCTCGCGCTCGGCGCGGGCGATGTTGACCTGGTACTCGCTGCGCAGGTGGTCATACGCGGCGCGGGGCAACAGGCCCTGCTCGTGCAGCACCTCCAGCTCCTGGTGCGCCGCGCGGCTGGCGATGAGGCGCCCGCGCTGCTCGGCCATGGTGAGGGCCACCGCGTCCTCCTGGAAGAGGCCCAGCCACTTGAGCACCTGGGTGAGCATCAGCCCCTGGCCCACCAGCGACACCAGCGTGACACCGAAGGCGATGGCCACCAGCTTCTCGCGCCCGGGCGTGGCCGCCGGGAGGCCCAGCGCCAGGCCGATGGACAGCGCGCCCTTGATGTTGCCCAGGACGAACACGTGCTGCCAGCGCAGCGGCATGCCCTCGGTGGGGCGCAGCCAGCGCAGCAGGAGGAAGGGGATGTAGACGCCCACCGCGCGCCCGGCGAAGACGGAGGCCACCGCCAGCAGCGTCTCCGGCACGTAGCCGCTCAACGTCTCCGGCTTCGTGGTGAGCCCCACCGCCAGGAAGAGGAAGGTGTTCACCCCGAAGGTGGCGTACTCCCAGAAGGTGTGGATGGCCACCTGGCTCTGCGGGGCCACCTCGCGCCGCAGGGTGACGCCCACGGCCAGGCCGGCGACGACGGCGGAGATAGCGCCGGACAGGTGCAGCTGCTCGGCCACCACGAACGAGGCCAGCGCCACGGCCGTCGTCACCATGATTTCGGCCAGCGGGTCTTCGATGCGGCGGATGACGAAGCCGCCCAACAGCCCCAGCGCCAGCCCCACCACGCCGCCGCCCACCGAGGCCAGCAGCACCCGGGCCGTCATGGTGGCCACCGACGGCGCCGCCGCCCCCGCCACCACGCTGGCGATGGCCGCGTAGGCCACCAGCGCAGTGCCGTCGTTGAAGAGGCTCTCGCCCTGCACGACGCCGGACAGGCGCGGCGGCACCGGGGCGCGGCGGAACGCGTAGAGGATGGAGACGGTGTCCGTGACGGACAGCAGCGCGCCCAGCAGCATCGCCGACCACACCGGCAGGCCCACGGCGAAGTGCAGCGCCGTGCCGGTGGCGCCAATGGCCAGCACCATGCCCAGCGTGGACAGCAGCAGGATGGGCACCGCGTTGGCGCGGATGCCGGACAGGTCCGCGGTGATGCCGCCCTCGAAGAGGAGCGCGGGCAGGCAGACGAGGAACACCAGCTCCGGGTTGAGGGGGGGAACGCCCGGCAGCAGGTGGCCGATGGAGATGACGAGGCCTCCCACCACCAGCGCGACGTTGTAGGGCAGGCGGGCGCGCTTGGCCGCGATGGCCAGGACGATGGCCGAAACCATCAACCCGATGACCAGAGGCATCTCGAGGTGCACGGCCCGGAGTCTTCCAGAACCGGCGCCTGGGCGCACGGGGGGCCGTGCGGAAGTTGGCGGCTCCCGCCCCGGGTGGAATCCTTCAGCGCTTCAGGCGGAGGATGCGGTCTTTGGCCGGGCCGCAATCCCCGCGTCCGTCACAGTTACTGGTGGTGACGTAGAGGTGGCCGTCCGGACCCATGAGGACCTCGCGCAGGCGGCCGTGGGTTTCGCGCAGGTAGACCTCGTGGCGGGCCACCCGGGCGGGGTTGTCCGGGGTGAACTCCACGCGCTGCAGGTGCTCCGAGCCCAGCGTGGCGATGAGGAGCGAGCCCCGCCACTCGGAGATGGCGGTGCCGGTGTAGAGCGCGGCCCCGCCCGGAGGCAGGGCGTCCTCGAAGGTGATGGACGGCGTCACCCAGCCCTGGCGCGTCTCGCACGCGTAGATGCCGGGCCAGCCCAGGTTGTCCCCTCGGCGGGCGAGGCTCACCTCGTCATGGCCCCGGCGCATCGTCTCGCCGCTGGGGCCGTGGTCGGTGATGTAGAGGGTGGTGGCGTCCTTCCAGTCCCAGCCCTGGAGGTTGCGGATGCCGGTGAGGTACGCGGGCGAGCCCGGGAAGGGGTTGTCCTGGGGCACCTCCCCCTCCGGCGTCAGGCGCAGCAGCTTGCCGGCGGGGTCATTCACGTCCTGTGAGCGGTCCGGGTCCCTCGAGTCGCCGGTGCCCACGTAGAGCATGCCATCCGGCCCGAAGCGCAGGCGCCCGCCGTCGTGGTACGTGGCCGAGGCGATGCCGCCGAAGATGACGCGGTCGAAGGTGGCCGTCGTGCCGTCCGGGGACAGCGTCCAACGCTCCACCCGGTTCTCGTCGCGGCCGCTCGCGTCGGTGGTGACGTACACGTAGAACTGACGGTTGGTGGCGAACTCCGGGTGCACGGCGATGCCGAGCAGGCCGCCCTCGGCGGTGTGCGTCGTGCGGAGGGTGGCCACCGGCGTGGGCAGCACGGTGCCACCCCGGAGCAGGCGCACGCGGCCGGGACGCTCGGTGACGAGCGCGTCACCGCCGGGCAGCCAGGCGATGCCCCAGGGCACCTCCAGTCCTTCGGCGATGACTTCCACGTCGAAGGGCACGGTGCCGTCGGCGCCCCAGCCGTCCTCCACCAGGACGCAGTCCTGGGGAGACGCGGTGCCCTGCGCCTGGCTCTTGCGGCAGGCCGAAGCGCAGAGGGCGAGCACCACGAGGGAGGAGAGCAGCAGGCGGGAGGCGCGCATGGGGGGATTAATGTCGGCCCGCGACGGCGCGCCACCGTCAT